>NZ_AP023287.1:2504066-2817074 GCF_014218295.1 Mycolicibacterium litorale
CGCGTCGGTGCGATGAGATCGAGGGTGCCGAGTTCGCGGATCGCCTGACATCCGCGCGCGGCCATCACCAGCATCATCTCGTCGCCGCGCTCGGTCGACGTGGCGAACGCGCAGCCGAGCACGGTGATCAGCGGCGCCTGCAGCATCCCCAACCGGTAGTCACGCCAACAGGTTTCGAGGTCGTATCCGGTGACACCGTGGCCGAGCAGCCTGCGGTGGTAGGCGCCGACCAGATCGCGTTCGACCGCGGCCCGAGTCCCGGGCTGCAGACTGGTCGCGGTGAAGTACGACAGGTCCCGGGCCGGCAGCCCTGACCCGAGGGTCTGCCAGTCGACCACCGTGATCCGCGATCGGTCCGGCTCGAACAGCATGTTGTCGAGTCGGTAGTCGCCGTGCAGCACCGCGAACCGGTCGGGCTCGGCGAGCAACCACGGCGTCACCACCGACATCGCCGCCGTCAACGTCTCGCGATCCTCAGCGGTCATCCGGTCGCCGAGCCGGTCCAGCGTGATCCCGGCCGCCATGGTGGCCACCTCTCCGAACCCCTGCGCGGACGCGGGTTGCGGCTTCGGCATCGCGACACCCGGGAAGTCGGCCCACCGCGGATCACACCACGTCGGCCCGTGCAGGTCGGCCAGCGCCTCGACCGCAAGCGTCGCCTCCTCGGCGTCGCAGCCGGCGATCTGGTCGCCCTGGACCGCGGGTGCCATGTCTCCGAGTAGCAGCACGAAATCGAAACCGTCACCGGCGATCTCGCAGTGGTAACAGGGTGGAATCGGGATCTGCACCCGGTCGGCGAGTGTGGTGTAGAAGGCGTGTTCGGAGCGGTACCCGATGGCGACGCGGTCGCGGACCGTCTCGTCCTGTGACGGCAGTTTGATCGCGAACGACGCGGGCAGCCTCGGCTGCGGATCGGCGTAGGTGACCGTCACACGGTACGTGGCGCCGGTCTGCCCGGTGCCGATCGGGACGGTGTCGACGGCCGTGACGTCGACGGGGGTGCCGCCGCGCGACAGGGCGGAGCCGAGCCATTCGGCGGTGACATCTGCGGGTTTACCGGGGATGAGGGCCTGCACGGCACCGCCTTTCGTCACACTGTGACGCGTGACACTATCACCCCGGGTAGTAACGCGGGGTGAACACCCGGTCGCCCGCATCGTCGGTGTACCACTGGGTCTGCGACGACCCGACGATCAGCAGGCACCGCATGTCGACGTCGGCCGGGTCCAGATCGGCCAACCGCACGACCCTGACCTCCTCGCGAGGCCCAGCCACGTCCCGGCCGATCACCACGGGTGTGCCCGGATCGCGGTGGGCCAGCAGCAGATCGCGCATCCGGCCGACCTGCCAGGTCCGCGTCTTCGACGCCGGGTTGTAGATCGCCAGCACCAGGTCGGCCGTCGCGGCCGCGGTCAGGCGGGCTTCGATGACCTCCCACGGTTTGAGCCGGTCGGACAGCGAGATCACCGCGTAGTCGTGCCCCAGTGGTGCGCCCACCCGGCTCGCGACGGCCTGGGCGGCGGTCATCGCCGGGATCACCCGCACCTCGACGCCCGGCCACTGCTTGGCCTCCTCGAGGACCGCGGTGGCCATCGCGAACACCCCGGGGTCGCCCGAGGACACCACCGCCACGGCGCGGCCCTGCTCGGCCAGCGTGCAGGCCAGGCGGGCGCGGGCCGGTTCGTCGGTGTTGTCGCTCGGGTGGCGCTGCTGGCCGTCGCGCAGACCGACTCGGTCGAGGTAGGGCCCGTAGCCGATCAGATCGGTCGCGGCCGCCAGCTCCCGCCGGCTCTGCGGGGTCATCCACTCGGTGGCACCGGGACCGAGCCCGACGACGGTCACGCTGCCGGTCACCGCCCGGCTGCGTGAGCCGCCGGGGATCATCGCCAGCGAGAAGTAGGGGACCTTGTCGTCGGCGTCGACCTCCGCGGCCGACAGCGCCCGCTGGTCGGCGGTGCTGGCGCGTTCGACGTAGTACGCCTCGTCGAGCCGTCCCGTGGCCGCCAGCGCGGCGCGCACCGCGGGATAGGAGCGGCCGAGCTTGAGGACGACCGCCGCGTCGGTGTCGGCCAGCCGTCGCTCGAGTTCGGCGGCGGGCAGGGTTCCCGGCAGGATCGTCAGCACCTCTTCGCCCTGCACCAGCGGGGTCGAGATGGCCGCCGACGCCGCGCTCACCGACGTCACGCCGGGCACGATCTCGGCGGCGAACCGCTCGGTGAGCCGGGTGTGCATGTGCATGTAGGAGCTGTAGAACAGCGGGTCGCCCTCGGCGAGCAGCGCGACGTCGCGCCCGGCGTCGAGGTGCGCGGCGATGCGGTCGGCGGCCTCGCGGTAGAAGTCCTCCATGGCGCCGGCGTAGCCGCCGGGATGGTCGCTGACCTCGGTGGTGACCGGATAGACCAGGTGCTCTTCGAGCTGGCCGTCCCGCAGGTAGGGCTCGGCGATGCGGCGCGCGATGCTGCGGCCGTGGCGGGCGCTGTGATACGCGACCACGTCGGCCTGTCCGATCACCCGGGCCGCTTTGACCGTGACGAGTTCCGGGTCGCCGGGTCCCAGCCCGACGCCGTACAGCGTGCCCCTGCTCATTCTCGGTCGCTCGCAATCGCATTCACCGCGGCGGCGGCCATCGCGCTGCCGCCGCGCCTGCCCGTCACCACGAGATACGACATGCCGCGCGGACGGGCGATGAGCTCCTCCTTCGACTGCGCGGAGCCGACGAATCCGACCGGACCGCCGAGGACCGCCGCCGGGACGGGGGCGCCCTCGTCGATCACTTCGAGCAGCCGGAACAGCGCCGTCGGCGCGTTGCCGATCGCGACCACGGCGCCGCCCAGCCGGTCGGCCCACAGGTCGACCGCGGCCGCCGACCGGGTGAACCCCAATTCGGCGGCCAGCTCGGGTGCGCGGGCGTCGGCGACCAGGGACACCACCTCGTTGTCGGCGGGCAGCCGCGACCGGGTGATCCCGGCGGCCACCATCGACGAGTCGCACAGCACCGGCGCGCCCGCGGCGAGCGCGCCGTGCGCACGGGCGACGACGTCGTCAGTGAACGCCACGTGGTCGGCCACGTCGACCTGACCGCAGGTGTGGATCAGCCGGACCACCACCCGCGCCACATCGTCGGGGAACCGCGCCAGATCCGCCTCGGCGCGGATCGTCGCGAACGACTGCCGGTAGATCTCGGCGGCGTCGCGGATGTAGTCCAGCACGCCGAACACCCTACGGGTTGGGTTGTGCGGCCAGGTTGGGGAGCGCATCGAGAACGGCCGGGTCCTCGATCGTCGGCGGGACCTTGTACTCCTCACCCGAGGCGATCTGGCGAATCGTGCGCCGCAGGATCTTTCCGGAGCGCGTCTTGGGCAGCGCGGGAACGACGTGAACCTCCTTGAGGGCCGCAACCGGTCCGATCTGGTCGCGGACCAGGCCCACCACATCGGCCTGCAGGGTTGCCGCGTCGACGTCGGCGCCGGCTTTGAGGACGACCAGTGCGACGGGGCGTTGTCCCTTCACCTCGTCGCGGATTCCGACGACGGCGCATTCGGCCACCGCAGGGTGTGTGGCGACGACGGCCTCCATCGATCCCGTGGTGAGGCGGTGGCCGGCCACGTTGATGACGTCGTCGCTGCGGCCGAGGACGAACAGGTAACCGTCGTCGTCGAAATACCCGGTGTCGCCGGTGGCGTAGTAGCCGGCGAACGCGTCGAGATACGACGCGCGGAACCGATCGGGGGAGTTCCACAGTCCCTGCAGGGAGCCTGGAGGCAGTGGTAACCGGATGGCGATGTTGCCTTCCTCGGTGCGGCCGAGCTCCCGACCGTCGGCGTCGAGCACCCGCACGTCGTAGCCGGGTACGGGCACCGAGGCGGACCCCGGTTTCACCGGCAGCGGGTCCAGCCCGCGTGGATTGGCGCAGATCGCCCACCCGGTCTCGGTCTGCCACCAGTGGTCCACGACCGGCCGGTCGAGGATCTCCGTCGCCCAGTGGTAGGTCTGTGGGTCGAGCCGCTCGCCGGCGGCGAACATGGTGCGCAGCGAGTCCAGCCGGTACTTGGCGAGTTCGGCGCCCTCCGGATCCTCCTTGCGGATCGCGCGCAGCGCGGTCGGGGCGGTGAACAGCACGTTGACGCCATAGTCGTCGACGATGCGCCAGAACGCCCCGGCATCCGGCGTGCCGACCGGTTTGCCCTCGTACAGCACGGTGGTGGCGCCCGCGATCAGCGGTCCGTACACGATGTAGGAGTGTCCGACCACCCACCCGACGTCGGAGGCGGTCCACATCACCTCGCCGGGTTGCACGCCGTAGATGTTGGCCATCGACCATGCCATCGCGACGGCGTGGCCACCGTTGTCGCGCACGACGCCCTTGGGCTTACCGGTGGTGCCGGAGGTGTAGAGGATGTAGAGCGGATGGGTGGCCGGAACCGGGACCGCACCGGCCGGCTCGGCGTCGGCGACGACGGCGTCCCAGTCCAGCCACCCGGGTTGCCGTGATGCGGTGCCGGAAACCTCGGGGCGGTGCTTGACCACGACGGCGTGCGGTGGGGTGGCACAGAGGTCCAGCGCCTTGCGCACCGTGGACAGGTAGTCGACAACGCGCCCGGGCTCCAGACCGCCCGTCGCGGTGAGCAGCGCGGTGGGCTGGGCGTCGTCGATGCGGGCCGCCAGTTCGGTCGCCGCGAACCCGCCGAACACGACCGAGTGGATGGCGCCGATGCGGGCGCACGCCAACATGGCGATGACCGCCTCGGGGATCATCGGCAGGTAGATCACCACGCGATCCCCCGCGCTGACGCCCATCTGCCGTAGCGCCCCCGCGAACACCGCGACACGGTCGCGCAGCTCACCGTAGGTGAACCGGGCGGTGTGGCCGGTCATCGCCGAGTCGAACACCAGGGCGATGCGGTCGCCATGGCCGGCGTCGACATGGCGATCGAGTGCGTTGTGGCAGGTGTTGAGCGTGCCGTCGGGGAACCACCTCCACGTGTGCGCGTCAGTGTGCTCCAGCGCAACGCGCGGCGGGGTGTCCCAGTCGATGGCCTCGGCGGCGCGCAGCCAGAACCGGTGCGGGTCGGTGATGCTGTCGCGGTGCGCTTGAACCGCGCCGGTGACATTGGGGGCGCTCAACGATGGGTGTCCTTTCCAGGCGGCACAGGCGATTCGGCGCGCCCGCGTACGCTGAGCGCCGGTCAGCGCCGAAATCACTCCGGTCAGAAGAAGCCTTGGGCTTTGTTGCTGTAGCTCACGAGCAGGTTTTTGGTCTGCTGGTAGTGGTCGAGCATCATCTTGTGGGTTTCGCGGCCGATGCCGGACTGCTTGTAGCCGCCGAACGCCGCGTGGGCGGGGTACATGTGGTAGCAGTTCGTCCAGACCCGGCCGGCTTTGATGTCGCGCCCGGCGCGGTAGGCGGTGTTGCCGTCGCGGCTCCACACCCCCGCACCCAGCCCGTAGAGGGTGTCGTTGGCCTGGGCGATCGCGTCGTCGTAGTCGGTGAACTTGCCGACGGCCACCACGGGTCCGAAGATCTCCTCCTGGAAGATGCGCATCGTGTTGTGGCCTTCGAAGATCGTGGGCTGGACGTAGAAGCCGCCGTTGAGGTCGCCGCCGAGGTCGGCGCGCTCGCCACCGGTGACCACCCGCGCGCCTTCGTCCTTGCCGATCTCGATGTAGGACAACACCTTTTCCAGCTGGTCGTTGGAGGCCTGCGACCCGATCATCGTCTCGGTATCGAGCGGGTCGCCCTGGCGCACCGCCTTGGTGCGGATCGCCGCCAACTCCAGGAACTCGTCGTAGATGTCGGCCTGGATCAGCGACCGCGACGGGCACGTGCACACCTCGCCCTGGTTGAGGGCGAACATCGTGAACCCCTCGAGGGCCTTGTCCTGGAAGTCGTCGCCGGCGGCCATCACGTCGGAGAAGAAGATGTTGGGGCTCTTACCGCCCAACTCCAGGGTGACCGGGATGAGGTTCTGGCTGGCGTACTGCATGATCAGCCGGCCGGTGGTGGTCTCCCCGGTGAACGCGATCTTGGCGATCCGGTTGCTCGACGCCAGCGGTTTGCCGGCCTCCACCCCGAACCCGTTGACCACGTTGAGCACCCCGGCGGGCAGCAGATCACCGATCAACGACATCAGGTACAGGATCGAGGCCGGGGTCTGCTCGGCCGGTTTGAGCACCACGGCATTCCCCGCCGCCAGGGCGGGGGCCAACTTCCACACCGCCATCAGGATCGGGAAGTTCCACGGAATGATCTGGCCGACCACCCCGAGTGGTTCGTGGAAGTGGTAGGCGACGGTGTCCTCGTCGATCTGGGACAGCGCCCCTTCCTGCGCGCGCACCGCCCCGGCGAAATACCGGAAATGGTCGATCGCCAACGGGATGTCGGCGTTGAGCGTCTCGCGGATCGGTTTGCCGTTGTCCCAGCACTCGGCCACCGCCAGCGACTCCAGATTCGCCTCCATCCGATCGGCGATCGCCAGCAGGATCTGCGCCCGCTCAGCCGGCGAGGTCTTCCCCCACCCCGGCGCCGCGGCGTGGGCGGCATCCAGAGCCGCCTCGATGTCGGCCTCCGTCGAGCGCGGGATCTCGCAGAACACCTGACCCGTCACCGGCGTCACGTTCTCGAAGTACTGCCCACCCACCGGCGCCACCCACTGCCCACCGACGAAATTGCCGTAGCGCGACTCAAACGACATCAACGCATCCGCAGAACCCGGACGTGCATAGGTGGTCATGGCGGTCTCCTGCCCTCGGTGACGTGTGTCAGTAGTCACGGAGGTTAGGCGGCGCAGCGTTGCATCACAGTTGCATCGTCGGCTCAGCCGAATTCGAAATCGATTCCGGCCAGGCGTCCGCGGGCCTGCACCCAACCGGCCGAACCGGGTGCGGCTGCCTCGTAGAGCAGCCGCCAGCCGTCCCGGTCGTCGCGGCCCTCGGGAAGCTCGAGCCATCGGTGCAGCAGCGTGAGGTCGCCGGTGCCGATCACGGCACCGCGCACACTCGCGCTCAGTTCCGTTCTCAGCCGAGCGATCGACGGGGAGGAGGACTGCGGCAACACCGGTCCGCGGTACTCCCGCACCGCCGTCTCCACGTCGCCCGCGGCGAGCGCGTCGAACACGTCCCCGAAGTCGGTGACGACCGGTTGCAACAGCCGGTACGGCCGTGAGCCGATGAACTCCGACCCGATCACCCGCCGCAGACGAGACATCTCCGCGCGCACCGTCACCACGTCGAGGTCCTTCTCGTCGAGCAGCAGCGCGAGGTGGTCGGTGCTCAAGCCCTGCGGATTGCGGACGAGCAGCGCGAGGATCTCGGCGTGCCGGCCCGTCAGGCTGACCGTGCGCACGCGACCGTGGTCATCGGTGAGTTGCCAGCGCGGGCGTTCGGCGCCCAGCACCGTCAGGCGGGGCGGCGTGGCGGGTTCGGCCGGTGCCGGCCGTAGTTGCAGCAGCGCCAGGTGGTTCTCGACCGCGACGGCGGTGGCGCGGACCAACGCCAACGCCTGGGCTGAGGCCACCTGCGACCCGCCGGTCAAGTCGATCGCCCCGAGCAATGCGCCCGTGGCCGGGTCATGCACAGGCGACGCGGCGCAGGACCACGGCTGGGCGATGCGGAAGAAGTGTTCGGGGCCGTCGATCTGCAGCTCGCGGTCGAGGGCCAAGGCGGTGCCGGGAGCGTTGGTGCCCGCGCTGTGCTCACTCCAGTCGGCGCCGGGCACGAAGTTCATCGCTTCGGCCTGGCGGCAGGCGACGGGGTCGCCCTCTACCCACAGCAGAGTGCCGTCGGCGGCCGTCACCGCCACCACCACGCCGCTGTCGATCGCGTCGTCGACCAGTAGACGCCGGATCACCGGCAGTGCCGCGGCGAGCGGATGCTCGGCGCGCCGTTGGACGGCGGCGAGGTTGGTCCGCGAGGCCAGGGCACCGTCCCGATCCGGGTCGACCCCGGTGGACAGGCTGCGCTGCCAGCTTTCGGCGACCAGGGGCCGCAGCGAGCCGGACCTGAGCTCGGCGGGGCTCACCTGACCGGCGACCACGACGTCGTGCACATCGCGCAGGGCGCGAGCCGACCCGCGGCCCGTCCACGTCTTCGCCATCCCCATCGAGTTCCCGCTCCTCGCGCCCACATGCCTTGGCTCGCCCGGGCGCGTCCCACCACGATAGCGGCCTCGCCGATCCGGCGAGGACCGACTGGCCGATCACTGCCGGCGAATCGTCACCGTCGTGCGGATAGCACTGCGGGGCAGAATGTTTGAAGACCACCGCCATCGGATGATCAAACCGCACGGCGCAGGCGCGCTTTGGGGTAGCTTGGTGCGCGTTCCGCCCGTGCCGCTGCGGCACCGACGTCCGTCCGCGGCCGGAAATCAGCGTTGGCCATCGGCAATGCCATTGTGCAGCAAGCAATTCTGGAGGCACTCGACATGAACAGACTACCCTTGAAGACCGCGACCGAGGTGGTCGAGGCCGCCATCGCCAAGGCCGACGAGATCGGTCAGCCGATGAACATCGCCGTCGTCGACGACGGCGGTCACCTGGTGGCGTTCGCGCGGATGGACGGCGCGATCAAGGCGAGCATCGACATCTCGATTCGTAAGGCCCGCACGTCGATCATGATGAATCTGCCCACCAGTGCGCTGACCGACGTCGCGCAGCCGGGTGCCGAACTGTACGGACTCGAGCAGCTCTCGGGCGGCATGGTGCTGTTCGGAGGGGGCCTGCTGCTCCAGTCCGGCGGCGAGGTCGTCGGCGCCATCGGGGTCAGTGCCGGCAGCGTCGAACAAGACGTCCAGGTCGCCGAGGCGGGCGCCGCGGTCGTCGGTTAGGTGTCCGGTCTGACCTGCGGTGCAACGTAGGTGCAACGTGACCTGGCGCACAATGTCGGCGTGGCAGAACCGACACTGGATCCGGCTACGGACTATCCGCTGAGCGTGCACCGTCCTGACCTGCTGTTCACGCCGACCGGCAAGTCGATCGACGACATCACGATCGAGGCGGTGATGGGTGGGAATGTCCAGGCCAGCGACCTGCGCATCACGCCCGAGACGTTGCGCCTGCAGGCTCAGATCGCCGAGAAGGTCGGCCGCAAGCCGCTGGGGGCGAACCTCCGCCGTGCTGCGGAGATGACGGCGATCACCGATCGGCGGGTGCTGGAGATCTACAACGCGCTGCGGCCGCACGCGTCGACCAAGGAGGAGCTGGCGGCGATCGCCGTCGAGCTGGAGTCCGACTACGGGGCCCGACACCTCGCGAAATTGGTCCGGGAGGCCGCCGACGTCTACGAGCGCCGCGAGATCCTGGCGAACAGTGGGGAGGAGAATTCGTGACGACGCCAGCGCCGATGGGCGCCGACGGTATCCGGCGGTCCCGTCGCACCGAGGTTCTCGAGGAGCGTCCGGTCAATCTCGACGGCTTCGTCGAGGAATGGCCCGAGGCCGGCATGGTGGCGATGGACAGCGCGTTCGATCCGCAGCCGAGCGTGCGGGTCGCCGACGGCGTGATCGTCGAGATGGACGGTCGCGCGCGGGCCGACTTCGACTTCATCGATCAGTTCATCGCCGATCATGCGATCGACGTCGCCACCACCGAACAGTCGATGGCGTTGCCCGCCGTCGAAATCGCCCGAATGCTGGTCGATCCGAGCGTTACCCGCGACGAGGTGATCGCGGTGACCGGAGGCCTCACACCGGCCAAGCTGCTCGCCGTGGCGAAGACGATGAACATCGTCGAAATCATGATGGGCATGCAGAAAATGCGTGCCCGGCGCACCCCGGCGAACCAGGCGCACTGCACCAGCGCCCGTGACAACCCGCTGCAGGTGGTCTGTGAGGCCGCCGAGGCGTCGATCCGGGGGTTCGCCGAGGTCGAGACGACGCTCGGCGTGGTGCGCTACGCCCCATTGGTCGCATTGGCGCTGCTGATCGGCAGCCAGGCCGGTGAGGGCGGCCCGCTGACCCAGTGCGCGCTGGAAGAAGCCACCGAACTGGACCTCGGCATGCGTGGCATCACCGGCTACGCCGAGACCATCTCCGTCTACGGCACCGAGCCGGTCTTCGTCGACGGTGACGACACGCCGTGGTCGAAGGCCTTCCTTGCCGCGGCCTACGCGTCGCGCGGAATCAAGATGCGCTTCACCTCGGGGACCGGATCCGAGGTGCAGATGGGCAACGCCCAGGGGCGGTCGATGCTCTACCTGGAGATTCGTTGCATCCTGGTCGCCAAGGGCGCCGGGGTTCAGGGACTGCAGAACGGTTCGATCTCCTGCATCGGTGTGCCCGGCGCGGTGCCCGCAGGCATCCGCGCGGTCGCCGCCGAGAACCTGATCGCCTCGGCGGTGGATCTCGAGTGCGCCTCGGGTAACGACCAGTCCTTCTCGCATTCGCCGATGCGGCGCACCGCGCGGTTGATGCCACAGATGATGCCGGGCACCGACTTCGTCTGCTCGGGATACTCGGCGGTTCCCAACTACGACAACATGTTCGCCGGTTCCAACGTCGACGCCGAGGACTTCGACGACTTCAACACCCTGCAGCGCGATTTCCAGATCGACGGTGGACTGCGCCATGTCAAGGAGTCCGATATCGTCGCGGTGCGGTTGCGCGCGGCCAGGGCCCTGCAGTCGGTGTTCGCCTACTTCGACCTGCCGCCGATCTCCGACAGCGAGATCGACGCGGCGGTATACGCCCACGGCAGCAACGATCTGATTCCCCGCGACGTCCTCGAGGACCTCAAGGGCGCACAGCAGGTGATGGACCGCAACATCACCGGCCTCGACGTGGTCAAAGCCCTGGAATCGACCGGGTTCTCCGATATGGCCGACAACATCCTGAAGGTGTTGCGCCAACGGGTTTCGGGCGACATGTTGCAGACCTCGGCGATCCTCACCCGCGACCTGCAGCCGTTGTCGGCGATCAACGACCGCAATGACTACGCGGGCCCGGGCAGCGGCTACCGGCCGTCGGGCACGCGGTGGGAGGAGATCAAACGCCTTCGTCACGTGACGAGCGCAGCCAACCCCGAAGTCGAGGTGGAGTGATGTCAGCAGCCGACGACGCGCAGGCCACCCGGACCCTGGCCTTGACCGAGATCGGCCCCGCCGAGCGGGGCACCCGCTCCGACGAGGTGGTGGTCGCGGTATCGCCCGCCTTCGCCGATTTCTTCACCAAGACGATCGTCGACCTGCCCCACGCCGAGGTGATCCGCCAGATCCTGGCCGGCATCGAGGAGCAGGAGGTCGCCGCCCGCTGCATTCGGGTCCGGCACAGCTCGGATCTCGCGGTCGTCGCGCACACCGCGGCCAAGCTGTCGGGATCGGGTATCGGGATCGGGATCCTGTCGCGCGGCACCACGATGATCCACCAACGGGATCTGCCGAGGTTGTCGAGCTTGGAGTTGTTTCCGCAATGCCCGCTGATGACGCTGGAGACCTACCGCACGATCGGCTCCAATGCGGCGCAGTACGCCAGAGGTGAGTCGCCGCAACCGGTTCCGACGCTCAACGACCAGATGGCGCGGCCCCGCTGGCAGGCCAAGGCGGCGCTGCTGCATCTGAAGGAGACCGAGCAGATCCGCAAGAACGCCCGTCCGGTGGAGGTGGCGCCGCAGTTCTCCGAGCTGCTGACGGGCTGACGGGGGTGAGGTGTTGATCCGGACGGTGGTCGGGGTCGATATCGGCAATTCGACCACTGAGGCGAGCGTGGCGCGGGTCGGCACGGACGGTTCGGTGCGGTTCCTGAGCGGCGCGTTGACGCCCACCACCGGAATCAAGGGCACCGCCAAGAACGTCGACGGTGTCGCCGCGGCGGTCGGCCGGTCGATGTCTGATGCCGGAATCCCGTTGAGTGAGTTGGATCTTCTGCTGCTCAACGAGGCGACGCCGGTGATCAGCGGGTTGGCGATGGAGACCATCACCGAGACGATCATCACCGAGTCCACGATGATCGGCCACGACCCCCGCACGCCTGGCGGCCGCGGGCTGGGGATCGGCGTGGTGGTCGGGTTCCACGCATTGTCGGAGCTCGGCGGCACGAGCTCGGCTGCCGGACCGGGTGAATCCGTGGTGGTGGCCGTGCCCGCCGGCGAGGACTTCGAGGTGGTCGCCCGCACCATCAACGCCGCCTGCGCGCGGGGGGTGGCGGTCACCGGGGCGATCCTGGCCAACGACGACGCGGTCCTGGTTGTCAATCGTCTGGACAGCCCCATCCCGGTGGTCGACGAGGTCGCACGCATCGACGCCGTCCCGGAGGGGATGCTGGCCGCCGTGGAGGTCGCCGCACCGGGGCAGTCGATCCGCACGCTGTCGAATGCCTACGGGCTCGCGACCATCTTCGGCCTCGACGCCGACGAGACCCGCCTGGTGGCGCCCGTGGCGCGGGCGCTGACCGGTACCCGCTCGGCGGTCGTGGTGCGCACCCCGTCGGGCGACGTCGGCGATCGGGTCATCCCGGCCGGATCACTGCACCTGATCGGAGCGCTCAAACGGGCGACGGTCGACGTGTCCGACGGCGCGGCCGGCATCATGACCGCCGTGCGACGCGTCGGCCCGCTCGCCGACGTGGTGGGGGAGTCGGGCACCAACACCGGCGGCATGATCGCCAATGTCCGCCAGAGCATGGCCGACCTCTGTGGGCACCCGCTCACCGAAGTCCACATCGGTGACCTGCTGGCGGTCGATACGTTCGTGCCGCAGGAGGTTCGGGGCGGGTTGGCCGGTGAGGTCGCGTTGGAGAACGCGGTCGCCCTGGCGGCGATGGTCCGCACCGCCCACAGCGGGATGAAGGCCGTGGCCGACGCGGTGCGGGAGCGGTTGCGCCAGGTCGGTGCCGAGCGGATCGATGTCGTGGTCGGCGGTGTCGAGGCGGAGATGGCCGTGCTCGGGGCGCTCACCACCCCGGGCACGGACAAGCCACTGGTCGTGCTGGACCTCGGCGGCGGGTCGACCGACGCCGCGCTCATCACCCCCGACGATGCGGTGGTGGCGGTGCACCTCGCCGGGGCCGGCGACCTGGTCACCAAGTTGATCGACGCCGAACTCGGTACCGGCAACCTGGAGCTGGCCGAGGAGATCAAACGCTGCCCACTGGGCAAGGCGGAGAGCTTCTTTCACGTCCGGCTGGAGAACGGCACAGCGCAGTTCTTCGACTCGCCACTGCCGACGACCGCGTTCGGGCGCACCGTGACCCTCGGTGACAGTGGGATGAGTCCGATACCGACCAGGCATTCGATCGACCGGGTTCGCGCGGTCCGCCGGGCGGCCAAGGAAAGGGTCTTCGTCGTCAACGCGTTGCGGGCCCTGGAATCCGTTGCGCCCGAGGGCGATCTGCGCCGCATCGGCTTCGTCGTGCTCCTCGGTGGCTGCGCGTTGGACTTCGAGATCCCGGAACTGATCGCCGACGCTCTGGCGAAGTACGGAATCGTCTGTGGCACAGGCAATGTGCGCGGCACCGAGGGACCGCGCAACGCCGTCGCCTCGGGGCTCGTCGCCTCCTATGCCGCCCAGAGCGCCTCGGTGGGCCGCAGCGTTGGGGCGTGACGGCGGACAGCCCGTCAAACCGACGATCGTCGTCCTGAGCGCCGGATGCGTCTTGATCGAGCGGGCTGTGCTCGCGGGCATCGAGGAAGAAGGCGTCCCGTACACCGTCGAACGTGTCGCCGATCATCGGCCGGCCACCGAGTTCGCGCCGCTGGCCGCCGCCCGCTCCCCGCTGGGTGTGGGTGTCGGGGTCGACTCGCTCGGTCGGGTGTGCGTGCACCTGGACAAGCTGGCCACGGTGGTCGCCGAGCTGATCTCGCCCCCCGGCGATCGCGCAGCGGCCAGGGCGCTGGGCCACAACGCCGCCCGCATCGTCGTCGGGCTGCCGCTCAAGGCGCTCGACCGGCCCTGACCGCTACGGCTTCGCGGGGCGTATCCGGTATCCGTCTGCGGTCGCCACGTGTACCTGTGCGCCCGGCGGGCTGCCGCAGGCCCGCTCGCACCCCACGAAATGGCGGTGCCCCTCGGCGGAGTCGTCGACTGCGTCGGCGGCGTCGGCTCGCACGTCGGCGACCGAGCGCTCGCAGCCCGGGCTGCCCGTGCAGGCGCTGACGTCGAGCCACGGGGAGTTCTCGTCGAACACCAGCCCCATCGGCGCAAGCACGCGCAGCGCCACGTCGGCCACCCCTTCGTCGAGGTCGCAGATGAGAAGCGAACGCCAGGGCGTGACGATCACCGGCGACTCGACCGCCCCGACGAACTCCGCGGTCCGCGCGGGAAGGACACCGAGCGGGATCGCAGCGCCCAGGGTCACGCGGCCGTCGTCCTGCGGGATCCAGCCCACCGGTGGACGCACCACCGGCGGCCAGGTGGCGCCGGGCTCCGCGGTCGGCGCCGAAATGACCAGGTCCGAGGCGTCGGCGAGTTCAGCGACGCGCCAGGCGGTGCCACGTACGGCCGCGAAGCGAAGCGCCACGTCGATCAATGCGCCGACCGCCGCATCGAGGGGCAGGCGCACACCGGTGTCGTGGCCGGCCAGCAGCAACGCCCCATGCCGGCCGTCGAGGGCGTGGACGCCGACGTCGGTACCCAGACCTGAGACGTCACCGCGGCCGTCGTCGATGCCGAACCAGAACCGGCCGGAGGACTCCACCAGCGCCTGCTCGCGCTGGATCGCCGCATCGAGGTCGGACACCAGACCGCGGACGTCGACGAGGCCACCGGAACGCCCGGACAGGGGAGAGGCGACGATGTTGCGCATCCGCTCGTGCGTCGGCGACGGCAGCAGCCCGGCAGCGGCGACGGCATCGGCCACCGCGTCGGTGTCGGTGATGCCGCGGATCTGGATGTTGCCGCGTGAGGTCAGCTCGAGGTCCGGGGCGCCGAACCGCGCCGCCGCCTGCGCCACGGCGGTCAGCTGGGCGCCGGAGAGCGCGCCGCCGGGCAGCCGGATCCGCGCCAGCGCACCGTCGGCGGCCCGGTGCACCGAGAGGGCACCCGGGCACGCGTCGTGGTCGCGGGATCGAGTCGTCACTGCCGGCCATTCTAGGAACCGGCGCCCGAGACGTTCAGCTGGCGAGCGCGACGGGCGTCACCACCTCGGAGTAGCCGGACGCATCGCCGGCGATCACCCTGCTGTGCTGCCCGAAGACGTCGACGGGGATGTCGCCGGCCAGGGTGACGCGGCTCAGCCTGCGGTACTGGTCGTCGTAGTCGGCCACCGCGTAGTGCTGGGTGGCGCGGTTGTCCCACACCGCAAGGTCGCCCGGCTCCCAGTTCCACCGCACGGTGTTCTCCAGTTTGGTGACCCGGTTCTGCAGCAGCGCGAGCAGCGCGGTGGACTCCGCGACGCCGAGCCCGACGAACTGCTTGATGAAATGGCCGAGCAGCAGCACCTTGCGGCCCGTCTCCGGGTGCACGCGCACGACCGGATGCTCGGTCTCGAAGTACTCCGAGACGAACTCTCGGCGGTACTCCCGTTCGGTGTCGGCCAGGGCTTCGCGGCGGCCGTCGTAGTCGGCGGCGTAGTCGAACTGGTTGGTGTGGACGGCCCACAGGTTCTCGACCAGCGCGCGCAGCGGTGGGGGCAGCTGGTCGTAGGCCGCCTCGGTCGACGCCCACGTCGTGGTGCCGCCGTACTCCGGCAGCGTCACCGCGCGCAGGAACGACGCCTTGGGGATGCGGTCGACGAACGTGACGTCGGTGTGCCAGCTGTTGGCCTTGTCGTAGCGCGAGTCGATCGGCAGGATCCGGTGCCCGCGCGAGGTGACGGTGGGGTGGGCCGTGGTGGGGGTGCCGAGCCGGCGGGCGAATGCCAGCTGCCCGTCGTCGTCGAGGTGGTGCTGCCCCCGGAAGAAGATCACCTTGTGTTCGAGCAACGCGGCGTTGATCGCGGCGACGGTTCCCGCGTCGAGTCCACCGCCGAGTCGGACCCCCTCGATCCGGGCGCCGATGTTGGCGCCCAACTTCACCACACGTAACGACATGCCGGTCAGAGTCGCCGCCCGGGTGCAACCACACCAGGGTTTGACTCACGGCGAATCGAATCGGTCGCCAGGCGTTGGCGTTTCGTTTTCCGCGACCGGGGGTACCAGCAAACTCGGCACTCAACGAGCCGGACACGCGGAGGTGGTCGTGCGGGAGCTGTGGGACTACCTCACCAGCCACCGGGCACAGTTGGCCTTCGACTCCTATCAGCACGTCAGCGCCGTGGTGCAGAGCGTGCTCATCGCGACCGTGATCGGCGTCGCGCTCGGCGTGCTGACCTACCGCAACGCCGCCGCGGCCAACCTCGCCACCGCGACGTCCAGCGTGATACTGACGGTGCCGGCGTTCGCACTGCTGGGTCTGCTGATCCCGGTGTTCGGGCTCGGCGTGGTGCCCAGTGTGGCGGCGCTGGTGCTGTATTCGCTGCTGCCGATCGTCCGCAACACGATCGTGGGGCTCAACGCCGTCGACCCGGCGCTCACCGACGCCGCGCGGGGGATCGGGATGAGCCGGTTGGCCACCCTCGGCCGGGTCGAACTGCGGCTGGTGTGGCCGTCGATCCTGTCGGCCATGCGGATCAGCACGCAGATGTCGATGGGTGTGCTGGCCATCGCCGCCTACGTCAAGGGGCCCGGGTTGGGGAACCTCATCTTCGCCGGGTTGGCGCGCGTCGGCAGCCCCACCGCGGTGCCGATGGCGCTGACCGGCACGCTGCTGATCATCGTCCTCGCGCTGGTCCTCGACGCCGTCCTGGTGCTCGTCGGGCGGCTCACCACATCGAAAGGCATTCGATGACACCACGAAACGGCGTGACGGTGACCGAACCGTCAGGTGTGCGCATCGAACTCGACCACGTCTCCAAGATCTACCCTGGCGCCACCGAACCGGCGGTCGACGACGCGTCGCTGGACATCCCGGCCGGTGAGATCGTCGTGTTCGTCGGCCCATCCGGCTGCGGGAAGACCACGATGATGCGGATGATCAACCGGCTGTCGGAGCCGACGTCGGGCCGAATCCGCATCGGCGATGTCGACGCGCTGTCGATCAAGCCGACCGAACTGCGCCGCAAGATCGGGTACTCCATCCAACAGGCGGGCCTGTTCCCGCACATGACGATCCGCCAGAACGTCGGCCTGGTTCCGGGGCTGCTGCGCTGGGACCGAAAGCGCATCGACGCGCGCGTCGACGAACTGCTCGATCTCGTCGGACTCGATCCGGGTCAGTACGCCGACCGGTATCCGCGACAGCTGTCCGGTGGTCAGCAGCAGCGCGTGGGCGTGGCGCGGGCGCTGGCCGCCGATCCGCCGGTACTGCTGATGGACGAGCCGTTCGGCGCCGTCGACCCGATCACACGCAGCACCCTGCAGGACGAACTACTGAGGCTGCAAACCGAATTGCGCAAGACCATCGTGTTCGTCACCCATGATTTCGGTGAGGCGGTCAAACTCGGCGACCGTATCGCCGTGCTCGGGCCGCGGTCCAAGCTGCTGCAGTACGACACCCCGCAGAACATCCTGGCCAGCCCAGCCGACGACACCGTCGCCGGATTCGTCGGCTCCGGCGCCTCGCTGCGTCAGCTCGGCCTCATGCGGATCAAGGACGTCGCGTTGCGCGAGCACGTCGCGGTATCCGCCGACGACACCGTCGACGACGTCCGAGAACGCCTGGCCCGCAGCGACTTCGACTGGGCCGTCGTCCTGGACCGCCGTGAGCGTCCGGTCAAATGGGTGCGGGAGTCGCGGCTGCGGCATGCGTCCACGCTTGCGGACGCCGTCGAGGACCTCGACGTCGTCAGCACCCACTCGACACTGGAGGACGCGCTGGAGGCGATCCTCGCCGAGCAGCACGCCTCCGCGGTGGTGACCGGGCCCGGGGGCCGCTACGCCGGGGTGGTCACGCTGGACACCCTCATCGGCACCATCACCCGGCTGCGCGCGGAGGCCAACACGGAGACGCCCGAACCGTGAGCATCGTCGCCGACCGGGCCCAGGACAGCGGGACGACGCCCACCGCCACCTCCGCGGAGCGGCTGCGCCTGCTCGTCCAGCCGGCGCTCGTGTTGGCAGTCGGTGCGACCGTGGTGTTCTGGGCGTTCAACCGCGATCTGACCGCGACCCAGCAGGAGAACATCAACCCCGGCAACGTGGCGACCCTGATCTGGCAGCATCTGCTCATCACCGCCGCGGTCACCGCGATCGTGCTGGCGGTCGGTGTGCCGGTGGGCATCCTGGTCACCAGGCCCGGCGCGAAAGCGTTGCGGCCGTTGTTCATCGGGGTGGCCAACGTGGGGCAGGCGGCGCCGGCGATCGGCCTGCTGGTGTTGCTGTTCCTGTTGACGGCACGCACCGGCTTCTGGATCGGTGTCGCACCGATCGCGCTGTACTCGCTGCTGCCGGTGCTCGCGAGCACCATCCTCGGACTCGATCAGGTGGACCGCTCCCTCGTGGATGCCGGTCTGGGGCAGGGTATGTCGCGGACCGGAGTGTTGCTGAGGGTGGAACTGCCGCTGGCGGTGCCCTACATCCTCGCGGGGTTGCGCACGTCGCTGGTGCTCGCGGTCGGCACGGCGACGCTGTCGTTCCTGGTCAACGCCGGCGGGCTCGGCATCCTGATCGACACCGGCTACAAGCTGCAGGACGACGTCACCCTCATCCTGGGCAGTGTGCTCGCCGTCTGCCTGGCGCTGCTCGTCGACTGGCTGGGCGGACTCGCCGAGTTCTTCCTGAACCCCAAGGGGCTGCGATGAACCGGGATTTCGGTGTAGTTGGTCGCGGTGGACGCAACCGACTACACCGAAATCGCGTGCTGATGCTGGCCGTCGTGGTTGTTCTGGCCGTCAGCGGATGCGGGCTCGGATCGGGCGGCGCGGTGCCGCTGAGGGTGGGTGCGGGCTCGATCACCCCGACGCCGGGAATCGAGGGGGCGCGTATCACCGTCGGCTCCAAGGAGTACACCGAGCAGGTCATCCTGGGTTACATCCTCGAATTCACGCTGATGGCGGCCGGCGCCGAGGTGCGCGACCTGACCGGCATCGTCGGCTCCCGCAGCACCCGCGAGGCGCAACTGTCCGGCCAGGTCGACGTGGCCTACGAGTTCACCGGCAACGCGTGGATCAACTATCTCGGCCACGAGAAGCCGATTCCGAACACCCGCGAGCAGTACGCGGCGGTGCGCGACGAAGACCTCGAACGCAACGACATGGTATGGCTCGAACCCGGCCCGATGGACGACACCTACGCGCTGGCCGCCAGCAAGCGGGTCGTCGACCGCACCGGCGTGCGCACGCTGTCTCAGTACGCCGAGTTGGTGCGGACCAACCCGGCCGCGGCCAGGACGTGCGTCGACACCGAGTTCCGGGCACGCCAGGACGGCTTCCCCGGAATGGCCGCGGCGTACGGCTTCGATCCCGCCCGGGCGCAGACGCCGATCCTGCAGGTGGGGATCATCTATCAGGCCACCGCCGACGCCCGGCAGTGCGATTTCGGCGAGGTGTTCACCACCGACGGCCGTATCGCCGCCCTGGACCTCACGGTGCTCACCGATGACAGACAGTTCTTCGCCCACTACAACCCGTCGGTGACCATGAAGCGCGCGTTCTTCGAAGCCCACCCCGAGATCGCCGAGGTGACGGCGCCGGTCACCGCCGCCCTCACCAACGACGCGATCATCGAGATGAACAAACAGGTCGACGTCGAAGGCCGTGATCCGGCCGTCGTAGCCCGTGACTGGATGGTCGCCGAAGGGTTCGTCACCGCCCGCTGACCTGGCACGTCCTGGCGAGCTGTGACATAGGTCATTTGCTGTGGCCCGGTATTCCGTCTCGCACACTGAGTGGCCGACGGCCCCTGCGCGTCGTACGTTGCCATTGAACCGATACCGCGGGTACCGGTAACAGACGTTGAAGGGATCCACCATGTCCGCCTTGATCGCCATCGCGTTGGCGCTGTTCGTCCTCGTCAGCCTTCTCGGCCTGCCCTACCAGCAGTCCTGGTACCACCGGTGGGGTGGCTGGGACCAGTAGCCGGACGCGGTGCGGTACGAATGGTGAGTGACCCCGCCGACCGTTCTGCTGCTGTCGACCTCTGACACCGATCTGATCACCGCCCGCTCCAGCGGGTCGCAGTACCGCTGGGCCAATCCTTCCCGGCTGGTGTCCGGGGAACTCGAGGAACTGCTCGACGGTGCCGATGTGGTGGTGATCCGCATCCTCGGCGGTTACCGCGCGTGGCAGGACGGTATCGACACCGTGGTCGCGACCGGGGTGCCGACCGTGGTGGTCAGCGGTGAGCAGTCGCCCGACGCCGAGTTGATGCGGCACTCCACCGTTGCCCAGGGTGCGGCGCTGCAGGCCCACGTCTACCTGGCCCAGGGTGGCGTCGACAACCTGCGGCAGTTGCACGCATTCCTCTGCGACACGGTCTTGATGACGGGCTTCGGGTTCGCCCCGCCGGTCACCACGCCCACCTGGGGGCTCCTCGAACGCGAGGCACCCGCGACCGACGGCCCGACCATCGCCGTCCTGTATTACCGGGCCCAGCACCTGGCGGGTAACACCGCCTACGTCCACGCCCTGTGCGACGCGATCGAGGCGCACGGCGGGCGGCCGCTGCCCGTGTACTGCGCATCGCTGCGCACCGCCGAACCCGAACTCCTGACCCTGCTGTCGTCGGCCGACGCGCTGATCACCACCGTGCTCGCCGCGGGCGCCGCCACCCCTGCCGCCGTGGGCGCCGGAGGCGACGACGACAGCTGGGACGTGGCGCACCTCGCCGCGCTGGACGTGCCGATCCTGCAGGGGCTCTGCCTCACCAGCTCCCGCGCACAGTGGACTGACAACGACGACGGCCTCTCGCCCCTGGATGTGGCCACGCAGGTCGCCGTGCCCGAGTTCGACGGACGTGTCATCACGGTGCCGTTCTCGTTCAAGGAGATCGACAGCGAAGGGCTGACCTCCTACGTCGCCGACCCGGAGCGGTGCGCCCGCGTCGCCGGAATCGCCGTGCGGCACGCTCGATTGCGGCGGATCCCGGCGTCGGACAAGAGGATCGCCGTGGTGTTCTCGGCGTATCCGACCAAGCACGCCCGCATCGGTAACGCGGTCGGGCTCGACACCCCGGCCAGCGCCGTGGCGCTGCTGCGCGCCATGCGCGAACACGGCTACGACATCGGCGAGGTCCCGGGTGTCGAGGCCGGCGATGGCGACGCACTGATCCACGCGCTGATCGAACGCGGCGGACAGGACCCGGACTGGCTCACCGAAGGGCAGTTGGTCGGCAACCCGATCCGCCTGTCGGCCAACGACTATCGCAAGTGGTTCGCCACCCTGCCCAGCGAACTGACCGACGCCGTCGTCGAACACTGGGGCCCGGCTCCCGGTGACTTGTTCGTCGACCGCAGCACCGACCCCGACGGCGAGATCGTCATCGCCGCGCTGCAAGCCGGCAACGTCGTGCTCATGGTGCAGCCTCCCAGGGGGTTCGGGGAGAACCCGGTGGCCATCTACCACGACCCGGATCTGCCGCCCAGCCACCACTACCTGGCCGCCTACCGCTGGATCGACTCCGGCTTCGGGGCCGACGCCGTGGTGCACCTCGGCAAGCACGGCAACCTGGAGTGGCTGCCCGGAAAGACGCTCGGCATGTCCGCGGCGTGCGGCACCGACGCCGCGCTGGGCGACCTGCCGCTGATCTACCCGTTCCTGGTCAACGACCCGGGGGAGGGCACTCAGGCGAAGCGACGCGCGCACGCCACCCTGGTGGACCACCTCATCCCGCCGATGGCGCGGGCTGAGACCTACGGCGACATCGCCCGACTCGAGCAACTGCTCGACGAACACGCCAACGTGTCGGCGCTCGACCCGAACAAGCTGCCCGCGGTGCGCCAACAGATCTGGACGCTGATGCGGGCGGCGAAGATGGACCACGACCTCGGTCTCGAGGAGCGCCCCGACGAGGACTCGTTCGACGACATGCTGTTGCACGTCGACGGGTGGCTGTGCGAGATCAAGGACGTCCAGATCCGCGACGGTCTGCACATCCTCGGCGCCCCGCCGGCGGGCGAGGCCGAACTCGACCTCGTGCTGGCGATCCTGCGTTCCCGCCAACTGTTCGGCGGCGAACAGACCCTGCCCGGACTGCGCCAGGCCCTCGGCCTGGCCGAGGACGGCCACGACGAACGCACCAGTGTCGACGCGGTGGAAGCCGAGGCGCGCCACCTGGTGGCCGCGCTGCAGGCCGCCGAATGGGACTCCGCCGCGGTCGACACCATCACCGACAACGCCCAGGTGGCGGCGATCCTGCGCTTCGCCGCCACGGAGGTGGTGCCGCGGCTGGCCGGCACGGCCGCCGAGATCGAGCAGGTGCTGCGCGCGCTGGACGGGCGCTACATCGCCGCGGGCCCGTCGGGCTCACCGCTGCGCGGGCTGGTCAACGTCCTGCCGACCGGACGCAACTTCTACTCCGTGGACCCGAAGGCCGTGCCGTCGCGGCTGGCGTGGGAAACCGGTGTGGCCATGGCGGATTCGCTGCTTGCCCGCTACCGCGACGACTACGGCGCGTGGCCGCGTTCGGTCGGTCTGTCGGTGTGGGGCACCTCGGCGATGCGCACCTCCGGTGACGACATCGCCGAAGTCCTCGCGCTGCTCGGGGTGCGCCCGGTGTGGGACGACGCCTCCCGCCGGGTGGTCGACCTCGAGCCGATCAGCCTGGCCGAACTGGGCCGCCCGCGCATCGACGTCACCGTGCGGATCTCGGGGTTCTTCCGCGATGCGTTCCCGCACGTGGTCACCATGCTCGACGACGCGGTCACGCTGGTCGCGGGCCTCGACGAGTCCGACGACGACAACTACGTACGCGCCCACGCCCAGGCCGACCTGGCCCAGCACGGCGACCAACGACGGGCCACCACAAGGATTTTCGGCTCCAAGCCGGGTACCTACGGCGCCGGACTGCTGCAGCTGATCGACAGTCGCAACTGGCGTGACGACGCCGACCTCGCCGAGGTCTACACCGCGTGGGGCGGTTTCGCCTACGGGCGCGGCCTCGACGGCAGGCCCGCCGCCGAGGACATGAACACCAGCTACCGCCGCATCGCGGTGGCCGCGAAGAACACCGACACCCGCGAACACGACATCGCCGACTCCGACGACTACTTCCAGTACCACGGCGGCATGGTCGCCACGGTCCGCGCCCTGACCGGCAAGGCGCCCGCGGCCTACATCGGTGACAACACCCGTCCCGACGCCGTGCGGACCCGCACCCTGTCCGAGGAGACCAACCGGGTTTTCCGCGCCCGCGTGGTCAACCCGCGCTGGATCACCGCGATGCGCAGACACGGCTACAAGGGCGCCTTCGAGATGGCCGCGACCGTCGACTATCTGTTCGGCTACGACGCCACCGCGCACGTCATGGCCGACTGGATGTACGACCGGCTCTCGCAGGAATACGTGCTCGACGCGGAGAACCGCAAGTTCATGGAGGAGTCCAATCCCTGGGCGCTGCACGGGATGGCCGAGCGGCTGCTGGAGGCGGCCGGCCGCGGAATGTGGGCCGAGCCCGACCCGGCCACCCTCGACGGACTACGCCAGGTGCTGCTGGAGACCGAAGGAGACCTCGAAGGCTGACCGGTACCCGTTGACTCCGCGTCCACGGCGCATCCCACTCGCACTCCTCCGCCCAGGACGCGAAGTCGACGCGGATTTCAGTAGCGTGACCGTCAGTGTCAGGTTGAGGTCACCGCTTCTTGCGGTGGTTGGATCCCTTTACACCTGGTGTCTGGCTCATAGCGTGGGTGCCGCCTTTCGGGCTGGCGAGCATGCGTTTTGCCGGCATCAGGTGTGAAGGACCGGCCGGCGTGACTTGATAGGAGCGGTGGCACCGCCTCCACACCGACCAAAACAACCGCCTAAAGCCTTGCCGAACGGCAGCGGCTTGACATAGGAGAAACACATGGCTCCCACCTTTGCCGAGATCGCCGGCTCCGAATACATCCTGCTGACCACCTTCACCCGTGACGGCCGGCCCAAGCCGACCGCCGTGTGGGCCGCCCCGGCAGGTGACCGGTTGCTGGTGATCACGCAGGAGAAGTCGTGGAAGGTCAAGCGGATCCGCAACACCGAGCGCGTCACCATCGCCAAGTGCGACCGCGCGGGGAAACCGCAGAGCGAACCGGTCGAAGCGGTGGCGCGGATCCTCGACAAGTCCGCCAACGGCGCCACCTACGATGCGCTCGGCGCCCGGTACGGGCTGCTCGGCAAGACGTTCAACGTCTTCTCGAAGCTGCGCGGAGGCATGAAGAACAACGTGACCATCGAGATCGAGGCGGCCGCGTGAGATGGCGCCCACCTTCGCCGACGTCTACGCCGAGAAGTACCTGCTGCTGACCACCTTCACCAAGGACGGCAGACCCAAGCCCACCCCGGTGTGGGGCGTTCCCGACGGGGACAGACTGCTCATCATCACCGACGACGGTTCGTGGAAGACCAAGCGCATCAACAACACCGCGCGGGTGACGATCCAGAAGTGCGGTGTGCTCGGCAAACCCAAGGGTGAACCGGTCGAGGCGGTCGCCCGCAACCTGCCGAAAGCGCAGACCCGGCGGGTCTGGAACATGGTCACCAGACGCTACTGGTGGCACGCGTGGTGGTGGGTGCCGCACGCGATCATCCGCGGCGGCGTGGACAAGGTGCACAGCGCGATCGAGGTGACCGCACCGTCCTAACCGGCCAGGTGTGTCCGGAAGAACGCGAACACGCGCCGCCAGGCGTCCTCGGTCGCGTCCGCGTGGTAGCCGAACTGCGCGAGGCGCAAAAACGGTTGGGCGGGCAGCCGGTTGGCGAAGCTGTGCCCGGCGTGGGGGTACACCTTGACGTCGCACGGCACACCCTTGGCGGTCAGCATCTCCTGGAGCTTGGGGCCCGCGCCGACACCCAGCGGGTCGCGACGGCCGAAACTGGCCACCACCGGGCACGAGGCGTCCAGGGTCTCGGCGAGGTCTTTGGGTAGCGGGGTCCCGTAGAAGGGGGCCGACGCGCCGAAGTTGCCGGGCCCCAGCAGCAGCGCGAACTGCCCGCCCATACAGAATCCGGCGATCCCCACGGCCTCCGAACACTGGGGCAGCCCCAACAGGTGGTCGCGGGCGGCGAGGACGTCGTCGAAGGCGCGGCCGTGCTGCTGCAGCGCCTCACGGAACACCCGGGTGATGCACCGCGCCCGCCCGCCGCGCGCGTACAGGTTCGGGGTGACGGAGACGAAACCCGCCTCCGCGATCCGCGCCGCGGTGGCCTCGTTGTCGGGGCCGTAGCCGATGGCGTCGTGCACCACGACCACACCGGGCCACGGCCCGTCACCGGGGGGCATACTCAGGAGAGCGTCGATCGGTCCTCCCGGTGCGTCGATGCGCACTGTGGTCACCGTGGTCGTCATGGTTCCCGAATGTACGGAACCCAGGAAGCCGAGCAGACGTTGGAGGTGTATGGCAATGCGGCTGTTCCTGCTCTACGCCGTCGTCGAGACGGCGGTGCTCGTCGCGCTCGTCTCGGCCATCGGCCTCGGCTGGACCCTCCTGATCTCCCTGGCGACGTTCGTCGTCGGCCTCGCGCTGGCCGGGTCGCAGCTCAAGCGGCAGTTGCACCGCCTGCGTTCGGGCCTCACCGCGACGACGGCCCAGGGTGCGGTCACCGACAGCGCGCTCGTGGCGTTGGGCACCGTGCTCGTCGTCGTGCCGGGCATCGCCAGCTCGGTGGTCGGTGCACTTCTGCTGCTGCCGCCGACGCGGGCCGCCGCCCGCCCGGTCGTCACGGCGCTGGCCGCCCGCCGCCTGGGCCGCCGCGTGCCGATCGTCGTGGTCGGTGCGCCGACCGGCCCGCGCCGCGGCGACTACATCGACGGTGAGGTCGTCGAGGTCGTCACCGTGGACCCCGGCACGGTGGAGCCCAGTGCGGTGGAGCGCCGGGTCGACTGACCCCGCTACTCTGTCGGCTCCGTGACGACACTGCTGCTCAACGGGCGGGTGCACAGCCCCGCCCAACCCGATGCCACCGCCATCGCGGTGCGTGACGGCACCGTGGTCTGGCTGGGCAGCGACGACATCGGCCGCGCCCAGTTCCCCCAGGCGGACGTCGTGGATCTCGCGGGCGGATTCGTGGCGCCCGCGTTCGTCGACAGCCACGTCCATCTCACCGCCACCGGTCTCACACTCGTCGGCCTGGACTTGCGCTCCGCCACCTCGCTGCGGGAATGCCTCGACCTGCTGGCGCAACACGCGCGCACTCATCCGGACGACGTGGTCTGGGGGCACGGCTGGGACGAATCCGGTTGGCCGGAACGCGTCGCGCCGAGCACCGACGACGTCGACGCCGCGGTCGGGCAGCGGCCGGCCTACCTCTCCCGCGTCGACGTCCACTCCGCGGTGGCCTCGACCGCACTGCGCGCCATCACCCCCGGCCTGGCCGAGGCGCCCGGATACCACCCACAGCGGCCGCTGACCGCCGACGCCCATCACCGGGTCCGCGCCGCCGCGCGCGCGCAGCTGACGGCGGGGCAACGGGGCCGGGCACGCCGCGCCGCGCTCGACGCCGCCGCCGCGCACGGCATCGTCGCCGTCCACGAATGCGCGGGCCCGCAGATCGGTGGCCTCGACGACTGGGGCGAACTGCGCGAGCTCGACCACGGCGTCCAGGTCGTCGGGTACTGGGGTGAGGCCGCCACCGATGCCGCGCACGCGCGCGAGCTCGTCGACCGCACCGGCGCCCACGGGCTGGCGGGCGATCTGTTCGTCGACGGCGCCCTCGGCTCGCGGACCGCGTGGCTGAGCCGACCGTACGACGACGCGCCGGGGGAGTGTGGGAACACCTATCTCGACGAGGACGCGGTCGCAGCGCACCTGCACGCCTGCACCGAGGCGGGCATCACCGCCGGTTTCCACGTCATCGGCGACGCGGCCGTCGGCGCGGTGGTGTCCGCGCTGGGCCGGGTCGTCGAACGCTTCGGCGCCCCCGCGGTCGCTCGCTGCGGGCACCGCCTCGAACATCTGGAGATGGTGAACGCCGAGCAGGCGGCCCGACTCGGCGCGTGGGGTGTGATCGCCAGCATGCAGCCGCATTTCGACGCGCTGTGGGGTGGTCCGGCCGGGATGTACGCCCAGCGGCTCGGCCCTGATCGGGCCGCCGGGCTCAACCCGTTTGCGCTGTTAGCATCCCATGGCGTGCCACTCGCGTTCGGCTCGGACAGCCCCGTCACCGACCTGGATCCCTGGTCGACGGTGCGGGCGGCGAGCCGGCACCAGACGCCGGGCAGCGCGATCTCGTTGCGGGCCGCGTTCGCGGCGGCCACCCGCGGCGCGTGGCGCGCGGCCGGTGTGCGCGACGGGGTGACCGGCACCCTGGTGCCCGGTGCGCCGGCGTCGTACGCGATCTGGGAGGCCGAGGGTTTCGAGGTGAGCGCACCCGCCGACTCGGTCCAGCGCTGGTCGACCGATCCCCGGTCGCGGGTGCCCGCACTGCCCCGGCTGACCGCCGAGGATCCGTTGCCGCGCTGTCGCCAGACCGTGCACCGGGGTGTCGTCATCCATGGGTGAGGCAGCGTCGGGCCGGAAGCCCCGGATGGCCGTGCTGGTGCCGCGGTTGCGCCGGTTGCCGCGGGCCGTGGCCGACCGGATGTGGCAGCTGGTCGCCGCCATCGGGGCCGGTCTGCTGGTGTGCGTGAGCTTCCCCCCGTTCGCGTGGTGGTACTGCGCGTTCGTCGGGGTGGCGCTGCTGGCGTGGGTACTGCGCAAGGAGTCGACGACGAGGGCCGGCGGCTTCGGATACGGCTACCTGTTCGGGCTGGCGTTCTACGTCCCGCTGCTGCCGTGGATCAGCGGTCTGGTCGGAGCGCTACCGTGGCTGGCGCTGTCCGCCGTCGAGGCGCTCTTTCCCGCCCTGTTCGGGTTGGCCGCCGTCACCGTGCGCCGGCTGCCCGGCTGGCCGCTGTGGTTTGCGGCCCTGTGGGTGGGCCAGGAGTGGCTGAAGTCCAGCGTGCCGTTCGGCGGTTTCCCCTGGGGCGTCGTCGCGTTCGGCCAGACCGACGGCCCATTGCTCCCGCTGGCGCACTACGGCGGGGCGCCCCTGCTGTCGTTCGCCGTCGTGCTCGTCGGCTCCTCGGTGGCGGCACTGGCCGCCGAGATCGTGCAGTGGACGCGCCGCCGCGACGTCCACGCCGCCACGCCGCCTGCGGTGCTGCTGCCCGGTGCGGTGATCGCGGTGGTGCTGCTGGGGACGGCGCTCGTGTGGCCGCAGGTGCGTCATTCCGGGATGGGCGCCGTTGACGACCAGCCGGTGACCGTCGCGGCGGTGCAGGGCAACGTGCCGCGGCTCGGCCTGGAGTTCAACGCCCAGCGGCGTGCCGTGCTCGACAACCACGTCCAGGAGACGCTGCGGCTCGCGGAAGACGTGCGCGCCGGCCGGGCACCGCAGCCGATGTTCGTGGTGTGGCCGGAGAACTCCTCGGACATCGACCCGCTGGCCAACCCCGACGCCGGTGAGCAGATCTCCGCCGCCGCCGCGGCGATCAACGCGCCCATCCTCGTCGGCACCGTCGTCCGGACGCCCGAGTGGAGCCCCGACAACCCGGTGTCGACGAACACCGTCCTGGTGTGGAATCCGGGCACCGGGCCCGCCGACCGCCACGACAAACGGATCGTGCAGCCGTTCGGCGAGTACCTGCCGTGGCGCGGATTCTTCAGCAAGCTCTCGCCCTACGCCGACCGGGCCGGCTACTTCATCCCCGGCGACGGCACGGGAGTGGTGAGCGCGGCCGGGGTGCCGGTCGGCATCACCACCTGCTGGGAGGTCATCTTCGACCGGGCCGCCCGCGAATCGGTGCGCAACGGCGCGCAGGTGCTCGCGGTGCCGACCAACAACGCCACCTTCGACGAGGCGATGAGCCGCCAGCAGCTGGCCTTCGGCAAGCTGCGCGCGGTCGAACACGACCGCTACGTGGTCGTCGCGGGCACCACGGGGATCAGCGCGGTGATCGCCCCGGACGGCAGGGAGCTGGCGCGCACCGCGTTCTTCGAACCGGCCTACCTCGACACTCAGATCCGGTTGAAGACCGACATCACCCCCGCCACCCGGTGGGGCCCACTGGTGCAGGCGCTGCTGGTGATCGCCGGGGTCGGCGCCGTGATCGCCGCCATACTGCACAATGGAAATTTCGTGCCCACGAGGTTGCGGCGTCGGCCAACCGCGACCCCGGACCGCGACAGGCTGTCCGGCGCACGCAGCAGCAACGAAGGAGCTACATGACCGACCCCGCGGCGAATGCACACCGCCCGGCCCGCCCGAGTCAGCGGACGCTCGTGATCATCCCCACCTACAACGAGCGGGAGAACCTGCCGCTGATCGTCGACCGGGTGCACACGGCATGCCCGCAGGTGCACATCCTCGTGGTCGACGACGGCAGCCCCGACGGCACCGGCGCACTCGCCGACGAGCTCGCGCTGGCCGACCCCGACCGCATGCATGTCATGCACCGGACCAGTAAGGACGGCCTCGGGGCCGCCTATCTGGCCGGATTCGCCTGGGGGCTGAGCCGGGAGTACTCGGTGCTCGTCGAGATGGACGCCGACGGCAGCCACGCACCGGAACAACTGCACCGGCTGCTCGACGCGGTCGACGGCGGTGCCGACCTCGCGATCGGCTCGCGCTACGTGCCGGGCGGCACGATCCGGAACTGGCCCCGGCGCCGGTACGCGCTGTCGAAGACCGCCAACACCTACGCCCGCGTGCTGCTCGGCGTCGACATCCACGACATCACCGCCGGATACCGCGCCTACCGGCGGGAGGTGCTCGAGAAGATCGACCTGTCCGCCGTGGACTCGAAGGGCTACTGCTTCCAGATCGACCTGACTTGGCGGACCATCAACAACGGATTCACCGTCGTCGAGGTCCCGATCACGTTCAGCGAGCGCGAACTCGGGCAGTCGAAGATGAGCGGGTCGAACATCCGCGAGGCCATGCTCAAGGTCGCGGATTGGGGAATCCGCGGGCGCTTCGATCGCGCCCGCGGACTGGAATACCGGCGCTAGCCGACGCTCAGCTGCCGCGCCGCTTCGTCTTGATGAGATCGAGGCGCTCCTTCAGGAGTTCCTCGAGCTCCTCCACGGAGCGGCGCTCGAGCAGCATGTCCCAGTGGGTACGCGGCGGCTTGACCTTCTTCGGCTCGGGGACGTCACCCTCGATGAGGGTGCCCTCGAGGCCGTTGCGGCACAGCCAGGTGCCGGGAATCTCGGCGTCGTCGGCGAACGGGACGTCGAACTCTTCCCCGTTGTCGGTGCGGTAGCGGGCGACCTGACGCGGCGCCAGGTCGTGGTTGCGGTCGGTCTCGTAGCTCACGGCTCCGAGGCGACTGCCTCTCAGGACACGATCAGCCATCGTCAACACTCCTCATCGAAAAAACTTGCCGGATTATCAACGCGGCAGAGCCACGAACGGTTCCCGACTCGACCCTCCATGATACCGGGATCGGTGGGGTGACCCGTCTACAGTCTGAATCCGTGGAGACCGCGAGCAGACGGCGTACCCGGCCGCAGCCGTGCCGCTGGTGCGGGCGTGAGGTCGCCGATGCGGGAATGGGCCGGCGCAGGCAGTACTGCAGGCAGTCGTGCCGCCAGCGCGCCTACGAACAGCGGGCGATGGTCCGGGGCACCTCGCTGTCACCGGACGCCGTCGTGCTGACCGCCGAGGAGGCCGCCCTGCTGGCGGACCGCGTCTTCGAGGTGCGCTGCGCGGCCGAAGACGTCGCGACCGCGGTCGACGAGGGCGCCGGGTCCGACGAGCTGCGCCAGCTCTGCGATGCGCTGATGCGGGCGGCCAAGGCAGCCGACGGCTGGCGGTAGGTTTTCGCGTTCGTGCGCCGGGTAACTGGACGCGGTGGTTGGAGAAGACAAGCGTGCGGCCGAGCTGACCCGGACGGCCCGACGGGTGTTCGGCTGGGAGGAACTGCACCCCGAGCAGCTCGAGGCGATGGAAGCCATCCTGGCGGGCCGCGACGTGGTGGCGGTGTTGCCGACCGGTTCCGGCAAGTCGGCGATCTACCAGGTGCCCGCGGTATTGCTCGACGGCGCGACCGTGGTGGTCTCACCGTTGATCGCCCTGCAGCAGGACCAGATCGCCGGCCTCGCCGACACCCGCGCCCCCGAGGCCGTCGCGATCCACTCCCAGCAGCGGTCCTCCGAGACCGAGCACAACTGGGAGGCGGTGGGCAGCCACGAGGCGGAGTACATCTTCGTCTCACCCGAACAGCTCGCCAACGACGAGGTGGTCGCGCGTCTCGCCGAGGCATCGGTGTCGCTGATCGTGGTCGACGAGGCCCACTGTGTGTCCGCGTGGGGGCACGATTTCCGTCCCGACTATCTTCGGTTGGCCGATGCGTTCGTCCGGTTCGGGAAGGGCGCGCCGGTGGCGGCCCTGACCGCCACCGCGTCGGTCGTCGTGCGCCGCGAGATCGTGGAGCGGCTGCGGTTGCGGGACCCGCTGATGGTGGTGGGCAATTTCGACCGGCCCAACCTGACGCTGGAGGTACAGCAGTTCCTGCGGGACGCCGACAAGCGGGCGGCGGTCCTCGACACGGTCGCGGACCTGACGGGACCGGGATTGCTGTACACCGCCACCCGCAAAGACGCCGAGCGCTACGCGGAAGCGCTGACCGAACGCGGGATCCGGGCCGCCGTCTACCACGCGGGGTTGCCCGCGGCCGAGCGCGAGAGCGTCCACGAGCGGTTCCGCGACGACGACCTCGACGTGGTGGTGGCGACGTCGGCGTTCGGCATGGGGATCGACAAACCGAACGTGCGATTCGTCGTGCACGCCTCGGTGCCCGATTCGCTCGACTCCTACTATCAGCAGATCGGCAGGGCCGGCCGAGACGGCGAGCCCGCCCTGGCGCTGCTGTTCTACCGGGCCGAGGACCTGGGACTGGCCAGGTTCTTCACCACCCACCGACCCGACGCCGAACTCATCGGCGCCGTCTACCGTGCTCTCGACACGGACAAACCCAAGCGGCTCAAGGACCTTCGCGCGAAACTCGACGTGCGCGGGCGCAGGCTGACCAACGCCGTCAACCTGCTCGAACAGGGCGATGCGATCAGGTCGACCCGAAAAGGGTTCCTCTCAAACGAGGTCCACGCCGACGAGGCGGTCACCGGGGCGACGGAGGTGGTCGAGGCCCGCGAACGCATCGATCGCAGCCGCGTCGAGATGATGCGCGGCTACGCCGAGTCAAGGGATTGCCGGCGCCAGTTCCTACTCAGCTATTTCGGTCAGCCGCTGCCGGGTCCGTGCGGCAACTGCGACCGCTGCCGGGACACCGAAGGCGCCACCGACACCGACACCGGTGAGCGGTCGGCCATTCCCGTCGACACGGTGGTGTCGCACAAGCAGTGGGGCAGTGGCGTCGTGATCGGCGGTGACACCGACCGCATCACCGTTTTGTTCGAGGACTACGGATACCGCACCCTGGCGATGTCGGCGGTCGAGGCAAACGAGCTGCTCACGGTACGGTGATCGCGTCGTCGCACGGGCTGTGATCAGGGGGCGACGCCGTACGACGCAGCGAGCCGGCACCGGAGATAGGCGTAGTTCCAGTGGCCCGTCGCTGCCCTATGATGGCCGATCACGGTGCGGCTCAACCAAAATCAGCGTTGCACCGCACGTGTACCACCTGCTCGCCCATCCAGATTATCCGTTGGGCGCTTCAAGCTCGGTTGCCAGCTGATGGGTGGCCGCCCACGACGCCAGGAGTGCCAGACCGTCGGCGGTCGGCGTGCCAGCCGGCGCGGTGTAGACGTTGAGGTGCAGGCCGGGTTCGGCGGGCAGTTCCAGGGACTCCACGTCCAAGTCGAGCTGACCCACGATCGGATGGTGCACCCGCTTGCGTCCGGACCGGTGCAACCGCACGTCCTGAGATGCCCACCGCTGCCGGAACAAGGCGCTGCTCCCGGATCTCGGTGCGCAGAGCCGTCGGGGTCATCCCTTCACCGTAAGCTCGACCGGCAGTCTGAGGGAGGCACTGCGAGTACCCCGACTGCGTTGCGATCCAGGCGTGACGGTGTTCACGACGGGGTGCCCGTCGCAGTCGTCGCGATGCCTCCGTCCACCGGGATGATGGTGCCCGTGAGGTAGGAGGCAGCCTGGCTGGCGAGAAACACAGCGATGCCCGCCATGTCGTCGCCGCGGCCTAGCCGGCGCAGAGGAGCCTTCGCCGCGATGTCGTCGCCGATCGCATCGAGCGTGGACGCCGTCATCTGCGACGGGAACACTCCGGGTGCTACCGCATTGACCGTGACGTGCTGTGGTCCCAGTTCCCTGGCGAGCACTCTGGTGAGTTGATGGAGTGCCGCTTTACTGCTGGCGTAGGAGTAGTTGGGCGACTGGGCGACGTGGATGGCGGCGATACTGCCGATGTTGATGATCCGCGCGGGAGAATCGGCGGTGCCCGCCCTGCGAAGTGCAGGGAGCAGCGCCTGCACGAGCCAAAACGGCGACTTGAGGTTGAGGTCGATCACCGCGTCCCAGGCCTCGTCCGGGAATGTCTCCAGCGGCTCGCGCCACATCGCTCCAGCGTTGTTGACGAGGATGTCCAGGCGTTCGGAGTCGGTTGTGATCAGATCGGCGAGGCGCTGACACTCGTCGTGCCTCGACAGGTCGGCGGGGATTGCTCTGACGTCGCCGAACTCGGACAACAGATGCTGTGCCTCTGCGCACGTGTCCGCTCTGCGTGAGCTGATGACGACGCGGGCGCCCGCCTGGAGAAGGCCGCGCGCTATCATCATCCCGATGCCTCTGGAGCCGCCGGTGACCAGGGCATACTTCTCGCTTAGATCGAAAAGCTCTGTGTGGCTTGAGAATTGGTTTCCCGTCATTGATCTTGGTCCCTTCTATCGATGGCTAACGCGCCGACAACGGTCGTGCACGCGGTGAAGGCGAAGTCAACTGATGGGGGTAGAGCCAGCGGTGCTGGCTGGGCCGCCTCGATCAGGCTGCCTGGCGTTCTGGACCAGAGGGAGACCCGGGTGAGACAGGTACTGTGAATCTCACCTTGCCTGAGCGCTGATGCCAGGACCCGCTTCTAGCGATCACTTTCGTGACTCCCGGTCGTGTTCCCGGCCGGTATCGTCGTCGTGATCAGACGCCGAGGCCACCCGCCGGCAGGTCACGACAGTGGCATGGCTGTTGATGTGAGGATCTTCCGTCGGCTCCAGGCTGACGCACCGACGTTGAGCCCGATGGCCTCTCGAAAGGGCATTTCCGGTGCTCACCCGCATACTGGCGGGAGGCAGGTAGGCCCCCGAAGCAGCCGGACGGCATATGGGGGTGCCACCATCGGCTGCCGCCCGTAGGCGGGGCCTTTTCCGTCACCGCGAATCAAACCCTGTGCGGTGCTGGGCCGCCGCCGTAGCGTCAGCTCACCGTGAGCAGTCCCACCGATCTGACCTCGCCGGCCTCCACGGTCGCCGCCGCGCCGGCGGTCCACCGCGGTGACCGCAAGTGGACGCTGATCCGATGGGCGTCGCCGCTGGTGCTGCTCGCCCTGTGGCAGTTGGGCAGCGCCCTGCGGTTGGTCCCGCAGGACGTGCTGCCCGCACCGTCGCTCATCGTCGAGGCGGGCGTCGAACTCATCGGCAACGGCCAACTCGCCGACGCCCTGCGTGTGTCGGGAATCCGGGTCGTCGAGGGGCTGCTGCTCGGCAGTATCGTCGGCCTGGCGCTCGGCACGGCGGTCGGGTTGTCACGCTGGTTCGAGGCGACCGTCGATCCGCCGATGCAGATGATCCGCGCGCTCCCGCACCTCGGCCTGATCCCGCTGTTCATCGTGTGGTTCGGCATCGGTGAGCTGCCCAAGGTTTTGCTGGTGGCGCTCGGGGTGAGCTTCCCGCTGTATCTGAACACCTTCTCGGCAATCCGCCAGGTCGACCCCAAACTGTTCGAAACCGCTCAGGTACTGGGCTTTTCGTTCTGGCAACGCTTCCGCACCATCATCGTGCCCAGCGCCGCGCCGCAGGTGCTGGTCGGCTTCCGCCAGTCGCTGGCGATCGCATGGCTGACGTTGATCGTGGCCGAACAGATCAACGCCGACAAGGGCATCGGCTTCCTCATCAACAACGCCCGCGACTTCCTGCGCATCGACATCATCATCTTCGGTCTGGTCGTGTACGCGCTGCTCGGCATCGCCACCGACGCAGCGGTCCGCGCACTGGAACGCCGAGCCCTGAGGTATCGCACATGACACTGACCACACCCGTACAGCCCACCACCCGGTCCGCCGCGCGCCTGCGCCATGTCGACAAGTGGTACGGCCCGCATCACGTACTCACCGACGTGTCGCTCGACGTCGGTCGCGGTGAGATCGTGGCGCTGATCGGCCGCAGCGGTTCCGGGAAGTCCACGGTCCTTCGGGTGCTGGCGGGTCTGTCCACCGATCACACCGGTGAACGGTTCGTCGCCGGTGCCCCCGCCATGGCCTTCCAGGAGCCTCGGCTGTTCCCGTGGCGCGACGTGCGCACCAACGTGGCGTACGGGCTGACGCGCAGCCGGTTGCCGAAGGCCGACCTGCAGCGACGGGCCGAGCGCGCGCTGGCCGACGTCGGGCTCGCCGACCGCGGCGGGGCCTGGCCGCTGACACTGTCGGGCGGTCAGGCTCAACGGGTCTCGTTGGCGCGCGCCCTGGTCGCCGAACCGGAGCTGCTGCTGCTCGACGAACCGTTCGGCGCGCTCGACGCGTTGACGCGGTTGAGCATGCGCACGCTGCTGCTCGATCTGTGGCGCACCCACACGTTCGGCGTGCTGCTGGTGACCCACGACGTCGACGAGGCGGTCGCGCTCGCCGACCGGGTGCTGGTCCTCGACGAAGGCAGGGTGGTGCATGCGCTGGAGATCGACCGTCCCCGCGAGGCGTGCCCGCGCACCGAGCGGTACCGCGCCGAACTGCTCGACCAGCTGGGCGTCGCCGGATGAAGTCTCGACACTCGATCAAGGGAAACGCCATGGGCACGTTCCGACGGGCCGCGATCGGCTGGCTCGCCGCGCTGACGGTGATCGGGGCCGTCGCCGGCTGTGTGTCCCGCGAGCAGGGCGGCGGCGCGCAGGAGGCGCCCGATACGGTGCCGCTGTCGGAGCTGTCGGGGGTGACCCTGCACATCGGGGACCAGAAGGGCGGCACCCAGGCGTTGCTCGCCGCTGCCGGGGCGCTCGACGATCTGCCGTACGTGGTCGAGTTCTCGACGTTCACCTCCGGACCGCCGCAGATCGAGGCCGCCACCGCAGGCAAGATCGACTTCGCCATCACCGGCAACACCCCGCCCATCTTCGGGGCCGCCTCCAACGCCAAGGTGAAAGTGGTCTCCGCCTATGACGGTGGAGGATTCGGCGACCAGATCCTCGTGCACGCCGACGCGCCTATCCGGTCGGTGGCCGACCTGCGCGGGAAGAGCGTCGCCGTCGCGAAGGGCAGCTCGGCACACGGCCACCTGCTGGTGCAACTGTCCCGGGCCGGGCTGTCCCCGGCCGACGTCACCCTGGTGTTCCTGCAGCCGGCCGACGCGTTCTCCGCGTTCTCCCAGCGCAGGGTCGACGTCTGGGCGGTATGGGATCCGTACACCGCCCAGGCCGAGACAGAACTCGAGGTGCGCAGCATCGCCCGCGCCACCGGGGTGACCAACGGTGCCGGCTTCGGCGTCGCGTCAGACGAGGCGTTGGCCGATCCGAAACGCAACACCGCGCTGGGTGATCTGCTGGTGCGCTACGCAAGAGCCGTGCGGTGGGCCAACGACCACCGCGACGAATGGGCGCAGCGGTACGCCGCCGACGTCGGGCTCGATCCCGAGGTCGCCGCCCTGGCGCAGGGTCGCAGCCTGCGGCTGCCGACCGACCTGTCCGACCAGCTGATCGCCTCGGAGCAGGAGATGGCCGATCTGTTCGCCGAGTCCGAGCAGATCTCCGCGGCACCCGACTTCTCGCGATGGGTCGACCGCCGATACGCCGACGTGCTCGCGCCGCTGTACCTCGACCGCAATTAGGAGCGCGATGTCTGCCGCCACAACATCCCCTGCTCCAGGGGCGAAGTTCTTCTGGTTCCTGCCCACCGCGGGCGACAGCCGCTCGATCGTCGGATCGTCGCACGCGTCGTCACACCAGACCACGCCACCGAACTACCGGGCCCCGAGCCGCCGCTACCTGGCCGAGGTGGCCCGCGCGGCGGACCGGCTGGGCTACGAAGGCGTGCTGACCCCGACCGGAACCTGGTGCGAGGACGCGTGGCTCACGTCGGCGGCGTTGCTCGCCGAAACGGAGCGGCTGAAATTCCTCGTCGCGTTCCGGCCGGGCCTGGTACCGCCGACGCTGGCGGCCCAGCAGGCGGCGACGCTGCAGCGGTTCTCCGAGGGCCGGGTGTTGCTCAACATCGTCAGCGGCGGCGACGATCTGGAGCAGCGCCGCTTCGGGGACTGGTTGAGCCACGACGAGCGGTACGCCCGCACCGCCGAATTCCTGCACATCGTCACGTCGCTGTGGCGGCAGGAGTCGCTGGACTTCGACGGACGGTTCTACACCGTCGCCGACGCCCGGGTGTCAGCGCCGCCGGATCCCTTGCCGCACATCTACTTCGGCGGTTCGTCGGCCGCCGCGCTGCCCGTCGCCGCCGAGTACGTCGACGTGTACCTCACCTGGGGGGAACCTCCGCAGGACGCTGCGGCCAAGATCGAGCGGGTGCGCGCGCTGGCCGCCGCGCAGGGACGCAGCGTCCGCTTCGGCATCCGGTTGCACACCATCAGCCGCGACACCTCCGCGGCGGCATGGGCGGTCGCCGACGAGCTCGTCGCCGGGCTGTCGCCGGACCAGATCGCGAAAGCCACTGCGCTGCATGCGAAATCGGAGTCGGAAGGCCAGCGGCGGATGACGGCACTGCACGGCGGCCGCACCGACCGGCTGGAGATCTACCCGAATCTGTGGGCCGGGGTCGGGCTCGTCCGCGGCGGTGCCGGCACGGCGCTGGTGGGTAGCCACGAAGAGGTGGCCAACCTCGTCTACGAGTACCACTCACTGGGGTTCGACGAGTTCATCCTGTCGGGTTACCCCCATCTGGAGGAGGCGTACTGGTTCGCCGAGGGTGTGCTGCCGATCCTGAAACGCAAAGGCGTGGCCTGACCGCTGTTCGGCGTACGCTGCCGAAGGCATGGACGACTGGTTCGACCGGAGCCCGTTCGTGGGGTTCGTGCCGTGGATCATCTACTGGGTCGTCGCCGACGGTCCGAGTACCTGGAAGTTCGGGGCGCTGTGCGCGGTACTGTCCGCGGTCATCCTCGGTATCGCGATGGGGCGGGGCGGGCCGCGTCTGCTCGATGTGGTGACCATCGTGTTCTTCTTCGGCGTCACGCTCGTCGCGATGGCGGTGGGCGCCGCCGACCGGGACTGGATGGACACCTACGCCACCACGCTGTCCAGTGGCGTGCTCGCGGTCATGTCGCTGGTCTCACTGGCCTTCGTCCCGTTCACCGAGCAGTACGCCAAAGCGTCGGTGTCGCGGCAGGCGGGTGCCGATCCGGCGTTCCGGCGCACCAACCAGGTGCTGACCCTGATGTGGGCGCTGGTGTTCGCGTTGATCGCGGTCCTCGGACTGGTGGCCGCCCAGCTCCCGCACACCAGCGACTGGACCAACTACGTCGTCCCCGTCGTCGTCATCGTCGGCGCTGTCGGGATGACGCACAGTTACCCGCGGCGCGCCCGGGAGAAGGGCCCGCTCAGCAGCTGAAGCGGGCACCGATCTCCGGCGGTGGGGAGACCTGCTGCAGACAGCCGAACGGTTCGATTCCGGCATCGCTGAACCGGGCGGCCGACTGGTGGGCGTAGTTGACGCAGAACAATCCGGCCGGGTCGGTGCGGCACCGGTAGTCGCCGAACGTCAGCGCCCGGTTGTAGGGCAGTTCCACACCGAACCCGTCGGAGAACGGGCCCGGATCGGCGTGCGCGGAACCGACGTCGAGCGTCGCGCCGGGGAAATCGACCCAGCCGCCCTTCCATTCGCCGTAGGCGTCCGGCGGACGCGCCGGTGGGTCCTGCAGATCCACCAGGCAGGTCAGCGCCCCCTCGGCGCGATGGTTCGTGACACATCTCGACGTACCCGCCGGGGTGGTGAACGCGACCCCTTCGCCGAGGTCGGTGCTGGTGCCGTCCCGGCTCACCGTGCGAAATCCGCCCGGTTCGGCCGCCGGTGCGGCCTCGATCCACCGGATGACCTCACCGATGGCGGCCCGGGCCGCCGGTGCGGCGGTCGGCGGGGGTGTCGCGGTCGTCGACGGCGCGGTGCGCGTGGTGCCCGACGGCGCCGACGGTGTCGGCTCGGGTTGCCGCGCCTGTCCGCCGACCGCCTGGGAGCATCCCGCGACCAGCACAGACGCCGCGATCATCACCGCAATGCGCATGGTCGCCAGGCTAGCGGTCCGACACGCACACCCCGGTCAGGCGCGGCCGGGCTCCCGCGTTCGCTACCGTCGAAAGATGCACGAGCGTACCGTCCGCGCAACGATCAGCACCGGAACCATCGAGGGCTTCACCCGCGACGGGGTGCACCGGTGGCGAGCGATTCCCTACGCCCAGCCACCCGTGGGCCGCTTGCGGCTCCGTGCGCCGCTGCCCGCCGAGCCGTGGCGCGGAGTCCGCTACTGCCACAGCGTGGGCAACTGCGCGCCGCAGGACCCCAAGTACGCACTGCTCGGGGTCAACAAGCGCCAACCGATGAGCGAGGACTGTCTGACGCTCAACGTCGTGGCGCCCGAGGCCCCGCCCGGGGGCCCGCTGCCGGTGATGTTCTTCATCCACGGCGGCGGATACGCCTTCGGCAGTTCGGCCACCCCGATCTACGACGGTGCGGCGCTGGCGCGGCGGGGTTGCGTCTACGTCTCGGTCAACTACCGCCTCGGCCCGCTGGGCTGTATGGATTTCTCGGCGTTGTCCACACCGGAGAACCCGATCGACGGCAACCTGTTCCTGCGCGATCTGGTGATGGCGCTGCGGTGGGTGCGCGACAACATCGCCGTCTTCGGCGGCGATCCCGACAACGTGACGATCTTCGGCGAGAGCGCGGGAGCGCACGCCGTCGCCACCCTGCTGGCCGTGCCGCAAGCCAAAGGCCTGTTCCACCAGGCGATCTCGCAGAGCCCCGCCAGCGGGATGGTGCGGTCCCACGACGCCGCGGCGGTCTTCGCCGAACGCTTCGTCGAGTTGCTCGGCGCGCGCCCGCACGAGGGGGCGGCCGCCTTGATGGCTGCTCGGCCCTCCGAACTCGGCAAGGCGCTGGAGAACCTCATCCGACGGGGGATGACCGACATGCCCGGTGCGTTCCCGGTCGGACCCGCGTACGGCACCGACTACCTGCCCGTCGAACCGGTCGCGGCGATGGCCGAGGGCGTGGCACACCGGGTGCCGCTGATCGTCGGCAACAACGCCGAGGAGGGCCGGCTGTTCAGCCGCTTCCTGCCGCTGTTGCCGATGTCGGAGCCGATGATCGAGACGCTGCTGGCGGATTCGGACGCCGAGCGCCGCGAGCGGATCACGGCCGCGTATCCGGGCTATCCGAACTCGTCGGCCTGTATGCAGCTGGGTGGTGACTTCGCCTTCGGCACCGCGACGTGGCAGATCTCGGAGGCGCATGCGCACCACGCCCCGACGTACGTGTACCGCTACGACTACGCGCCCCGCACCCTGCAGTGGTCGGGGCTCGGCGCCACCCACGCGACCGAACTGCTGGCCGTCTTCGACACCTACCGCACGCGGTTCGGGTCGCTGTTGACCGCGGCGGCCGACCGCCGTTCCGCGCTGCGGGTCAGCAACGACATCCAGCGTCGCTGGCGGTCGTTCAGCCGAACCGGGACACCGGGCGACGGGTGGCCGGCCTACACCCCGGACGAGCGGGCGGTGCTCGTCTTCGACCGCCGGTCGCGCGTGGAGTACGACCCGTTCGCCGACCGCCGACTGGCGTGGGAGGGGTTCACCCTCTCGGCACGCTGACGCCGCCCCGACGATTGACACCCGTCAATCTGTGACCCAGCCCACTGCTAGGTTCATCGCGTGGCTCACACTGCAGACCTCGTCATCGAACGTCCCGCGGACCTGACCGCCGAGTGGCTGAGCACCGTGGTGGGTGCGGGGACCGTCACCCAGTTCAGCGTCGAACGCATCGGCACCGGTCAGATGAGCGACTGCTACCGGGTCTCGCTGACCTACGCCGACAGCGAGGCGGCCGGTCCGGCGTCGGTGGTCCTCAAGGTCGCCGCGACCGACACCAACAGCCGCCAGACCGGTCTTGCCCTCGGCCTCTACGAACGCGAAGTCCGGTTCTACACCGACATCGCGCCCGGCCTGCCCGGCCCGGTCGCGCCGTGCTACCACGCCGCCTACGACGCCGAGAGCGGTGCGTTCGACCTGCTGCTCGGCGACGCCGCACCCGCGGTGGTGGGTGACGAGATCCGCGGCGCGACGGTCGAGCAGGCGGCGCTGGCGCTCGCCGAACTCGGCCGAGTGCACGGACCGCTGCTCGGCAACGCCGTGCTCGCCGACGCCGAGTGGCTCAACCGCGAGTCCCCCATGAACCAGGCGCTGCTGGGCCAGCTGTGGGCCGGCTTCGCCGACCGCTACGCGGATGCGATCGCGCCGGAGCACCGCGCCGTGTGCGAGCGGCTGGTCGGCGCCTTCGACGCCTACCTCGCCGCCGAGGCCGCCGACGACCGCCCGCAGGGCCTGATGCACGGCGACTACCGGCTCGACAACATGCTGTTCGGCGAGCCCGGCGCCGCCCGCCCACTGACCGTCGTGGACTGGCAGACCGTCGCCTGGGGGCCCGCGTTCACCGACGTCGCCTACTTCCTGGGTTGCGCGCTGTCCGCCGAGGACCGTCGCGCGCACTACGACGAACTGCTGCGTGCCTACCACGACGCGCTCGGACCGCAGGCGCCGGTCAGCTTCGACGCCGTCCGAGACGGGGTCCGGCGGCAGAGCTTCTTCGGAGTGATGATGGCGATCGTCTCCTCGATGCTGGTCGCGCGCACTGACCGGGGCGACGAGATGTTCATGACCATGCTGCGCCGGCACTGCACGCACGTCCTCGACACCGATGCCCTCGCCGCACTGCCCGAGCCGTCGGCCGACGAGCCGCTGCAGCCTGACGCCGCCGACGAAGGCTCCCACCAGGCGGGCGAGGAGGAACTCTGGAACGAGAGCTGGTACTTCGACTTCGCCGACGGTGCGCAGGGCGTCGGCGGGTGGGTGCGGCTGGGGCTGTATCCGAACCGCGGGGTCGCCTGGCTCAACGCGCTGGTGTGCGGACCCGGTATGCCGACCATCGCGATCGTCGACTTCGACGCCGCGCTGCCCGCCGACCACACCGAAACAGCAACGGACAGCGCCCGTCTCGGGCTCGACCCGGTCGAACCCCTGCGCACGTACCGGGTGACCGTGCGGGGCCGCGGTGAGGCGCACGACGACCCGGCCGCGCTGCTGCGCGGTGACGCGGGCCGGCCCGTCGACCTGACGATGGACCTGACGTGGACGACCACCGGCACGCCGTACCAGTACCGGATCACCCCCCGCTACGAGATCGCGTGCACGGTGTCGGGCACGGTCACCGCCGACGGGCACGAGTACACCCTCGAGGCGGTGCCCGGACAGCGCGACCATTCATGGGGCGTGCGCGACTGGTGGTCGATGGACTGGGTGTGGAACGCCCTGCACCTCGACGACGGCACCCGTCTGCACGGCGTCGACCTCCGGATCCCGGAGATGGGTCCGCTGAGCATCGGCTACGTCCAGCCGCCGGGTGCGGCGCTGGTCGAGACCACGCAGATGAGCGCACAGGCGAGCTTCGCCGACAACGGGCTGCCGGTCACGACGTCGTTGACGGTGCAGCCGGGTGACCTCACCGTCGAGGTGGACATCCAGGGCTACGCACCGGTGCTGCTCCGCTCCGACGACGGCCGCGTCAGCCATTTCCCTCGGGCGTGGGCGACCGTCTCCACCGGCGACGGACGTACCGGCATCGGCTGGCTGGAGTGGAACCGCAACCGACCCTGACCCCGCCGGCGTGGGCGGCGGTGCGGCAGGCTGACGGTCATGATCGTGCTCAAATCGGCCGCCCTGTTCGTGCTCGCGGCACTGCTGGAGATCGGCGGCGCCTGGCTGGTGTGGCAAGGGGTGCGGGAGCATCGCGGCTGGATCTGGGCGGGCGCCGGGGTCCTGGCGCTCGGCGCGTACGGGTTCGTCGCCGCGTTCCAACCGGACGCGCACTTCGGACGCATCCTGGCCGCCTACGGCGGGGTGTTCGTCGCCGGCTCGCTGCTGTGGGGTGTGGTGGCCGACGGATTCCGCCCGGACCGGTGGGACATCGCGGGCGCCCTGGTCTGTCTGCTCGGCGTGGGGCTGATCATGTACGCGCCGCGCTGAGGATCCCGACGAAAGTATGACGTCGAGGCCGGGCCCCGGCTGACGGCCGGGACGCGGGGTATCCGCTGCACATGAGCGATCAGGAATTCACGAAGGGCGACAAGGTCTCCTGGCGCAGCCACGGCAGCACCGCCGAAGGCGAGGTCGTCGAGAAGATCACCTCCGAGACCGAGGCGGCCGGCCGCAAGGTCAAGGCCTCCGAGGACGAACCGCAGTACCGGGTCCGCAGCGAGAAGAGCGGGAACGACGCCGTGCACAAACCCGGTGCGCTGAAGAAGAAATGAGTCCGGTGGCGAAGGACGAGGACACCGAGGACACGTGGTCGCGGTTCCGCGACGCGGTCAACATGACCGCCGGTGAACTGGAGAAGTGGCTGAAGACCGACGAGTCGAGGTCGGTGGGGCAGAAGACCGATGGCGGCGAGGCGACCGGCCACGCCAGCGGGCGCCGCATCGTCGACCTGCTGCACACCAAGAGAGCCGACCTCGGCGACGACGACCTGGCGCACATGCGCAAGGTGGTCGGTTACGTGAAACGCCATCTGGCGCAACGGCCCCCGGGTGACGTCGAGGACACCCCGTGGCGGTACTCGTTGATGAACTGGGGACACGACCCCGAGAAGGCGTGACGGCGCGTCAGCTCAGGTGCGCGGAGGCGTCGTCGAGGTCGTCGCGGGAGAGCCCCATCGGTGTCGCGGCGGGAACGACGCCGGCGGCGACCACCGCGCGGGTGATCGGTGTCAGCGTCTGGAAGAGCGTCTCCACCTCGTCGTCGCCCAGGGCGTCGAGTGCGCTGAGCGCCAACGTGTCGGTGGCGTCCTCGAGCCGCTGTTTGAACCCGCGGCCGGCGTCGGTGAGTTCACCGGCGCCGTCGAGCAGACCACGGCGCGCCAACCGGTCGGCGTGAAACCGCCACTGCGTGTCGTCGTAGTCGCGGCTGCGCATGATCATCTCGCGCGGCACCCGCCCGGCGGCGGCGTGCAGCACATTGCACTCGCGTCCGCTCACACCAGCGGCGGCCAGCACCGCGACGTGCCCGTCGCCGCGGTGCTCACGCAGCAGGGTGGTCGCGTGCCACAGCGCGGCCACCGGATCCTGCGGCCAGTCCAGCGCGCGGTTCGCCGCGTACAGCGGTCGGCCGTCGACCGCCGGACCGCGGGCGGCCTTCGCCAGCAATGCCGCGGCGGTGCGGACGCCCTCGCTGTCCGCGACACCGCAACCGGCGAGCGCGGCCACCGCTGACTGCTCCCTGGCCTGCAGCGCTGCAGCCGGTGGCGCCACCTCCCACGCCGCGGGCAGCGCCTTGGCCACTCGCTCCGGGGCGAAGTTGTAGAAGATCGCGGTGACCACCTCGGCCGGAACCCGACCCAGCGGCGCCGAGCGCGCCGCGAAGTAGCCCATCCAGAAACCCCGATAGCCGAGGTCGTCGAGCGCCGAGCGCGCCTGCGGCGCGAAGTAGGTGACCGCGTGCACCGGCTCGATGCGGTCGAACAAGCGGCGGGCCAGGTCCGGGCGTCTGTTCACGGTGACGAGTCAACCACTACAAGATCGCGCCGTGGTGTGGCGTCGACCACAACCGGGTACCTCGTTCGGATGGGATCACCGATCGTGGTCATGGGCGTCTCAGGGTCGGGTAAGTCCACGGTCGGCGCCGCGCTCGCGCAGCGACTGCGGGTGCCGTTCGCCGATGCCGACGACTTCCACCCGCCGGCCAACATCGCGAAGATGACCGCGGGTCAGGCGCTCGACGACGACGACCGCTACCCGTGGCTGGAGGCGATCGGGGAGTGGCTGGCCGCCCATCCCGACGGCGGCGTCATGAGCTGTTCGGCGCTCAAGCACCGCTACCGCGACCAGTTGCGCAGACACTGCCCCGACGTCGAGTTCGTCCACCTGTCCGGGGCCGCGGAAGTCATCGGACGACGCCAGGCGAGCCGTCCCGGCCATTTCATGCCCGCGTCGCTGCTGGCCTCGCAGTTCGCCACCCTCGAGCCGCTGACCGAGGACGAACGCGGGGTGACGATCGACGTGGCCCGGGACATCGACTCGATCATCGAGACCTACATCGAGCTCACGGCCCACCCCACCGAACAGGAGAACCGATGACCGCGGCACTGACTCTTCTGGCGGCCGACACCGAACTGCCCGAACCCGTCGCCGGTGGCCCCCAGCTGGTGCTGGCGGCGCTGGCCGGTATCGCGGTGATCGTCGTCCTGATCACCGTCGCGAAGCTGAACCCGTTCCTGGCCCTCATCTTCGGCGCCCTGACCGTCGGCCTGGCGGCCGGGGTGAACATCGGCGACGGTCTCGATTCGTTCGCCGACGGGTTCGGCAGCACGGCCGCCGGTGTCGGCATCCTGATCGCACTCGGCGCGATGTTCGCCAAGCTGCTGGCCGATTCCGGCGGCGCCGACGAGATCGTCGACACCATCGTCGGACGGGCGTCCCCGCGGGCGCTGCCGTGGGCGATGGCTCTCGTGGGTGCGGTCATCGGACTCCCGATGTTCTTCGAGATCGGGCTGGTGCTGCTGATGCCGGTGATCTACCTGGTCGCGCGCCGGTCCGGACAGTCGCTCATCACGATCGGCATTCCCGCGCTGGCCGGACTCTCCGCCATGCACGGGCTGGTCCCACCGCACCCGGGCCCGCTCACGGCGATCGACCTGCTGGGCGCGGACCTCGGTATCACGCTGGCGCTCGGTGTGGCGGTCGCCATCCCCACCACGATCGTCGCCGGGCCGCTGTTCGGAAAGCTCGCCGGGCGCTGGGTGGTCCTCGACGTGCCGGATCGCTTCGACGCCGACGACTTCGCTCCCGGCGCGGCGGGTCCGGGCGCAACGCCCTCGGGCACACCGGGCTCCGGACCCGGACGTGCCGGCACAGGGACGACGGGGACGTCGACACCGGAGCGCGACGCTGCTGCCGGGGTGGGAGCGTCGGCGGTCTCGGCGACGGGCACGCTCGCGAAGCGGCGTCGGCCGTCGTTCGGCATCACGTTGTTCAGCGTCCTGCTGCCGGTCGCGTTGATGATGGGCAAGGCGCTGGTCGACATCTTCATCGACGACGAGAACAGCCCGCTGCGCCAGACCTTCGATGTGCTGGGCCGACCCCTGATGGCGCTGCTGATCGCTGTCATCGTCGGCATCTTCACCCTCGGCAGAGGCGCCGGCATGACCCGCGACCAGATCATGAAGTGCATCGAATCCTCACTGCCGCCCGTGGCCGGCATCATCCTCATCGTGGCGGCGGGCGGCGGTTTCAAACAGGTGCTCGTCGACACCGGAATCGGTACCAAACTCGCCGAATGGGCAACTGCGGCAAACGTTTCGGTGATCCTGCTGGCCTGGGTGCTCGCCGTGCTGATCCGGCTGGCCACCGGGTCGGCCACGGTCGCGACGATCACCGCGTCATCGCTCATGCTCGGGTTGATCGAGGGGATGGGCAACGGCGAGGTGGCGTTGATCGTGCTGGCCGTCGGCGCCGGGTCGCTGTTCTTCAGCCACGTCAACGACGCCGGCTTCTGGCTGGTGAAGGAGTTCTTCGGGATGTCGGTGGGCCAGACCATCAAGACGTGGTCGCTGATGGAGACGGTGCTGTCGGTCACCGGACTGGTGTTCGTGCTGCTGCTCGGCATCTTCATATGACGCCGTCGCCCTGACCCCCGAGACGAGAGATCCCCCGGCCACCTCGATCGACGTGCGCCGGGGGATCCTCGTTGAAGCCAGCGTGTTTCAGCCCTTGACCACCTGGGTGCCGCCGGCCATCTCGTCGTGCTTGCCCTGCTTGGTCGGGCTGCTGTTGATGGTCACCGCGATCACGATGATGGCGATGACGCCGAGGAGACCCCCGATGAAGGGAATGATCGGCAGCAGGGTGAACAGGTTGCGGATCGCCGACTGCGACGCCGTCGGCTTCGGGGCACCGCCCGGTCCGCGCACGCTCATCCCCAGCAGTTTCTTGCCCGGTGTCCAGCCCTGCGTCACCTCGAACGCGACGTAGTACACGAACGACAGCGCACCGGTGAACAGACCGGTGATCCAGACGTTGGACATGGAGTCGGTGAGGGCGACCAGCAGACCGCCGACGATGCCCACGATGATGCCGTCGATCAACCGGGCCAGGAACCGCATGCCGAGGCTGCCGGGAACGGCGCCTCCCGGCGGCGGGTACCCGCCGGCTCCGTACGGAGGCTGGCCGTACTGCGGTTGCCCGTATTGCGGTTGGCCGTACTGGGGTTGCCCGTATTGCGGTTGGCCGTACTGGGGTTGCCCGTACTGGGGCTGGCCCGGCTGAGGGGGATAGTCACCGGTTGTCATCGGACACGCTCCTGACCGCGTTGTGGGGTGGGGACGAATCTACCGCCGAAACATGACGAACCGGGCGCTTCGACGCGCCCGGTTCGACAAGATCAGAATTCGCTCAGCTCACTTCATCCGGCGCTTGGCTTCCTTCTTGGCCTGCTTCTTGGTCTGCTTGACCTGGCTGCGGGTCGTCTCGGCGAGCTCGGTGGCCCGCTCGCGTGCCAGCAGGGCCAGTTCGGCGCTGCGTCCCTTGGCGACGTCGGCGAGTTCGGGGGCGCGGTCGCGCGCGACCTCGGCCCACTCCGAGCCGCGCTCGCGGGCGACCTCGGCCAGTACCGCGCCGCGCTTGCTGGCCACGTCCGCCAACTCCGCGCTGCGCTTGCTCGCGACCTCGGCCAATTCGGCGCCGCGTTTGGACGCCACCTCGGCGAGTTCGGCGCCGCGTTTGGACGCCACCTCGGCGAACTCGGCGCCGCGTTTGGACGCGACCTCGGCCAGCTCCGCTCCGCGTTCCCGCGCCACACTGGCCAGCTCGCGCCCACGCTCGGCGCCGACGTGCAGACCGTGCCCGAGCTTCTCGGCGAACTCGCTGTCGGTCAGCGAACCGCCCGCGGCAGCGCCGACCGGGAGGGCCGCGGTGACCTTGCGGGCGGCGCTGCGACCGCGCCATCCCAGCGACGGTTTGCCCTCGGTGTCCACCGCGGCGATGATCAGACCGCCGATCAGGCTCACGTCGGTGAGGAAGGCCCGGCGCTCCTCGGCCTTACGCGCCGGATCGGTCTCGTTCCAGAACATGTGGCCGCCGAGGCTGCCCGGCACCACGCTGAACGCCAGCGCCGCGGACGCGAGCCGCGGCAGCTTGCCCGAGGCCAGCAGCAGCCCGCCGCCGATCTGAACGCCCGCGGTGATGCGGGCCACCGTCTCGGCGTTGGTGGGCACGTTGGTCCCTACCGGATCAGGCAGTTTGCTCAAACCTTCGAGCGTCGGCCTGGCCGCATCGACAGCCGGCTTGGGGCTGCGCAGAGCCTCCACTCCGCGGCCGATGAACACAGCAGACAACATGGGTCGCGCGATACGTCTGATCAGCATGTTCCGCTGTGTTCCCACGCCGAACTGCTCACAAACGCGGTCGGCGCGGTTGTTGTCGCGCCGCCGGAGGGGGTACGGCGACGCGCTGACTAGGGTGATGTGGTCGAGCCGCTGATCCCGAGGAGGTCGCCGTGGCACTGGTCGCCGGTGTCGATTCGTCGACGCAGTCGTGCAAGGTCCTGGTGTGCGATGCCGACACCGGTGAGATCGTCCGGTCGGCGACCGCACCCCATCCGCCCGGCACCGAGGTCGACCCGCAGGCGTGGTGGGCCGCCCTGCAGGCCGCCGTCACCGCGGCGGGTGGCCTCGACGACGTCGAAGCCGTGTCGGTCGGCGCCCAGCAGCACGGCATGGTCTGCCTGGACTCGGCGGGCGCCGTCGTGCGAGACGCCTTGTTGTGGAACGACACCCGGTCCGCGGCCGCGGCAGCGGATCTCGTCGACGAGCTCGGCGGTCCCGGTGCGTGGGCCGACCGCATCGGCGTCGTGCCGGTCGCCGCCATCACGGCCGCCAAACTGCGCTGGCTGGCCGACGCCGAACCCGCCAACGCCGATGCCACCACCGCGGTGTGCCTGCCGCACGACTGGTTGACGTGGCGGTTATCCGGATCGGGTGACACCGCCGACCTGCGCACCGACCGCTCCGACGCCAGCGGAACCGGCTACTTCTCCGCACGCACCGGCGAGTACGAGCACGATCTGCTCGAGTTGGCGATGCGGGGCCGCCGGCCCGCGCTGCCCAGGGTCCTGGGACCGCGGGACATCGCGGGCCGGACCGCCTCGGGCGCTCCGCTGGGACCGGGCGCCGGCGACAACGCCGCCGCCGCATTGGGGCTCGGCGCCGGACCGGGGGACTGCGTGATGTCACTCGGGACGTCCGGCGTGGTCAGCGCGGTCGCCACCACCGCGCCGAACGACCCGGAAGGTCTGGTCGCCGGCTTCGCCGACGCGACCGGCCGCCAGCTGCCGCTGGTGTGCACCCTCAACGGAGCTCCGGTGCTGGCGGCCACGGCCGGGATGCTGCGCGTCGAGTTCGACGACCTCGACCGCCTCGCGTTACAGGCCCCCGCCGGCGCCGAGGGACTGACGCTGGTCCCGTATTTCGACGGCGAGCGCTCACCCAACCTGCCCGACGCCACCGGCGCGCTGCACGGGATGACCACCCGCAATTTCACGCAGGCCAACGTCGCCCGCGCGGCCGTCGAGGGTCTGCTCGCGTCGATGGCCTACTGCGTCGACAAGATCTCGGCCCAAGGTGTCGAGGTCCGGCGCATCATCCTGGTCGGCGGCGGGGCGCGCTCAGAGGCGGTCCGCCGCATCGCGCCCGCCGTGCTGGGGCGGCCGGTGCACGTCCCCACGCCGGCCGAGTACGTCGCGCTCGGCGCCGCCCGGCAAGCCGCGTGGGTGCTCGGCGGTCAGGACTCACCGCCTGACTGGACGTCCGGCGAGACGGCGACCTACGAGGCGGAACCCACCCCGCACGTCAACGAACAGTACGACGCCGCCCGGGTGCTGACTTTGGGACAGTGAGCCCGCGTGCCTGCCGCGTGACACGATGGGCGGCGAATCCCGCGCCCCGATAGGAGACTCGTGATGGAGCCGACCTTCTCGCTCGAACTTCCCGACGACGTGGTCTCCGTGCGTGACTGGGTGCACGAGTTCGCGCGCGACGTGGTGCGTCCCGCGGCGGCGGAATGGGATGAGCGCGAGGAGACCCCATGGCCGATCATCGAGGAAGCGGCGAAGGTCGGGCTCTACACGCCGGACCTCTTCGCCCAGATGGCGGGGGAGACCAGCGGCATCGGCCTGATCACGGTGTTCGAGGAACTCTTCTGGGGCGACGCGGGTATCGCGTTGTCGATCCTGGCGACCGGGCTCGCCGCGGCGGCGCTGGCGTCCAACGGCACACCGCAGCAGATCGGCGACTGGCTGCCCGCGATGTTCGGCACCCCGGGTGACACGAAGGTGGCCGCGTTCTGCTCCTCGGAGCCGGGGGCCGGCTCCGATGTCGGTGCGGTGCGCACCCGCGCCGTCTATGACGAGGCCGCCGACGAATGGGTTCTCAACGGAACCAAGACCTGGGCCACCAACGGCGGTATCGCCAACGTCCACGTGGTGGTGGCCTCGGTGTACCCGGATCTCGGCACCCGCGGTCAGGCCAGCTTCATCGTGCCGCCGGGAACCCGTGGACTGTCGCAGGGACAGAAGTTCAAAAAGCACGGAATCAGGGCTTCGCACACCGCGGAAGTGGTGCTCGACAACGTCCGCATCCCCGGTGAGCTCATCCTGGGCGGCCGTGAGAAGTTCGAGAAGCGGATGGCGCGGGCCAAGGAGGGGCAGCGGACGGCGAGTCAGGCCGCGATGGCCACGTTCGAGCGGACCCGTCCGTTCGTGGGGGCGATGGCCCTCGGGGTGGCGAGGGCGGCTTACGAGTACGCACTCGATTACGCTTGCCAGCGCGAGCAATTCGGCCGCAAGATCGGCGAGTTCCAGGCGGTGGCGTTCAAGCTCGCCGACATGAAAGCCAGGATCGACGCCAGCCGGATGCTGGTGTGGCGGGCCGGGTGGATGCACCGCAACAACAAGGCGTTCACCGCCGCCGAAGGGTCCATGGCCAAGCTCTACGCCAGCGAGACCGCCGTCTACGTCACCGACGAGGCGATCCAGATCCTCGGCGGCAACGGCTACACCCGCGACTATCCGGTCGAGCGGATGCACCGTGACGCGAAGATCTTCACGATCTTCGAGGGCACCAGCGAGATCCAACGTCTGGTGATCGGCCGTGCCCTGACCGGGCTGCCGATCCGCTAGCCGCCCCCCACCGCGAGCGTGCGTGTCTGTATCTCGACATGCCATGCGGCGCTGGGCATTTGCGCACGCTCGCGTGAGGGGGTGCTCAGGAGTACGGCGGATACGGGTTGTCGCGCAGCACCCTGGCCAGGTGCATGGCGTTGCGGGCCGCGTTCGCGGTGGTGCTCGCGACGGCTTCCGGTGTTTCGTCGAGGTCCTTGAAGTCCCGGCCGCCCATCGCCTCGTCGTTCCAGTAGGTGCAGCCCTGCGCGGGGATGGTGAAGCCGATGTCGTTGAGCGCCTGGAACAGATCGGCGACGATCTTGTGGGCGCCGTCCTCGTTGCCGACGACCGCGGCGAGCGCGACCTTGCCGACCTGCCGGGGCCGGCCGGCGTCGTCGGTCTCGGACAGTTCGGCGTCGAGGCGTTCGAGCACCCGCTGCGCGACGCTGGACATGTGTCCCACCCACGTCGGGGTGGCGACGACGAGGATGTCGGCGGCGACGATCTTCTCCAGGATGGCCGGCCACTGGTCACCGGGGCCCATGTCGGCCTCGACGCCGGGTAGAAGGTTGTGGTCGACGCAGCGCACCGATTCGCATTCGACGCCGGCCGTGCGCATCGGCTCCAGCAGTTGGTCGGCGATCACCGCGGTGCTCGACGGGGCCGGGCTGGGCTTGAGGCTGCACGTCAGGGCGAGCGCGCGCAGGGGCCGGTTCTGTTCAGATGTCGTCATACCGGGCGACTACCCAGGGGCACCGGTCGGGAATCCGGGCACGGTGGCCGTCACGGGTTGGTCATCGCCTGCTGTGCGACGATGCCGGGATGAGCGAGCGACCCGCCCACTTCGAACCGACCGACGACGGTGCGTTCCTGCCCACCCGGTTCGCACAGAGCCACTGGGGCGAGGACCACCTCAACGGTCCCGCGGTGGTGGGCCTGGCCGCCCGGGTGCTCGAACGGGAATTCGGCCTCGACGACTTCTTGCCGGCCCGCCTCACCGTCGACCTGTTCAAGGCGGCCCGCGGTGTCCCGACGACAGCCAAGACCAACCTGGTGCGCGACGGCAGGCGGGTGCGCAACTCCGAGTGTGAGCTCGTGCAGGACGGGGTCACCGTCGCACGCGCCACGCTCGTGCAGTACCGCCGGGCGGAGGCGCCGCGCGGCGAGGAGTGGACTGCGTCCGCCGAGTTCGACATCCCCTCCCACGCCGATCCGGCGCGGTCCATCCACCTCGGCAGCGACGAGAAGGGATGGACGCAGGCGATCGTCGACCACCAGAACACCGCCCGCAAGCGCACCTGGACTCGCTCCATCCAGGTGGTCGCGGGCACCGAGAATTCGCCGTTCGTCAACGCGGTCGCGGCCGCGGAGGGCACCAGCCTGGTCACCAACCTCGGCACGGCGGGGGTCGGCTACATCAACGGCGATCTCACCGTCGCACTGTCCCGGCTGCCGGTCGACGAGTGGGTCGGGGTGCAGGCCGATTCCCACTGGGTCGCCGACGGCATCTCCGTGGGCACCGCGACGCTGTACGACCGGGCGGGAGCGTTCGGCTCGGGCATGGTGACCGCGGTCAGCAACCCCGCGGCACAGATCGATTTCGGGAACGACCCCTTTCCCTCCAGGACGCACTGACGCCGACCGCTGACGACGTAGGGTTTGGCACGTGGATCTGCTGCTCGGTATCGACATCGGAACGGGGAGCACCAAGGGCCTACTCGTCGACACCGCCGGAACGGTGATCGCCTCGGAGACCCTCGCCCACTCCATGAGCCTGCCGCGCCCCGGCTGGGTGGAGGCCGACGCCGAGGGCCTCTGGTGGCGCGAGGTGTGCCGGATCAGCAGCGCGCTGATGGCCCAGGTGCCCGGTGACGGGGTGGTCGCCGGGATGTGCGTGAGCGGGGTCGGTCCCTGCCTGGTGCTCTGCGACGATCGGTTGCGGCCGCTGCGGCCGGCGATCCTGTACGGCATCGACACCCGCGCGACCGCCGAGATCGCTTCCTTGACAGAGGAACTCGGTGAAGAGGCCATCCTCGAGCGGGCGGGGACACTGCTGTCCAGCCAGGCCGTCGGTCCGAAGCTGGAGTGGGTACGGCGCCATGAACCCGAGGTGTTCGACCGCGCGACGGGCTGGTACGGCTCGAATTCGTACATCGCCGCCAAGCTGACCGGTGAGTACGTCATCGACCACCACACGGCCAGCCAGTGCGATCCGCTCTACGCCACCCGCAGCTTCGGCTGGAACCACGATTGGGCCGCCCGCGTCTGCGGTCACCTGCCGTTGCCCCGGCTGGTGTGGCCGAGCGACGTGGTGGGCACCGTCACCGCCGAGGCGGCCGCCGCGACCGGCGTCCCGGTAGGCACTCCGGTGTCGGCCGGCACCATCGACGCGTATTCGGAGGCGTTCTCGGTGGGCGTGCGCCAACCCGGCGATCAGATGCTGATGTACGGGTCGACGATGTTCCTCGTCCAGGTCATCGACGAGTACCACAGCGATCCGACGCTGTGGACCACCACGGGAGTGGAGCAGAACAGCCTCGCACTGGCCGCGGGAACGTCGACGGCGGGCAGCCTGATCGGCTGGTTGCAGGCCACCACCGGCGGCGCGTCGTTCGAGGAGTTGACCGCCGAGGCGTCGGCGGTGCCACCGGGCAGCGAGGGGCTGCTGATGCTGCCGTACCTCGCCGGTGAGCGCACGCCGGTGTTCGACCCGCAGGCCCGCGGCGTGGTGGCGGGGTTGACGCTGCGCCACGGCAGGGGACACCTGTTCCGGGCTGCCTACGAAGGGATCTCGTTCGGGATCCGGCAGATCCTCGAACGGTTCGACGACGCCCACAGCGCGAAGAGGACGGTCGCGGTCGGTGGCGGTCTGCGCAGCCCGGTGTGGGCGCAGGCGCTCAGCGACATCACCGGCCGCCCGCAACTCGTGCCCGAGCAGGCGATCGGCGCCAGCTACGGCGATGCACTGCTCGCCGCGATCGGGACGGGTCTGGTCGATCCCAGTACCGACTGGACGCGGATGGCACGCGAGATCCAGCCCGACCCGCGGCGCCGCGCCCTCTACGACGACCTCTACGACACCTGGCGCGGGTTGTATCCGGCCACCCGCGATCAGGTGCACCGGTTGTCCGCGCTCGACCCGGACTGAGCCAGCCCCTCAGCCGTCGACGGTCTCGAGGATCGCCGCCGCGGTCGCCGGATCGGTGACCAGTTGATTGAAGTAACCGCCGCGGGCGCCCGCCACGATCGAGGAGACCTTGTCGCGGCCCACCGCGACCGCGATCGTCACCGGGACGTGGCGCAGCGCCTCGAGCTCCACGGCGATCAGACGGTCGCTGCCCTCGAAGTCGACTTCGTTGCCGTCCTTGTCGTAGAACCGCGAGCACACGTCGCCGACCGCCGCGCGCAACGAATTCGACCGCGTCGGGACGAACTGCGGGATGTCCGACCGCATCAGCGGCGGCGCGCCGACGCCCATCAGCGCGCAACGGGCATGCGGCCACAGGTGCAACACGCGTTGGATGCTCGGATCGTTGAGCAGTGACGGGTACAGGTCCGGCCCGGGCAGCGCCGGGGCGAACAGGTAGTTGGGCCTGCCGTTGACCCGGTTGGCGACGCGGCGGGTGATCTCGTTGGTCTGGTACCACTCCTCGGGCTGGTCGTTGCCGCCGACCGTCGGCGCCACCAGGACGCCGGGCAGCGGCACGAGGTCGTACTGGGCGACCTCGTAGACCGTGCGACCCGACGACACCAGCAACACGTCACCGGGTAGCAGCCCCGCACCGGAAAGGGCCCGCCCGACCGCCGGTGCCAGCGCGGCCCCCATCACGTCGACGATGCCGCGTCCGGGTCCGGGCTGGGGCAGTGGGTGGCTGAGGAACACCGTCGTCAACGACAGCGCCCGCGCCAGCCGGTCGCCGAGGTCTCCGGAGGTCAGCTCCGCGGGCGGCACCACTTCGATGCGCACGATGCCGCGGCGTTTCGCTTCGGCGAGCAGGCGGCTGACGGTCGCCCGGCTGGTGCCGAGCTGCGTGGCGACCTCGGCCTGGGTGGCGTCCTCGGTGTAGTACAGCTTCGCCGCGGCGTAGAGGAGCGACGCCGGGAAGTGACCGGCGTCGCCGTCGGACGACGGACCGTCGACACCGGGCGGGGTTGTGGGCTGTGCGGACCGGGGCACGTCATGAAGTATGACATTGAACACGTGGGGCTGAACAGATTCTCTCTGAACAGATGTTCTGGACAGATGTGCATCGCATTGGCTACTGTGAGCGCAGCCACACAGGAGGAGTGCCCGAATGCCCGATCAGATTCCGGAGAAGATGCAGGCAGTGGTCTGCCACGGACCGCACGACTACCGCCTCGAGGAGATCGCGGTACCGCAGCGCGGGCCCGGCGAAGCACTGATCAGGGTGGAAGCGGTCGGCATCTGCGCCAGTGACCTGAAGTGCTACCACGGGGCGGCGAAGTTCTGGGGTGACGAGAACCGGCCGGCGTGGGCCGAGACCATGGTGATCCCGGGCCACGAATTCGTCGGCACGGTGGTCGAACTCGACGACGAGGCCGCGCAGCGGTGGGGGATCGCGGTCGGTGACCGCGTGGTCTCCGAGCAGATCGTGCCGTGCTGGGAGTGCCGCTTCTGCAAGCGCGGCCAGTACCACATGTGCCAGCCCCACGACCTATACGGCTTCAAGCGCCGCACCCCGGGAGCGATGGCCAGCTACATGGTCTATCCGGCAGAAGCGTTGGTGCACAAGGTGTCCAAGGACATCAAGCCTCAGCACGCCGCCTTCGCCGAACCGCTGTCGTGCTCGCTGCACGCCGTGGAGCGGGCGCAGATCACCTTCGAGGACACCGTCGTGGTCGCCGGCTGCGGTCCGATCGGATTGGGCATGATCGCCGGTGCGCGGGCGAAGAACCCGATGCGCGTCATCGCTTTGGACATGGCGCCCGAAAAGCTCAAGCTGGCCGAGAAGTGCGGTGCCGACCTCACCATCAACATCGCCGAGCAGGACGCCGAGAAGATCGTCAAGGACCTCACCGACGGTTACGGCGCCGACGTCTACCTCGAGGGCACCGGTCACACCTCCGCGGTCCCGCAGGGACTCAACCTGCTGCGCAAGCTCGGCCGCTACGTCGAGTACGGCGTCTTCGGCAGCGACGTCAAAGTCGACTGGAGCATCATCAGCGACGACAAGGAACTCGACGTCCTCGGCGCGCACCTCGGGCCGTACTGCTGGCCCGCCGCGATCAAGATGATCGAGTCCGGGGTCTTGCCGATGGACGAGATCTGCACACATCAGCTGCCGCTCACCGAGTTCCAGAAGGGCCTCGATCTGGTGGCCAGCGGTAAAGAGTCGGTCAAGGTTTCGCTGATCCCCGCCTGAGAGCCGAAAGGTCCACACCACATGAGTCGAGATCGGGTCGCGCAGCAACGTCAGCTGTCGCGCCGGAACATGCTGGCCGCCATGGGGATGGCCGGAGCCGCCGCGGCCACCCTGCCGGTGCTGTCCGCGTGCGGCGTCGGCGGCAAGGCCAGCGCACCGAACGGGGCGTCGGAGGTCAGTGGCGGATTCGACTGGCGCAAGGCGGCCGGATCCACCATCAACATCCTGCAGACCCCGCACCCGTACCAACAGTCGTATCAGCCGCTGCTCAAGGAGTTCAGCGAACTCACCGGCATCACCGTGAACGTCGACCTGGTGCCCGAGGCCGACTACTTCACCAAGCTCAACACCGAGCTCGCCGGTGGCACCGGCAAGCACGACGCTTTCATGCTCGGTGCCTACTTCATCTGGCAGTACGGTCCGCCCGGCTGGATCGAGGACCTCAACCCGTGGCTGCAGAACAGTTCGGCCACCAACGCCGAGTACGACTTCGAGGACATCTTCGAGGGTCTGCGCACCTCGACCCGGTGGGACTTCTCGCTGGGGAACCCGCTGGGCACCGGCGGCCAGTGGGCGATTCCGTGGGGCTTCGAGAACAACGTCGTCGCCTACAACAAGGCGTATTTCGACCGGCGGGGCATCACGCGGCTGCCCGACAACTTCGACGACTTCGTGCAGTTGGCGGTCGATCTCACCGATCGCTCGGAGAACCGGTACGGCATCGCCACCCGCGGATCGAAGTCATGGGCCACCATCCACCCGGGCTTCATGACCCAGTACGTGCGGGAAGGCGCGGTCGACTATACGTTCGACGGTCGGGACCTGGTCGCGGAGATGGCCAGCGACAAAGCGGTCGACTTCACCAAGAAGTGGATCCAGATGCAGCACGAGGCCGGACCCACCTCGTGGACCACCTACGACTATCCCAACGCCACAGGCGATCTCGGCGACGGCAAGGCCATGATGGTCTACGACGCCGACAGCGCGACGTATCCGAAGAACAAGCCGGGCGCCAGTCTGCAGGCGGGAAACCTCGGCTGGTATCCCGGCCCGGCCGGCCCCGACGGCAACTACAAGACGAACCTGTGGACGTGGACCTGGGCCATGAACGCCAACTCCCGCAACAAGTTGCCGGCCTGGCTGTTCATCCAGTGGGCCACCGGCAAGGACTCGATGAACAAGGCCGTCGAGGGCGGCATCTACGCCGATCCCGTGCGGCAGTCCGTGTTCGACACGACGTTCAAGCGGATCGCCGCCGACCAGTACGGGTATCTCGAGACCTTCGAGACGGTCATCCCCACGTCGAAGATCCAGTTCACCCCGCAGAAGAAGTTCTTCGACACCACGAAGGACTGGGCCGTCGCGTTGCAGGACATCTACGGCGGGGATGACGCGGCTTCGCGGCTGCGCAGCCTGGCCAAGACCAACACCTCCAAGGTCAACCTCTAGGAGCTTTGTCCAATGAAAGAACAGGGCCACCCATGACCACTCAGACCCCCAAGGCGCCGGAGGCCTCGCCCGAACAGTCAGCGCAGGCGCCCGGCCGCGCGCTGCCCGAGGTGCCGTCGTGGCGGCGCAAGCTGCGGCCCTACCTGCTGTCGATTCCGGCGCTCGTCATCGTGATCGGGATTCTGTACCCGTTCTTCGTCGGTGCGTACTACGCCTTCCTCAACTACGCGGCGGTCAATCCCGACCCGCACTTCGTCTGGTTCGAGAACTTCGCGTCCGTCCTGGGTGACCAGATCTTCTGGAAGAGCGTCCAGGTCACCGGCGTCTTCGCCGTCGTGGCCACCGCGGTCGAGACCGTGCTTGGCGTCGGGTTGGCGCTGCTGCTCAACCGGTCCAGCATCATCGGGAAGATCTTCGAGAAGGTGCTGATCCTGCCGCTGATGATCGCGCCGGTGATCGCGGGCGTGATCTGGAAGCTGATGTTCAACCCGCAGTTCGGCATCCTCAATCACGTTCTCGGACTGGGCAACACGTTCGACTGGCTGTCGTCGGGCAATGCACTGTGGTCGGTCATCCTCGTCGACCTGTGGATCTTCACGCCGTTCGTGGCGATCCTGGTGCTCGCGGGGATCCGGTCGCTGCCCAAGGAGCCGTTCGAAGCCTCCGAGGTCGACGGCGCGAGCTGGTTCTACATGTTCCGCAAGCTGATGCTGCCGATGCTGTGGCCCTACATCCTGGTGGCCGTCATCTTCCGGTTCATGGACAACCTCAAGGTGTTCGACCACATCTACGTGCTCACCGCCGGCGGACCGGGTGTCGCCACCCGAACGCTGCAGATCGGCGCGTTCGAGGACTCGATCATCAACCTCGACTACTCGCGCGGCAGCACCTACATGCTGCTGCTGTGGATCATCGTGTTCATCACCGCGCGCTACCTCGTCAGCGTGCTCGGCAAAGCGCAGCGCCGTGCTGCCGGAGCGGAGTCGTAACCATGGCACTGTTCAGCAGAACCGAACTCGCTCCCGGCCAGAAGCGGCTGTCGATCGGTTCGGTGGCCGCCGACGTGGGACTGGTGTTCTGGTTCCTGTTCTCGCTGTTCCCGATCTTCTGGATGCTGATGCTGGCGTTGAAGAACGCCGAACAGCAGACCACCACGTACTTCTCGTTCAGCCCGACGTGGTCGAACTTCGCGACCGTGCTGTCCGACAAGGGCACCCAGATGACGAGCGTCGACTTCAAGGCCTCGCTGCTGACGAGCCTGATCAACTGCGGTGGTGCGGTGATCGTGTCGCTGGTGATCGGCATCCCCGCCGCCTACGCCGCGGGACGCTGGCAGTACAAGGGCAGCAACGACCTGATGTTCCAGATGCTGTCGTTCCGGTTCGCCCCCGAGCTCATGGTGATCGTGCCGCTGTTCGTGATCTACAACCAGATCGGGCTGTTCGACACCAAGGTCGGCATGATCTGGGTGCTTCAGCTGGTGACGATGCCGCTGGTGGTGTGGATCCTGCGGTCTTACTTCCAGGACCTGCCGGAGGATCTCGAACAGGCCGCGCTGCTCGACGGCTACACCCGCAAACGCGCCTTCCTCATGGTGGCGCTGCCGATCGTGCGGCCGGGTATCGCCGCTGCCGCGCTGCTGGCCTTCATCTTCGCGTGGAACAACTACGTCTTCCCGCTGATTCTGGCCGACACCAACGCCGGCACCGTCACGGTCGCGATCACGAAGTTCCTCGGCGGCGGCGGTCAGGCGTACTACAACCTCACGGCCGCCGCGGCCATCATCGCGGCTCTTCCGCCCCTGATCCTGGCGTTGACCATTCAGCGCTACCTGGTGCGGGGCCTGTCATTCGGGGCGGTGAAAGCCTGATGGCCACATTATCGATCTCCGGCCTGCGCAAGGCATTCGGCAACACCAAGGCGGTCGACGGAGTGACGGTCGACGTCGGCGACGGCGAGTTCTTCGTCATCCTGGGGCCCAGTGGCGCCGGCAAGACGACGACGCTCAAGTCGGTGGCGGGTCTCGTCGACATCGACGGCGGGACGGTGCACATCGGCGGACGCGACGTCACCCGCGTCGAGCCGTACCACCGCAACGTCGCGATGGCGTTCGAGAGTTACGCGCTGTACCCGCAGAAGACGGTGAGCGAGAACCTGGCGTCGCCGCTCAAGTCGGGCCGCACCGGTCGCTACACCGAGGCCGAGCGCACCGAGCGCATCAAACAGGTCACCACCACGCTGGGCATCGACCACCTGCTGCAGCGTTACCCGCGGGAACTGTCCAACGGCCAGCGCCAGCGGGTGGCGTTGGGCCGGGTGCTGGTGCGCCCCGCCGACATCTACCTGCTCGACGAGCCGTTGAGCCACCTCGACGCCAAGCTGCGCGCCGCGATGCGCGCCGAACTCAAACAGCTCGGGGCGATGTCGAACACGACGACGCTCTACGTCACCCACGACTACCAGGAGGCGCTGGCGCTGGGCGACCGCATCGCGGTGATGCGCGAGGGCCGGCTGGTGCAGATCGGCACCCCCGAGGAGATCTGGCGCAGGCCCGCCGATACCTTCGTCGCGCGCGCGCTCGGCCAGCCGGAGATCAACCTGCTCGACGGTGTCGTCGACGACGGCCGGATCCGGCTGGGGGATGGTTCGCTGGACGTCGCGATACCGGCCGACGCCACCGTGGACCGCGGCGACCGGGTCCGGGTGGGGTTGCGTCCCAGCGACATCCACGTCACCAGTGGCGAAGGGTCGCTGGCCGGACGGGTCAAGCTGGCCGAGCGGCTGGGCCGCAACATCGAGTTGACGGTCGACTGCGGCGGCACGGAGCTGATCGTGCTGACCTCGGGCCGCCACGGTGTCGGGGAGGGCGACGACGTCACGATGACGGTCGCGGACTCCGATGTCCACGTCTTCGCCGTCGGCGACGGCGACACCGCGCGACTGGGACCGGTCGATCACGCATCCACCCTGGAGGCAGCACAGTGAGTTTGACAGCCGAGAAGCCGCGGACCGCCACCGCGCAGAGCCTCACCCTGACCGACCTGGTGAAGACCTACGCCTCCCGCGGGCGGGAGAGCGTCACCGCGGTCAAGGGTATCGACCTGGCCATCGAACCGGGTGAGCTCGTGGCACTGCTGGGTCCGTCCGGGTGCGGGAAGACCACGACGCTGCGGATGATCGCCGGACTGGAGACCGTCACCAGCGGCTCCATCAAGATCGGCGACCGCGAGATCTCCCAGTTGCCAGCGGCCAAGCGGGGAATCGGCGTCGGCTTCGAGAGCTACGCCCTGTACCCGCCGATGTCGGTGCGCGAGAACCTGCTCTACGGCCTGAAGGCCCGCAAGGTCAAAGGTGCCGAGCAGATGGTGGATTCGATCAGCCGGCGCTTGGAGATGGACGACCTGATGGGCCTGCGTCCGGCGGGTCTGTCGAGCGGTCAGAAGCAGCGCGTCGCGCTGGCCCGCGCACTCGTGCGCAACCCACCGGTGCTGTTGCTCGACGAACCGCTCAGCCACCTCGACGCGTCCGCCCGGCAGCGGGTGCGCCGCGAACTGAAGGTGCTGCAGCGAGAATTCGGTTACACGACGATCGTGGTGACCCACGACCAGGTCGAGGCGCTGTCGCTGGCGGACCGCCTCGCGGTCATGGACGCCGGTGTGGTGCAGCAGTTCGGCACACCCGACGAGGTCTTCGACGATCCGGCCAACCTGTTCGTCGCGCAGTTCGTGGGGGAGCCGCAGATCAACGTGTTGCGCGGTGTGGCACGGGTGCGCGACGGCCGGGTGTCGGTGCAGATCGGCGACGACGCAGGACATCTCGACACCACGGCCACCCAGGTCGCCGACGGCACCTCCGTCACGGTCGGCATCCGGCCGCAGGACTGTGCGATCAGCGGTGACGCCGCGGGCGGTGTCGCGACGACGGTCGCCTACTTCGAGCACCTCCTCGAGTTCGGCCTGGCCACCACCACGGTCGCCGGTATGGAGGAGGGCATCGTCGTGCAGACACCGGCCGCCGAGTCCTACGAACCCGAACAGAAGGTGGCTGTCACCGCGCCGCCGGAGCGGGTCTACCTGTTCGACTCCGACACCGGGGAGCGGTTGCGATGACCAAGCTGTTCAACGATCCGGCCCGGTTCACCGAGGACATGCTCGTCGGCTTCCTCGACGCCAACTCCCGCTACGTGATCGGAGTTCCGGGTGGGGTGGTGCGGGCGCACGAGACCCGCCCGGGCAAGGTGGCGGTCGTCATCGGCGGCGGGTCCGGTCACTATCCGGCGTTCTGCGGCACCGTGGGCGCGGGATTCGCCGACGGCGCGGTGGTCGGCAACATCTTCACGTCGCCGTCCACGGAGGAGGCCGCGTCGGTGGCGCGCGCCGCCCACGGTGATGCCGGCGTCCTGCTCATCACCGGCAACTACGCCGGTGACGTCATGAACTTCGGGTTGGCCGTCTCGCAGTTGCGCGGCGAGGGCATCGACGCGCACTATTTCGCGGTCACCGACGACATCGCCAGCGCCCCGAAGGGCGAGGAAGCCAAAAGGCGCGGCATCGCAGGCGATTTCACCGTGTTCAAATGCGCCTCCGCCGCCGCCGAGGAGGGCCTCGACATGGCGGGCGTCCTGCGGGTGACCGAGGCCTCCAACGCCGCGACCCGCACCCTCGGTGTCGCGTTCGACGGCTGCACGCTACCCGGTGCGGATCACCCGCTGTTCACCGTGCCGGACGGGCAGATGGGCGTCGGGCTGGGCATCCACGGTGAGCCCGGTGTCGCCGAGGAGTCGATGCCGAGCGCGGCGGCCCTGGCGAAGACGCTCGTCGACGGTGTCCTCGCCGACACCCCGGCGAACACCGAATCCAAGCGCATCGCGGTCATCCTCAACGGCCTCGGCCGCACGAAGTACGAGGAGTTGTTCGTCGTCTGGGGTGAGGTGGCGCGGCTGTTGCGCGAGCAGGGCTACGACATCGTCGAACCCGAAGTGGGGGAGTTGGTGACGAGCCTCGACATGGCCGGCTGCTCCCTGACGGTGATGTGGCTCGACGAGGAGCTCGAGCGGTACTGGCGCGCGCCCGCCGACACCCCGGCGTATCGCAAAGGCGTTGCCGCCGTTGACGGCTCGGGTGGTCAGCGGCGCAGCGACGCCGATGTCCGCGACGCGGCCGCGGCGCCGGCGGTGCGGCAGACGTCCGACGAGGCCGGACGCGCGGGCGGGCGGACCGTCGCGCGGATCTTCGACGCCATGGCCGCCATGCTCGCCGACGCCGAAGACGAACTCGGCCGGATCGATGCGATCGCCGGCGACGGCGACCACGGCCGAGGCATGGTCAAGGGTTCGTCGGCCGCGCGGGCTGCGGCCGCCGACGCGGCCGCAGATGGCGCGGGGCAGGGTTCGGTGCTGGCGGCCGCGGGCAAGGAGTGGGCGGCCAAGGCCGGCGGCACCTCCGGCGTGCTGTGGGGTGCGCTCCTGAGCGCCCTGGGCAACCGCCTCGGCGACACCGGCCGCCCCGACTCGGCGACCGTGGCGGCGGGAATGCGCGACGGCTATGACGCGCTGGTTCAGTTGGGCGGCGCCGCCCCCGGCGACAAGACCATGCTCGACGCGCTGCTGCCGTTCGTGGAGGAGCTCGAGCGACGGGTGGCCGACGGCGAGCGGTGGGAACAGGCGTGGGCCGCGGCCGCGGAGACGGCGGAGGCCGCCGCCCGTGCGACCGCCGACCTGCGGCCCAAGGTGGGCCGGGCCCGCCCGCTGGCGGAACGCAGTGTCGGCACGCCCGACGCGGGCGCCACCTCACTGGCGATGTGCGCGCGCACGGTCGCCGAAAGCCTCACCGTGAAAGGGGACAGTCCGCAGTGACTACGCAACAGACGTCCAAACTCCGCATCGTCGTCGGCTCCGACGACGCCGGTTACGAATACAAGGAGGCCCTCAAGGGTGACCTGAAGGCCGACGATCGGGTCGCCGAGGTGACCGACGTCGGTGTGGGTACCGACGAGGACACCGCCTACCCGCACATCGCGGTCGCCGCGGCCCGGATGGTGGCCGACGGCAAAGCCGACCGTGCGCTGCTGGTGTGCGGCACCGGTCTCGGTGTGGCCATCAGCGCCAACAAGGTGCCCGGCATCCGCGCGGTCACCGCGCACGACAGCTTCTCCGTCGAACGCTCGGTGCTGTCCAACGACGCGCAGGTGCTCTGCTTCGGGCAGCGGGTGATCGGTCTGGAGCTCGCGCGCCGATTGGCCCGCGAATGGCTGAACTACGAATTCGACCCGACCAGCAAGTCCGCCGACAAGGTCGAGGCGATCTGCGGTTACGAGCCGAGCGCCGGCTGACGCCGGCGCGGCCTCACTGAAACGTCGTCTGGTCCGCGATCGCGAAGCAGCGCTGGGTGTTGGTCATGATCAGCACCTCGCGCACGGCGGTCGCGTCGATCTTCGGGAATTCGAACAGGCGGATGTCATCGCGGTCCAGGACGGCCCTATCCGCGATGTCGACGCCGCTGGCGGTGCGCACCAGCACGGTGACCGCCGTCGCGTCGTGCGCCCAGACCGTCACCAGGACGCCGGATCCCTCGGGCTGCTTACCCCAGGCCTGTGACGGTGGGCATGCCGGGTCGCCGTCGGCGTTCGGAGGAACCGCATGGTCGGCGGCAGCGGTGGCGTGGTGGCGGAGTACGGGTTCCCGGTGGTCGCCGACCGACGCGGGGACGGTGCGGTTCTCCGTGGGCTGCCCCGTCGGGCCGGGGTCAGGCTGGTAGGCACCCATGCGGTAGCCGCATGCGCTGACCGATAGTGCGGTCACGGCGACCGCGACGGCCGCCTTACCGATGTCCACGAGTCCCCCTCGCCGCCATCCCGACACGCTGCGAATACCCCGTTACCCGCGCGTCAATCCCATCGTGCGCCTCGCCGAACCCGCACAGGCGCGATTCGAGAAAATCACGTCAGTTGATGACAAAAGCCGGAATCGGAACATTCCCGCCTCCGGCCGGGGCCGGAAGACGCGGTGAAAAACGCGTGGACGCGCAGAGGGGAGGTGCCGTATCACTGCAGTGGTGAACGCCAGCGACGCACGTACCGGCGCGGCGATGGCGGTGACGGCCATGCTGTCGGTTCAGCTGGGTGTCGCGGTCGCGGTCGGGTTGATCGACCGGATCGGCGCCGAAGGTGCCGCCTGGTTGCGTCTGGCCTGGGCGGGGCTGCTGTTCCTGGTGTTCCTGCGGCCGCGGCGGGCGCGGTTCACCGCACGCAGCCTCCTCGCATGCGCGGCGCTCGGTGTGGTCACCGCGGCGATCACGCTGCTGTTCATGGCGGCACTTGATCGGATTCCGATGGGCACCGCCAGCGCGCTGGAGTTCCTGGGCCCGCTCGGGGTGGCCGTGCTGCAGGGCAGAGGGCTCGCCCGATTCGCCTGGCCGGGGCTGGCCGCGGTGGGCGTCGTGTTGATGACCCAGCCGTGGGCCGGCACGGTCGACGCCGTCGGTGTGGTCTACGCCTTGGTGGCGGGGGTGTGCTGGGCCATCTACATCGTGCTCACGCAGCGGGTCGGGGATCAGGTGGCGGGCATCAACGGGCTCGCGGTGTCGATGCCGGTCGCCGGGTTGGTCGCCACCGTCGCCGTGGGGCCGATGGTCTTCGACAAGCTGACGCCGCAGCTGCTACTGGTCGGGCTCGGGCTGGCGATCATGCTGCCGATGTTCCCGTTCGCGCTCGAACTGCTCGCGCTGCGGCGCCTGAGCGCCGCCGCGTTCGGCACGCTGATGAGCCTCGAGCCGGCGTTCGCGTTGGTCATCGGTTTCGTCGCGCTGCACCAGGTGCCCGCTCCGGCCGCGGTGATCGGCATCGTGCTGGTGGTCACCGCCGGGATCTTCGCGGCGCGCGGCGGCGCGAGGGCGACACCCGTCCCGGCCGAAGTGGGCTGACGCCCTCCCGCGAAACCGTCTAGGCGTCGATGCGCTTGCGGCGGTACAGCGTGCCCGCCGCCAGCAACAGCAGGCTGACCACGAGGATCGCGGTCGCGATCACGTTGATCTGCGGCGGCACGGCGGCCTTGACCGCAGCGTTCACGTAGAGCGGATACGTCACCGTCGACCCGCTGACGAAGTAGGTGATGATGAAGTCGTCGAGCGACAGCGCGAACGACAGCATCGCCGCGGCGACGATGCCGGGCACGATCAGCGGCAGCGTCACCTTGAAGAACGTCCGGGTCGGGCTGGCGCCCAGATCCATCGACGCGTCCTCCAGCGTCCAGTCGAAGCCACGCACCCGGGCGCGCACGGTCATCGCGATGAAGCTGACCTCGAATGCGATGTGCGCGAGCACGATCGTGACGTAACCCGTCGCCCAGCCGAGGTCGAGGAACAGCACGAGCAGCGAGGCGCCCATCACGACTTCCGGTGCGGTCAGCGGCAGCACCAGGAAGGTGTCCACCGCGCGCTGCCCCCGCCACCGCTGGCGCACCAACGCGATCGCGACCAGCGTGCCCAGCACCAGCGCGATGGCTGTGGAGACCCCGGCGACGTTGAGGCTCAACTTCATCGCGTTGGTCAGCGCCGGGTACTTGAACGGATCGAGCCAGTTGTCGAGCGTGAAGCCCTGCCAGCTGTAGTTGAACTTGCCCTTCGGATCGTTGAACGAGAAGAGCACGATCACGAAGATCGGGATGAACAGGTAGAGCAGTACCAGTCCGGCCACAATCCGCAGGCTCCAGTCGCCCCACTTCGGCATGCCCTTGACGGTCTTGGGCGTGGGTGGCTGCTCGGCCGCGACCGCCACCGCGGCGCCGGCTTGGGTGGTCATACGAGGTCCTCCGTGCCCAGCGCGCGCGTGTAGAGCAGCACACCGGCGAGGATGGTGCCCATCAGGACCAGGCTCAGCGCCGCGGCCGCCGGGTAGTCCTTGACCACCAGGAACTGCTGCTGGATCACGTTGCCGATCATCGTGGTCTGCGTACTGCCGAGATATTCGGCGTTGATGAAGTCACCCGCGGCCGGGATGAACACCAGCAGGCTGCCCGCGAGCACACCCGGAATCGACAGCGGGAGGATCACTTTGGTGAAGCTGCGGATGTTCGACGAATACAGGTCCTTCGACGCCTCGATGAGCCGTGCGTCGATCTTCTCCAAGCTGACGTACAGCGGCAGGATCATGAAGATGATCCAGTTGTAGATCAACCCACCGATCACCGCCCAGCTCGTCGAGAGCAGACGACCGTCGCTGGGCAACAGCCCGATCGTGTCCAGCGCCGTGACCACCCAGCCGTCGTCGGCCAGGATCGTCTTCCACGCGATCGTGCGGATCAGGAACGTCACGAAGAACGGCAGGATCACCAGGCCGAGGAGCAGGTTCTTGAACCGCCCCGCCTTGAACGCGATCACGTAGGCCAGGGGATACGCCAGCAGCAGGCAGACCACCGTCGCGGTGAACGCGTACCCGAACGACCGCACGATCTGATCGGAGTACCTGGCGAACGCCTCGCCGTAATTCGCGAAGTCCCACGAGAAGGTCAGCGTCGGGAGGAACACCGACCCGCCCGTGGACGACAACGACGTCCGCAACAGCGAGATGATCGGCCATACGAAGAAGATTGCGAGGTAGGCCAGCGCGGGCAGGATCATCAGGTACGGGGCGATCCTGCTGCGCTGCCGACTACTGCTGGCTACGCCTGCCATGGGTGTTTCGTCAGCCTCCGGTCACCGCGGCGTACATGCTGTTGTACTCCTGGGTCTGTTCGTCGGTCAGCGCCGCCCACGACTTGAGGTTGGCCACCGTTGACTCCGGCGGGTTGATCAGCGGGTTGGACGCGACGGCCGGGTCGATCTTGTTCAGCTCGTCGGTCATGTCCGCGAGCACCGGCACGAACTGGGTGAACGCGATGAGCTTCGCGTAATTCGCCCGGTCGTACACGTAGTCGATCCACGCCTCGGCCGCACTCTGGTTCTGGGTGGTGTAGGGGATGACCATGGTGTCGATGAACCAGGTGCCGCCGGCCTCGGGAACGATGAACTCGAGGTCGGGGTTGTCGGCCTTCAACTGCACCACGTCACCCGAGTACGCCTGGGCGATCGCCACGTTGCCCGCCGCGAGGTCGTCGGCGTAGTCGTTGCCGGTGAACCGGCGGATCTGGCCGGTGTCCTTCTGCTGACGCACCAGGTCGACGGCCTTCTGCACGGTCTCGGTCGACGGCCGCTCGGGGGAGTTGCCCTGCGAGAGCATGACCATGCCCAACCCGTCCTGGGTGTCCGACAGCAGGCTGACCCGGCCCTTGAACGCCGGATCCCACAGATCCTCGATCTTGGTGATCGGCCTGCCGGTTGCGGCCTTGTTGTAGGCCAGGCCGACCATGCCGGTCATGTAGGGCGCGGTCTTGTTGCGACCCGGGTCGATCGACGAGTTCAGCAGATCGGGCCGCAGGTTCTTCTTGTTGGGCACCCGGTCGGCACGGATTTCGTTGAGCCAGCCCAGACCGTTGATGCGGGCGGCCATGAACTCGGTCGGGATGACCAGGTCGGCACCGATGTCCTGCTTACGCGACAGTGGCTCCTTGACCTTGGCGAACCACTCCTCGTTGTCGTTGAAGTCCTCTTTGTAGTCGACCGTGACACCCGATGCGGTCTGGAAGGCGGCGACGAACCCGTCGGCCATGTACAGCGGCCAGTTCGAGATCCGCAGCGTTCCGCTGGCCGGGCCCCCGTCGTCGGTGGTCGTCTGGCCGGAGCCGCCGCTGTCCGAACCGCAGGCGGCCAGGAACGACGGGCCGAGCACCAGTGCGGCGGCCGCGGCGGCACCGCCGCCGAGGAACCGGCGCCGGGACGCGCGGTTGGCGCCGAGGCGGGCGGCCAGTTGCGGATCGAAGTGCTGGGATGCTTCGCGGGGCATGACGGCTGTGCCTTTCGTCGTCTTCTAGGGCAGAAAGGTGGTCGGGGAGGGACGGGGGAAGCGAACGGTCAGGACTCGTCGAGCATCTCTTCGAGATCCTCGGTGGTGGGGATGTCGGCGGCGGGCAGCACAAGGGAGGCGTCGGGGGACCAGCAGACGTACACCTGCTCGCCGGGTCGCAGCATCGGCAGGTTCTGCTCCGGCCCGACGTGCGCGACGATCGGGGAATCGTCGGGTGCGGCCAGCGACAACCGCACCACGGGACCCTGGAAGGTCATGTCCCGCACCGTCGCCCGCACCGACGCGACGTCGCCGATCGGGGGTTCCATCGACACCCGTACGCGTTCGGGCCGCACCATCAGCGTCGCGTGCCCGCCGGTCTCGATGGCCGTGTCACCCGGCCGGGCCCTGAGTGTGCTGCCGAGGACGTTCACCTCGACGTAGTCACCGTTGAGACGCCCGGTCTGGCGACCCGGCCACAGGTTCGCCTGCCCGATGAAGTTGGCCACGAACACCGTCGAGGGACGGTCGTAGATCTCGGTCGGTGTGCCGATCTGTTCGACGTTGCCCGCGTTCATGACCGCGATGCGGTCACTCATCGTCAGCGCCTCTTCCTGATCGTGCGTCACATAGATGAACGTGATGCCCACCTCGCGCTGGATGCGCTTGAGCTCGAACTGCATCGCGTGGCGCAGTTTGAGGTCGAGGGCGCCGAGGGGTTCGTCGAGCAGCAGGGCGCTGGGGTAGTTCACCAGTGCCCGCGCCAGCGCGACGCGCTGCTGCTGTCCGCCGGAGAGCTGCCCCGGTTTGCGCTTGGCGAAGTCGGTCAGGCGGACCACCTCGAGCAGTTCGTCGACGCGGCGCTTGACCTCTCCTTTTCCTGCGCGCTTGTCCACTCCCATGCTGCGCGGGCCGTACGCGACGTTGTCCCAGACGCTCATGTGCGGGAACAGGGCGTAGTGCTGGAAGACCGTGTTGACGTTGCGCTTGTGCGGGGGCACCCGCGACACGTCGGTGCCTTCGAGCCGGATCGCGCCGGAGGTGGGGGTTTCGAATCCGGCGATCATGCGCAACGTCGTGGTCTTCCCGCAGCCGGACGGGCCCAGCATCGAGAAGAACTCGCCGGAGGCGATGGAGAAGTCCGCGTCGGCGACGGCCACGTAGTCGGCGAACCGCTTCGTCACGTGGTCGATCTCGATGACCGGGGCGCCCTTCTTGGGGGCGCGCCCGTCTACGGTCTGGTTCACCGGGGTGGTGTGTGTGCCGGTCAGAAAGCAACCTCCTCAGATCCAGCCCTGTGGACTGTGGGTAAACAATCGCCGATCGGGACACCCTTCGCAAGTGATTCCGCAACGATTTAACATTTCTACAATGGAATCCTTCTTTTAGAGGGGGTTCCGGCAGAAGAATCCGCGTCTCGCCGGGCGCCGACGTACCCAGGCCGCAGACGCGTCCAGTGCGGCTTCTCAACTGAATCGAGCGTGATCAGTTTGGCAGTGTGACCGCTGTCGCGTCCCGAATCTCCGCAGGTCGTTTACCTCGACACGACGGCCGGGTAATGGGAGTGCATGGCATCGGTCGACGTGGCGGTCTCCTCCGACCTCACCCCCGAACGCGCGTGGGAATTGGCATCGAATCTGCGGCGGTTCGACGAGTGGCTGACGATCTTCGGCGGGTGGCGCAGTGAGGTGCCCCCCGAGATCGAGGTCGGCACCTGTGTGTCGTCGCTGATCAAGGTCAAGGGTTTCCGCAACACCATCCACTGGCGGGTCACCCGCTACGACGAGCCCAAGGAGATCGAGCTCATCGGAACCGGATTCCCGGCCATCTGCATCGCACTGTCGCTGCACGTCGAGGAGCGCAAGGCCGGCACGAACTTCCGGGTGGTGGCGGATCTGTCCGGCGGCCTGCTCAACACCCGGGTCGGCACGCTGGTCGCCAAGGTGATCGAATCCGACGTCCGCAAATCGGTGAGCAACCTCGCCTCGCTGCGTTAACCCCACTCGTGGTTCATCGCCCTGGACTGCGCGAGGGCGTCCGGATCGACGGCGTGCCTGCGAGTGCGGGTGAGCGCGATGAGGATCAGGGCGAGGGCCGCGGTGATCGCTCCCGCGGTGAACACGATGACGAAGCTGCTTTCCATCGGCACCTGGGTGCCGGGTTCGGACCGGCCCAGCAGCAGCGCGACGACGGCGGCGGCCACCGAACTGCCGACCGTCCGTGCGATGGCGTTCATCCCGGTGGCCACACCCGTCTGGCCGGCGTCGACCTCGGCCACCACCAGCGCGGGCAGGGCGCCGTAACCGAGACTGATGTAGGCGTTGGCGAGGATGCCCGCGATGATCACCTGCCACCGCTGGTCATGGGCCACGGCCAGCAGGACGAACCCGGCGATGCCGCCGAGCGCTGCGACCACCAGCACCCGGCGGGCGCCGTAGCGGTCGATGAAGCGCCCGCTGACCAGCGCGACGACGAAACCCGTCAGCGCGCCCGGTAGCAGGAACACCATGCTCGACTCCAGCACGGTGGCACCGAAGCCGTAGCCGGCGGCCTCGCGGGGAATCTGCACGAACTGGGTCAGCCCCAGGAACGCGAAGTACAGTCCCATGCCCACGAAGACGGTCGCGAGGTTCGTCAGCAGCATCGCGGGAAGGGTGAGCATCCGGGTCGACACCAGCGGATGGTCACGGCGCTTCTCCCACAGCCACCACGCGACCAGGACCGCCGCGCCGCCGAGCGCGCATGCCAGCGTCCGTGCGGACAGCCAGCCCCACGCGTTGCCCTGGGTGATGGCCAACAGCACGGAAGACAGCCCGATGGCCAGGCCGACCGCCCCGAGCCAGTCGATCGATCCGCCGGAACCGCGTCCGCGCGCGGGGACGAGGAACACCACGATCCCGAGGACGATCACGGTGAACGCGGTGGTCAGCCAGAACACCCGGTGGTAATCGGCGTCGCCGCTCATCAGCAGCCCGACCACCACCAGCCCGACGCCGCCGCCGAAGCCGAGCGTGCCGGACATCACCGCCATCGAACCGGCCAGCCGCCCGGGAGGCAGTTCCTCGCGCAGCACCGCGACGCTGATCGGGTAGAGCGCATAGGACGCGCCCTGCAGGACGCGGGCGACGATCAGCAGCGGTAGTGAGGACGTCGCCGCCGCGAGCACCGATCCGATCAGCACCACGATCAGGACGCCCAGCAGGACGCGCTTCTTGCTGTACATGTCCGCCAGCCGGCCCAACAGTGGTGTCGCCGCGATGGCGGCCAGGAGATTGGCGGTGACGGCCCAGCTCACCGCGACCGGTGACGCGCCGAGCTGCGCGCCGATGACCCCCAGAACCGGCACCACCGCGGTCTGGAGCACGGCGACGGTGAGGACGACCAGGCTCAGCCCGCTCACCAGAACCGCAGGGCGCACGGCGGTGGTGGCCGACGCCCTGACCTCCGTCCCGCTCAACCCACGTACTCCGATCGTTAGCTCGTCTCAACGTCCATGACGCTAGTCGAGTCGCCGCAGCGGACGGTCACCGGGTGAGCGCCGAGGCAACCACTCGTGCGGCACGCGAATACGCCTGCGCTACACGACAATTCAAGATCGAATGTCGACGCGGTCGTGGATCGGTGACTCGGGGGTGACGGTGCGGTTCGGCACCCGCGGTGCGGGGTACGTGATCTTGACTCGAAGAAAGGGAATCCATGCGTGCTTCCACTCTCGCCAAGACCGCCGGCACGGTGTTCGCCACCGGCGCGCTCGGCGGACTCGCCAGCCGACCGGGCCTCTCGCTGTGGTACGCCACGCTGAAGAAGCCGAGTTTTCAACCGCCGAGCCAGGCCTTCGGCATCGTGTGGCCTGCGCTCTATGCCGACATCGCCGCCGTGTCGGCGTCGACGATCGACCACTACAACGACACCGGCCAACCGGAGAAGGCCCGCGCCTACACCACGGCGCTGGTCGCCAACCTGATCCTCAACGGCAGTTGGACGTGGCTGTTCTTCAACCGCCACAAACTGGGATTGTCGGCCGTGGCCGCCGGTGCGCTCGCCGCCAGTAGCGCGGACCTCACCCGCCGAGCCGTCGAGGCGAAAGGCGCGCAAGCCGCGCCGCTCGCGCTGTATCCGCTGTGGTGCGGTTTCGCGACCGCTCTCTCGTCACGGATCTGGTGGCTGAATCGCTGAGCGGGCTGGTTGATCCGGCGTAGCGGTCAGCCGGCCAGCACCGACAGCACGTGCTCGGTGAAGACGGTGGTGGTCGCCGCGCCACCGAGGTCGGCGGTGTGGACCCCGTCGTCGAGGCTGCGGCCCACCGCATGGCGTATCGACGCCGCCGCCTCGGCAAGCGCGGGGCGTCCCTGGGTGTCGGCCAGCCATTCGAGCAGCATCGCCGTGGACAGGATCATCGCGATCGGGTTGGCGGCGTTGCGTCCCGCGATGTCGGGGGCGGAGCCGTGGGCGGCCTGGGCCATCGCCTTGGTGTCGGAGGCGTTGATCGACGGCGCCATGCCCAGTGAGCCGGCGAGCTGGCCGGTGAGGTCGGACAGGATGTCGCCGAACATGTTCTCCGCCACGATCACGTCGAATTCCGCGGGGCGGGCCACGAGGAGCGCCGCAAGCGCGTCGATGTGCTCGAGGCGGACGCTCACTTCGGGATACTGGTGCGCCACCTGCACACAGCTGTCGCGGAACAACCCGGTGGTCTTGGAGAGCACGTTGGCCTTGTGCGCGACGGTGACCGAGCGTCGACGGGTCCGGGCAAGGCGGAAAGCCTGGTGCGCGATGCGTTCACACGCTTGTCGGGTGAACACCGCGACCGCCATCGCGACGTCCGCGGTCGGCATGAACTCGCCGGCGCCGTCGTACATGTTGCGGTCGGAGTAGAAGCCCTCGGTGTTCTCGCGGACCACCACGACGTCGAGGGACGGACACGCCGCGGGGATCGTGTCACTCAGCCGGCTGGCCGGCCGGATGTTGGCGTACAGCCCGTAGCGTTTGCGGATGGTGCCACCTGGGGAGAGCTCCTCGCGGAACGGGGCGGGATAGCCGGCGTTGTCATGTGGGCCGAGCACCCACGCGTCGAGGTCGTCGAGTTCGTCGAGGGTGTGCTGCGGCAACGGGCTACCGTCGCGGGTGATGGCGTCGCGTCCCATGCGCAGGCGCCGCCACTCCACCGGCACCGACACCGCCGCGAGTGCGCGTTCGGTGATCTGCACTGCGGCCGAGACGATCTCGGGCCCGATGCCGTCCCCCGCCAGCACCCCCAGTCGCAACGGATCCTTCACTGACATCCCGGTGTCGGCACCTTTCTGGTCGGTGTGCGCCTTCAGTGTGCCGTACTGGCGCGACCGCGCTTACGCGCCGAGACCGAGCAGCGCGATCATCAGCGGAAGGAACACGATGATCAGGATGGCGCCGGCGATGTCGAACGTGATTCCCGAGCGGATCATGGTGGTGATGGGCACCGCCCCCGATCCGTAGACGATCGCATTCTGCGGCGTCGACACCGGCAGCATGAAGCCGAAGGACGCGGCGAACGTCGCGGCCAGCGCGGGGACGAACGGGTTCACCCCCGCGGCCATGGCGACCGGGATGACGATGGGCACCACGACCGCCGCCGACGCCGTGTTGCTGGTGGTCTCCGACACGACGATGGCGAGCAGGACGGCGAAGATCGTGATCGCCACGACGCTGGACAGGCCCAGAGCGTCCGCGACGTTGGTGCCGATCGTCTCGGCCAGACCGGAGTCGGCGAGCAGTGACCCGAAGATGATGCCGGTGCCGAACAGCACGATCGTGCCCCAGTCGATCGCGGCCGCGTCACGCCAGCGCAGCGTGAACTCGCGTTGCTCCCAGTCGGTCGGCAACAGGAAGAGCAGCGCGGCCCCGAAGACGGCGACCGTGCCCTCGTCCAAGCGGTCGCTGACGGCGGAGTACACGTCGGAGTCGTTGCCGAAGACGAGTGCGACGATGCCGGGAAGGATCCACAGGCACACCGTCACCCCGAACGCGATCAGGGTGTTCTTCTCCGCCCGCGACAGCGAGCCCATCTCCTCGCGCTCGCGGGCCACGTAGTCGGCGACGCCCTCGATGTGTTTGATCTCGGGCTTGTTGAGTCTGATCAGTACGAATGCCAGCACCACGAACATCAGCAGGCAGATCGGGGCGGCGAGAACCATCCACTGCCCGAAGCTGATTCGCTCGCCCGTCGCCTCTTCGATCAGGCCACGACCGATGAGGTTGGGCGGACTGCCGACAGGGGTCAACAGCCCGCCGACGCTGGCGGCGTAGGCGAGCATCAGCATGATGGCCGCGCCGACCTTCAGACGCAGCGGGTCGAAATCCTCGGCGACCTTGCCCTGCTTCTGGAGCAGTTTGGCGATGACGCCGAGGATGCCGATCGCGGTGGGCAACAGCATCGCGACGGTCGCGGTGTTGGAGACGAACGCCGACAGCAGGCAGGTGATCCCGCCGAAGGCGATGATGACGCCGGTGGTCGACTGGCCCGCACGCGGCAGCGCCAGGATGCGGAAGGCGAAGCGGCGGGCGAGGCCGTGCTTCAACATGGCCTGGGCGAGGATGAACGCCCCGATGAAGGTGAAGATCGTCGAGGAACCGAACGGCCCGAGAACGTCGTCGGCCGGTGCGACACCGAGGAAGACCACCACCGCCACCCCGAGCAGACCGCCGATGGGGATGGGCACCGCCTCGGTCACCCACAGCACGATCACCCCGAGCAGCACGGCGGCGAGCGTCTGTTGTTGCGGCGGGATGTTCAGCGGCAGGACCAGGAAGACGACGGTGACCAGGGGAGCCAGGAAAAGGCCGACGGTGCGGCGGCCCTTCTCGAAACGCTCCTCGGCGGGTGTCAGTCGCTGTTCACCGAGGCTGCGGTACGTGGCGCTGCCGAGCAGCGCCTTGTCCACATCGGTGCGCTTGACCGGGTTGTCGGCGGTCATCGTGCCCCCTTCGCAGCGATCGGCTCAGCGCGTGTGAGGTGTCTCACACTGGCTGTGGATGCCCGGTGGGGGCGAGAAGTAATCGCCGGCCGGGCTCAGTACCGGGTGAGTACCTGGCGGTCGCCCACGGGAGCGTCGAGGGCGATGTCGGTGGCGCCGAGAACGGCCTTGGCCGTGCACATGCGGGTGGTCGCCTCGGGCAGCATGCCGGACTGGAGTTCGATGGTGACCGAGTCGGCGGTCTCGACGGTGACGGCCCTGACGCCGTAGCACGCGGGGGTGCCGGAGAGGAAGTACACGCGGACGCCGGTGGTGTTCTCGAGGGGACTCCAGGCGTCGACGGAAATCGGTTCGGCGTCGACGATGTCGGGCCGGTCGGCGAACCGGATCTCGGTCGAACTCAGCGGCCGCTCAAGGGGTTCTGTCGTGGTGGTCGGGGCGGCCGACGCCATCCCGGAGGTGATGCTGAACAGTGAGCCGGCCACGGCGGCGATCAAGGCAACCCGCATGGCGCGACAGTAGTCGCGGTTCCGGCGTCGGCGGTGGTGACCGGCGCGCGCGGCATGTCACGATTGCGCCTCGGTTCGGTCACCGGTTCGGCTGTGGGATCTGTTGCGGTGTCAGCCTTTACCGCCGTCTGCGGATCAGTCGCGGGACCACACGGCGACGAACCCGTGCGGGATGCCGGTGTGCCGCGAGATCAGTTCGCGAGCGGCCATCTCGGCCTCGGCGCGGTCGCCGCGGTGGGTGACCGCATCGAGTTCGGGGACGGTCACCGTCCACCCGGTGGCGTCGCGGGTGACGACGATCTCGAAAGCCTGCCCCGCCATCGGGGGAAGGGTCCGGCGGCGTGCGCCGCGGTACATCGTCCGACGGCGGCATCCGTGGCTGCTCCGAATCGTGGCAGGCATGGTCACAGGCTTTCTGCAGCGGGGATCGGGCCGTCGGCCAATGTACTGCCCGGCGGGATCCTTCACCAAATCGCCGGACCCGCAGCGTTGATCGCCGCGCGGCGGCGTCAGAACGGGCTGCTGTTCGACTGCCACTTGGCTTCTTCGGGACGGGGCCCGAAGCGCCGGACGTAGTCGTCGTGGATGTGCTGATCCTTCTGCCGCTGGATCACGTCGACCAGTTTCGGGTCGAGGTTGTGCTGCGCCAGCCGATGCCGGCGCCACACCTTGTTCAGGGCGAGCGCCATCAGAAGCGCCCAGATGTAGATCGGTGCCGTCATCTCGAGGCGGACGTAGAACGACGTGGGCAACAGCCAGAACGGGGCGAGAACCAGCAGCGGCGGTATCGCCATCCGGATCATGTGCCTGCGGACCGCGCCGTGACCGGCGAGATCCTCGGCCACCCACTTGCTCATCGAGGCGGGGAGACGCCGCCCGTAGGCATAGGTGAGGCGCTGGAAGAACGAAGGGCGGGCGTCGGCCATGGTGGCTCCTGTGCGTGGTGGGTCTGGTCAGAGGTCGAGTGCGCCCGCCGCCTGAGCGGCCGCGTTGATCCGGGTCAGGGAGCGGTGCAGGTCTTCCAGTTCGGCGAGGTCGCCACCGAGGCGCGCGACGACGGCCGGGGGAATCGCCAGCGCCCGTTCGCGAAGCGCGACACCGGCCTCGGTCAGTTCGACGTTCATGGACCGCTCGTCGACGGTGCTTCGGGTGCGGGTGATCAGCCCGAGGGTCTCCAGCCGTTTGAGCATGGGGGACAAGGTCGCCGAGTCGAGGTGCAGCGCGGTGGCGATCTGTTTGACCGACAGCGGGGCCTCGGTCGCCGACCGCTTCCGGTGGTCCCACAGTGCCAGCATCACCAGGTACTGCGGGTGTGTCAGGCCCAAGGGCTCGAGAAGTGGCCGGTACACGCCGAGGACCGCCCGGTTGGCGACAGCGAGCGCGAAGCAGACCTGGCGCTCGAGGGCCAGCGGATCGAGATCCGTGGCGGTGCTGGGGGACATACTTGGATCGTACGCGAATAGTTAGTGTGCTAACCATATGGCTGTGCTCACAGGTGCGCGATGCGCCGAGACGCCGGCGTTCAGCACTATCATCTGCGGGACGGGTGCGTTCGGCGGAGGTGAGACAGCTGGCGGGTTCCTTTCCCGATGTCGCCACGCTCGAGCGCGCATTGGACGTCGCCGCCCGCGCGCCGTCGGCGCAGAACGCGCAGCCATGGCGGTGGCGGGTGACCGCCCGCGGCGTCGACCTCTTCGCGGATTGGGACCGCAGGCTCGGCGACGGCGACGGCCACCGGCGCGATGTGCTGCTCAGTTGCGGTGCGGTGCTTCATCACTGTGCGGTCGTGTTGGCCGCCGGCGGATGGGCTCCGCGGGTTCGGCGCTTCCCGGACCGGGGCGACACCGACCATCTGGCGCTGGTCGAGGTGATCGAGGCGCCGGCCCGGGCGGCCGACCTGGAACTGGCCGCCGCCATCGGGGACCGCCGGGCCGATCGTCGTCCATACCGTGCCCAGCCGCTTCCGGTGGGTTCGATGGAGATGTTGCACGTGCGTGCCGAGCGGGCCGGACTGCGGTTCGGTGTCGTGCCCAGAGCTCACTGGGGTCGCTCACCGGAAGGCGACGTCGTGCTGCAGTACGGCCGGACGGGCGATGCACCGGCCGACGATGCGGTGCTGGTGGTGCTCGGGACCGACGTCGACGACGACCGGATGAGGGTGCGGGCGGGGGAGGCCATGAGCGACATCTTGCTGGCGGCCACCGCGATGGGACTGGCAAGCTGCCCGCTCACGACGCCGCTGCACGATGCCCGGGACCGGCTGTCGCTGGCGTGTGAGGTCTTCGACGGCGAGGCGTATCCGCAGGTGCTGATCCGCCTGGGCTGGGCGCCCGACGGCGATCCGCCGCCGGCGCTCGGGCGCCGCTCGGCGCAGGAGACCACCGTCTGGGCGGTGTGATCACCAGACCTCCCGTGCCACGGGGCGCTTCGTCAGCGTGACGTTTTCCGCGCCGTCGCCGGTTGCGTCAGGTCCGCGGGCCGGGTCCATGCCGCCTTCGAGCGCACCCTGGCGTCGGCCGGTGCGGACTGGAGCGACGTCGTCGCGGTCGACTCGTTCCACATCCCGGCCGCTCCGGATTCCGTCGGCGACGACCACAACCGCGTCATGGTCGAGCAGTTCCGCAAGCGGATGGGGGATCGTGCGCCGATCTGGACCCAGATCGGCGTCTCAGCTCCCGGCGCCCTGATGATGCGCGTCGAGATCCGCGCAACGGCGGTCGTCCCGGCTCGTCAGTCGTCCGGATGATTCCACGGTGACTCGGCACGGGTGGCGGGCGAGGAAAGACGCGACTCCTGCAGCGGGGCAACGGCTTTGAGCATGGGATTGCGGTCGCGGAACGCTCCCGCGACGCGCCCGCGGCCCCAGCCGACCATCTCGCGATAGCCGCCCAGCAGACCGGCGCGGGACACCGCGTCCTCGTCGGCGTGCGGGCTGTCCGCGCCGACCGGTGCCGATACGGGGGAGACGTAGAGCGCGTCGACGGGGCAGTAGGCCTCGCACATGAAGCAGGTCTGGCAGTCCGATTGCCGGGCGATCACCGGAATGCCGTCCTCACCGCGGTCGAAGACGTCGGTGGGGCAGACCTTCACGCACACGTCGCAGGCGATGCACGCGGCCGCGCTGACGACCTCGATCACGCCACCGCCTCCGCCGAGATGAGCTGAGGGAGAACCGGGTCAGCACGGGTCCAGACCGTGTCGAGCCCACCGACCAGGATGCGGTGACTCAGCCGGTGGTCGATGCCGGGCAGATCCTCCCGGCGGTGTAGTCCTCGGGTCTCGTTGCGCGCCAACGAGGCAGCGGTGATCCAGCGCGCCGTCGCGACCATGGCGGCGGCCTGGCGCGGTTTGTAGGACTCCCGCGTCGGCACCGGAGCCATGCCGCCGGCGATGTCACGCCACAATCGCTCGACCGCGGCGCCCGACTCGATCAGCCTCTGCCGGGATTTGAGGTGACTGCGCATCGGCGGAAGGACGTGATCCTGGGCCGCGCGCACCACCTCGTCGACGGTCGGTGCGCTCACCCGTCCCGCTCGCAGTCCTATCCGGTGCGGCTCGGCGGCGGTGGCGACGACCGCATGCCGGCGACTGAACTCCGCGGCACCGCGCCCCGCGAATGCGCCCGACGCGATCGCCCATGACCCGTTGTGGCTGCCGCCGCCGCTGATGGAACCGGTGATGAGCTCCCTGGTGGCGGCGTCACCGGCGGCGAACAGCCCGGGAACCGTGGTGGCGCAGTCGGGTCCGGTCAACCGCAGTCCGCCGGTGCCGCGCACGGACCCCTCGTAGACCATGCGGATGGGGTAGGCGGTGAGGAACGGATCGATGCCGGCCTTGTCGAGCGGTAGGAAATAGTTGGGCTGGGCATCGCGCATGATCTGCCGGATGTGCTCGGGGGCGCGGTCCAGTCGGGCGAAGACGCGTCGACCGTGCGCGAGCGCCCACTGCGCGTCCTTGCGACCACCCAGCCCGCGTTCGGTGGGGAGGGGATCTCCGTGCTCGTCGTAGAAGCTGGCCCATTGCAGCATGCGTCCCTTGGTGTGGGTGCCCCACTCCGGTGCCAGGGCGTAGGCGGTGCAGAACTCCATCCCCGACAGATCGGCGCCTACTTCGGCGGCCATCAACAGCCCGTCGCCGGTGTCGACGTTGGTGCCGAAGGTCCCGGACAGGAAAGCGGTGCCGCCGGTGGCCAGCACCACCGCGCCGGCGGTGATCCGCCATGCGCGGCCACCGTTCTGCCGCGCAACGCCACTGGCGCCGTTGACGATCCCGTCGGCATCGGTGGTGAGCGCGGTGGCGGGGTGGTGATCGAGAATGCGCACGCCGCTGCGGTGCACCTTACGTCGCATCCGGCGCATGTACTCCGGGCCCTGCAGGCTGCTCCGCATTTGCCGGCCGTCGTCGCCCACCGGGAACGGATAACCCCACTGGGCGAGGTGTTCGATGCGCTCCCACGACGTGGACAGCACCCGAAGCATCCAGTCGGCATCGGTCAGGCCACCCGCGGCCGCCTCGCGTTCCCGCACCGAATCCTCCCGGCGGGGGCCCGGCGGGATCAGCCAGAGATTGTTGCCGCCCGCGGCAGTGGCGCCGCTGGTGCCGCAGTATCCCTTGTCCACCAGCGTGACCCGGCTGCCGGATTCGACGGCCGCGATCGCCGCCCAGGTGGCCGCCGGGCCACCACCGATGACCAGCACGTCGGTGTGGTGCACGTCGACGTCACCGGCTGCGGTCATGCCCGACCTCCTCACGGACGCCGAGTTCAGCCAGGAGAACGCGGCGAAGCTCGCCGAAGCCTTCGTCGCCGCGACTGCGGGGGAACGGGAGATCCACCCGCCGGTCCAGCGAGACCCGGCCCTCGGAGAGCACCACGACGCGGTCGGCCAGCAGGATCGCCTCGTCGACGTCGTGGGTGACGTGCAGGACGGCCATGTGCCGTCGCGCCCACAGGTCGTGAAGCAGGCGGTACATCTTGAGCCGGGTCAGCGCGTCGAGGGCACCGAACGGTTCGTCGAGGAGTAGCAGGTCGGGTTCGCGGACCAGCGCCCTGGCCAGGGAAACCCGTTGCGCCTCACCGCCGGACAACGACAGTGGCCAGCTGCGCGCCTTGTCGGACAACCCCACCTCGTCGAGCACGGCGCGACCTCGGGCGGTGCGGGTGGGTGCGTCAGGGCCGGCGTCGGGCAGCGCGAAGGTGACGTTGGCCAACGCGCGCCGCCACGGCAGTAGGCGCGGGTTCTGGAAGACCACCGCGCGGAACCGGGGCACGACCACCGAACCCTGCACCTGATCGTCTAGGCCGGCGAGGATGCGCAGCAGTGTGCTCTTACCTGACCCCGACCGACCGAGCATCGCGACGAACTCGCCGTCGGCGATGTCGAGGTCGAGGCCGTCGAGCACCTGCTGGGCGGCGAACGCCCGGCGCAACCCGCGGACGGTGACCACCGGGGTGCTCATGCCGTGCTCTCGAAACCGCCGAAACCGTTGCGCCACGACAGCAGTAGCCGCTCCAGGAGTCGCACCAACGAGTAGGACGCCAGGCCGGCCACCGCGTAGATCACGATCACCAACAGGGAGACGTCGAATTGCAGGTTGGTCTGGGCGCGCGACATCAGGAAGCCGATGCCCTCGGTGGTGTTGATCATCTCGGCGAAGATCAGGCTCAGCCAGGCGCTGGACAACCCGAGCCGCAGGCCGACGAGGAAGTTGGGCATCGCGCCGGGCAGGATCACCTGCGTGACGAGGGTGGACCGCCGGGCCTCGAGCGTCTGCGCCATCTCGACGAGCTGTTGATCCACGCCGCGGATGCCGGAGTAGGTGTTGATGTAGATGGCGATCGCGACGCCGAGGGTGATGAGCACGATCTTCGGACCTTCTCCGATGCCCATCCAGATGATCAGCAGCGGAGTGAGCGCGAAATTCGGTACGGCCTTGAGGATCTGCATGGTCCAGTCGAGCAGGTCCTCGCCGGTGCGGGTCAGACCGGCGAGCACGGCCAGCACTACGCCGAGGAGGATGCCGAGCACGGTGCCCGTCAGGACCCGGGTGGCCGAAGCGCCGACGTGCAGCGCGAGCTGGCCATCGGTGAGCAGCCGCCAGGCGGTGGTGGCGACATGTGCCGGCGGGGGGAAGAGATCGGTGTTGAGCAGCCCGGTGGCCGAGCCGATGGCCCAGGCCGCCAGGATGAGCACCGGGCTCATCATGCGGCGCACCGGGCGCGGAATACGGGCCCACACGCCGCGCCGGCGACGGTGCCCGGCGGTGACGTCGATCAGTTGCGGTCTGGGGGCGCCAGGCCGGATCGCCGGAACGACGGCGGTCACGACCGCGCTCCGGCCCACTCGCGCACCGAGTACTGGCTCTCCAATGATCCGTCCGCGTTGAGGAACTCGTATGCGGCCTCGAGCTGGTCGACACCCTGTGCCGGGAACGGTTCGGTGTTGAACTCGTCGGGCTTGGTCGACTCCTTGACGAATTCCAGTTGGGTTCCGTCGGTTTGGGCGACCCACGCGGCATAGTCGTCGAAGTTCTCGGTGATGTCGCGGTTGACGGCGGTCACGGCTTGGCGCCAGGTGTCGGTGAACTCGGGGTGGGCCTCGGTGAAGGTCGACAGCGCGATGTTCGTGCCGGTGCTGCCCAGTCCGTGCCGCGACAGGCTGTCGATGATCGGGAAGCCCTTGTGTCCCAATTCGATTGCACTGGCACCGGTCACGACGGTGGCGTCGATCTGGCCGGAGCCCAGCCCGGCGATCGACTCGGGGGTGGGCACGTCGCGGACCTGGATCTTGCCGGTGAGGCCCGCGGCGTCGATCAGCTGTTTGGCCGCGCGGTCGCGGATCGTGCCCTGAGGGGCGGTCACGGCTTTGCCGACGAGTCCCTGAATGTCGGTCGGTCCGCCCTTGGCGCCCACCAGCCAGGCGTCGCCGTTGATCGAATCCAGGGCGAGCAGAACCACTTTGGGATCCCTGCTGCGCGCCCGCAGAGCGGGGTTGTCACCGATGGCGGCGACGTCGATCGCACCGGCGAACAGCGCCGAGGCGACGTCGCTGCCGGACTGGAAGAAGGAGTACTCGATCTTGTCGACGCCGGCATCCTTGAGTTCCTCGGCGAGGATGCCCTGTTTGTCACCCCAGCCCAGCGATCCGGCCGGTGTGCCGGTCGGAGACGTCGCGCCGATACGCAGCGTATAGCCGCCCGAGCTGTCGTCACTGCCGCTGCAGGCGACGGCCGAGGCGAGGACAGCAAGGGTCAGTGCGGTGCGCACGAGATGGCGAAGCATGGATGGGCCTCCGGAGGGGTACTTTTCCGTGGAAAACACGGATCTGTCCCATTACATGTGGGGAGGTGTGCAGAGGCGACGATTCGGATCAGCCTGACCCGAAGCCCTCCGCTTGTCGCGCTGACGGGCGCGGCCCCTCCAGCGATGGGTTCCTGCGCCGCCGTCGGTCATCGGGTATGAGCGGTGATCGGGTGCCCGTGATCGCGAACAATTCGGCACCACAGGGCGTCTCCCGTGTGGTGGTGTGCCCCCCGCCGCCGAGCGAGCGGAGGGGTGGGGCGCTACACCCCGCCGCGGCGCAGCATCCGTCCCCGCGGGGTCTTGAAGTCGATTCTCTCGCCGCGCAACCAGGTGCTCGTCACCACACCGGCGAGTGCACGTCCGTCGTAGGGGCTGATCGGATTCTTGTGATGCAGCTTGTGCACGTCGACGACGTGGGCGGACTCGGGCTCGAAGATCGCAAAATCGGCGTCGTAACCGAGGGCGATCTTGCCCTTGTTGTTCAATCCGGCGAGCGCGGCAGGGCTGGCCGCCATCCATTCGATCACCTGGGTGAGCGTTATCCCGCGACGCTTGGCCTCGGTCCAGATCAACGACAGGCCCAGCTGCAGCGACGCCACACCGCCCCAGGCAACGCCGAAATCGCCGTTCTCGACGTCCTTCAGGTCGATCGTCGACGGTGAATGGTCGGAGACGATGCAGTCGATCGTGCCGTCGAGCAGGCCCTGCCACAGGAGCTCCCGATTCGACGCCTCACGGATGGGCGGACAGCACTTGAACGCGGTCGCGCCGTTGGGAATCTCCTCGGCGAGCAGCGTCAGGTAGTGCGGGCACGTCTCGACCGTGATCCTGACGCCGTCGCGCTTGGCGGTCGCGAGCATCGGCAGAGCGTCCGACGACGACAGATGCAGAATGTGCGCGCGGGCGCCGGTCCACCGCGCGCGCTCGATGACCTCGGCGATCGCCACGTTCTCGGCGCCGCGCGGTCGCGATGCCAGGAAGCGACTGTATCGGTCACCCTCGGCAGTGGGGGCATGATCGATGGCGCGGGAGTCCTCGGCGTGCACGATCATCATGGAGTCGAAGTCGGCCAACACCCGCATGTCCTTCTCCATCTCGTCGGCGTCGAGATGCGGGAACTCGTCGACTCCGGAGTGCAGCAGGAAGCACTTGAAACCGAACACGCCGTCGTCGTGCAGAGCGCGCAGATCGCCGGTGTTGCCGGGGATCGCGCCGCCCCAGAAGCCGACGTCGATGTGTAGCTTGCCCGAAGCTGCCTTGCGCTTGGCGTCGAGTGCTTCGACATTGACCGTCGGCGGGATCGAGTTGAGCGGCATGTCGATCAGCGTGGTGACGCCTCCCGCCGCCGCCGCGCGGGTGGCTGAGTCGAACCCCTCCCATTCGGTGCGTCCCGGCTCATTGACGTGTACGTGCGTATCGACCAGGCCGGGGATCATCACCTGCTCGTCGGTGAGCTCGACGGTCTCTGCGCCGGTGAGGCCGCTGCCCAGCGGTTCGATCGCGACGACGCGACCGTCGCGAATGCCGATCTCACGGGCGACGATTCCCGCCGTCGTCAGCGTGCGTTCGCCGCGGACCACCAGGTCGAAATCGGGTGGGTTCGACTGCTCGGGGGCGTCGGCGGTCATGGCGGTCTCCGTTGCTACGGGGATAATTCCTCATCGTGGAACTGGCATTCCACTCGTGGGGGGACTTTAGATGTGAGCGCGGGCACAGTCAAACACGCCCAAGCCTTGACAGGTGATGTCGAGATGGGACTTACTTGTCGTACCTGTGGAATGTTTATTCCGCAAAGTGGAATTAGCGGCGGCGCTGGCGTCGGCGCTCCGACCGTGACAAAGGTGTCCATGAGCACAGAATCCACCGGGCTCATCCGCGACTCCGGTCGTGACGATGCAACCCCGTTCGCCGGCGCGAGTCCGTCCCTGTACAACCCCGAACTCGCGCCCACGAAGCGCGAAGGTCGGCGCTGGAGTGCATACAACATCTTCACCTTGTGGGCGAACGACGTACACAGCCTCGGCAACTATTCGTTCGCCATCGGACTGTTCGCCCTCGGCCTCGGCGGGTGGCAGATCCTGCTGGCGCTCGGACTGGGCGGCGTCTTCCTCTTCCTGCTGCTCAACCTGTCCGGGTTCATGGGGGAGAAGACCGGCGTCCCGTTCCCGGTGATGAGCCGCATCGCATTCGGCATCCGCGGTGCGCAGATCCCCGCCCTCATCCGCGGCGCGGTCGCGATCGCGTGGTTCGGCATCCAGACCTACCTCGCGTCGGTGGTGCTGCGCATCATGATCATCGCGCTCGCACCGTCTGCCGAGGCACTCGACTCGAACAGCTTCCTGGGGTTGTCGACGCTCGGCTGGATCTCGTTCGTCGCGCTGTGGGTCATCCAGGTGGTCATCGTCAGCTACGGCATGGAGATGATCCGCAGGTACGAGGCGTTCGCCGGTCCGGTCATTCTCATCACGATGATCGCCCTCGCGGTCTGGGTGCTGGGCAATGCCGACTGGACCATCGCTTGGACGACGCCCGACTCGCTGACCGGGGTCGACATGTGGCTGCAGATCATCGGCGGAGCCAGCCTGTGGGTCGCGATCTACGGCACATTCGTGCTCAACTTCTGCGATTTCACCCGTAACGCGACGTCGAAGCGGGCCATCGTGGGAGGTAACTTCTGGGGCATTCCGCTCAACATGCTGGTGTTCGGCGCCATCGTCGTCACCCTGGCCGGCGCTCAGTTCCGTATCGACGGACGCGTCATCGAAGCGCCTGCCGACATCGTGCAGGAAGTGCCGAACACCCTACTGCTGGTGCTCGCAGCACTCGCGCTGCTGATCCTGACCGTGGCCGTGAATCTGATGGCGAACTTCGTCGCCCCGATCTATGCGCTCAACAACCTGTTCCCGAAGCACCTGAACTTCCGTCGTGCAGCGTTCATCTCGGCGGTCATCGGCCTGGTGATCCTGCCGTGGAACCTGTACAACTCGCCTGCCGTCATCAACTACTTCCTCGGTGGGCTCGGTGCCATCCTCGGGCCGCTGTTCGGCATCATCATGGTCGACTACTGGCTGGTGCGCCGTTCCAAGATCAACGTTCTGGCCCTGTTCACCACCGATGTGAACGGCGACTACCACTACACGAAGGGCGTCAATGTGCGTGCCGTGGTGGCCCTCGCCATCACGGCGGTAGCGGCACTGCTGCTGGCGTTCGTTCCGGCGTTCAAGATCGTTTCGGAGTTCTCCTGGTTCATCGGCGCGGGACTCGGTGCGATCGTGTACCTGGTCGTCGCTGACCGCCGTGGTCCGTTCAACGATGTGTCCGGCGAGCCCATCGCCGTGGCGAGCACGCACCACTGAGGACCGCCATGAGAATCCTCGTCGCCAACGTCAACACGACGTCCACGATGACCGATGCGATCGCCGAGTCGGCGCGCGGTGTCGCGTCGCCGGGTACCGAGATCGTGGGCATCACACCGCGTTTCGGCGCGGACTCGTGCGAAGGCAACTTCGAGAGCTATCTCGCGGCCATCGCCGTCATGGACGCGATCACCTCGTACCCCGAGCCGTTCGACGCGGTGATTCAGGCCGGCTACGGCGAGCACGGCCGGGAAGGGCTACAGGAGTTGCTCGACGTGCCGGTGGTCGACATCACCGAGGCGGCCGCGTCCACGGCGATGTATCTCGGACACAAGTACTCGGTCGTCACCACGCTCGACCGCACCGTCCCGCTGATCGAAGACCGTCTCAAGCTGGCGGGACTCGACGCACGATGCGCGTCGGTGCGGGCGTCCGGTCTCGGTGTGCTCGAACTCGAATCGGATCCGGATCGGGCCGTCGAGGCGATCGTCCGCCAGGCGCGCGAGGCGGTCGATAACGATCGCGCCGAGGTGATCTGTCTCGGTTGCGGCGGCATGGCCGAACTCGAGGAGAAGGTGTCGGCCGCGACCGGCGTCCCGATCGTCGATGGAGTCCGGTCGGCGGTCACCATCGCCGAAGGACTGGTCCGGATGGGTCTGTCCACGTCGAAGGTGCGTACCTACGCGACTCCGCGGGAGAAGAAGGTCATCGGCTGGCCATTCCAGTTCTAGGCCAACGACATCGACGAGACCGGGCACCGCAACCCAGGCGCCCGGTTCGTCGTTCCCGGAGTGTCAGAGCATGATCTGGCGGTTGACGTCCTTGTACAGCAGGTAGCGGAAGTTCGACGGCCCACCCGCGTAGCACGCCTGCGGGCAGAACGCGCGCAGCGCCAGGAAGTCGCCCTCCTGGACTTCCACCCAGTCGCCGTTGAGGTGATAGACAGCCTTGCCCTCGAGCATCAGGAGGCCGTGTTCCATCACGTGGGTCTCGGCGAACGGAATCGTCGCCCCGGGCTCGAAGGTGACGATGTTGACGTGCATGTCGTACGCGAGGTCCTGCGGGTCGAGCATGCGCGTGGTGCGCCATTTGCCGTCGGTCCCGGGCATGGCTGACGGCTCGATGTCCTGCTCGTTGCCGAACTTCACCGATGGGGTGTGGCCCTCAATGGCCTCGTAGCGCTTGCGGATCCAGACGAACGTCGCGTCGGCGTCACCGTTGTTGTGGGCCGACCAGTCGGTGCCCGCCGGCAGGTAGGCGAAGCCGCCCTCGGTGAGGGTCTGCGACTGGCCTGCTGCGTCCACGGTGAGCGCGCCGGAGGTGACGAACAGGAAGCTCTGCACTTCGGGTTGGGGCTCGGGTCGCTGCGCACCGCCGCCGGGTTTGACCTCGACGATCGCCTGGAAGTACGTCGTCGCGCCACCGGCGACCGGCCGGTTGAGAATCCAGGCGCGCGTGTCGGTCCACTCCGGGAACACCGAGGTGACGATGTCGGAGAGTACGCCGCGCGGGATCACGGTGTAGGCCTCGGTGACGATGGCGCGGTCGGTCAGCAGATCGGTCTGCGGGGGCAGGCCGCCGCGGGGCGTGTAGTACTGCGCAGTGGTCACTGGGTCGGTCACTGATTGCTCCTGGTGGTGCGGCCGAGCGCGACGTCGCGCACGGTGGACAGGGGGAGATCGGTGGCTGCCTCGATCTCGTCGTCGGTGAGGGCGCCGCACACGCTGCCACGACGGATCACGTTGGCGAGTGCGCGGGCGGTGGCCGGCTCGTCCATGACGGTCGAGTCGAGCTGGTGGACGTAGTTGCGCAGGCGCGTGGCCGCGGGCGCGAAAGCGCCACGGTAGAACGCGTAGGTCGCCAGGTATCGGGTGACGAGTTGGGCGGGGTGCATGTCCCAGCCCTGGTAGATGCCGCGTTCGAGGTGGCGCCGGACGAGGCGCGCGTGCAGCTTCCACGCCATGGCGACGTTGTCGGGGTCGCCGACCGGGAGGATGTTGGTCGAGCCGTCGGACATGTGGACTCCCGTACCTGCGACGGCGAGTTGCATGACGTTCTTGGCGTGGTCCGCCGCCGGATGCTCCATCGACTGGTAGGCGGCGGCGATACCAAGGGATGCCGAGTAGTCGTAGGTCCCGTAGTGCAGCGAGCTCACGCGGCCCTGCCCGGCGTGGATGAACTGGGCGACGGGTGCGCGGCCATCGGCGCCGAGGATCGCCTGCGGCGTCTCGACCTGCACTTCGAAGCGGATACGGCCCGGGGGGAGTCCGTTCGCAGTTTCCAGAGCGGTCGCGACCATGACCATCGCCTCGACCTGGTCGACGGAGGTCACCTTGGGCAAGGTGAGGGTGAGGCCATCGTGCAGGCCGCCGGACTCGACGAGTCCGCTGATGAACATGTCGAGCGTGCGCAGTCCGCGCGCACGGGTGCCTGCTTCGAAGCACTTGAACCGGATGCCGACGAACGGCGTCGACGTACCTGCGTCGAGCGCCGTCCGTAGTGCGGCGATCACCTGAGCGACATCGGCGTCCTCGGTTGCGTCGTCGAAGGTGCCGTAACCGTCCTCGAAGTCGATGCGGAGGTCTTCGATCGGTTCAGTGCTCAGCTTGCCCTCGACGAGGGCCGCGAGAGTTTCGGGCTCACAGCCTGTTTCGCCGCCCGTACCGACGAGTGCGGCCACTGCGTCGAGTCCGCCTGCGTCCTTCGCGGCGGCGAGAGCGGTGGATCCCCAGTCGGCCGGCATCGTCGCCGAGTACCGGTTGCCGGGGATGTAGACGGTGTGGACCGGTTGCCGACGGCCGTCATCGCCTGGGTATCGGGTCACTAGGTCGTGGTCGGCGGCCGCGAGGCGGCGGTCGACGTCGGCTAGCGCCGCCTCGTTGAGGCGTCGTGTCACCTGAGTCTCCTGTCTGGAGGTTTCCGTGGAGACACAAATTCCACATTGTGGAGTTTAGTCCGCGCGGGTCGAAAAGTACACGTCGGGGGCGCACCGTCGATCGAGGATTCCATATTGTGGAAGTGGTTTCAGACATGTTGAATGGATACACATTTCCGGCCGGGAGTGAATGCATGGCGGAGAAGTCGGGCGGCGTGCAGTCCGTGGAGCGCGCCTTCGAGTTGATGGAATTGATCGGACGTGCGGGAGGGGAGTGCTCGCTGACGGAATTGTCGGCGGAGTCTCCGTTGCCGCCGCCGACAATCCACCGTCTCCTGCGCACGCTGGTCGGCCTTGGCTACGTCCGCCAACTTCCTAATCGCCGCTACGCCCTGGGGCCCAGGTTGATTCGGCTTGGTGAAGTTGCGAACCGGCAGTTGGGCGCGGTCGCCGGTCCGGTACTGCAGTCGTTGGTCGACGAACTGTCGGAGACGGCGAGTCTCGCGGTGCTCGACGGTGACATGGTGATCTACACCGGGCAGGTTCCGTCGACGCAGACGATGCGGTCCAACAACGAAGTCGGCAAGCGCGTCGGTCTGCACACGTCCGGTGTGGGTAAGGCAGTCCTGGCTGAACTGGACGATGCGCGCGTTCTGAAACTGGTCACACAGTCCGGACTTCCGGCACCGACCGAGAACAGCGTGTCGACCCTTTCCGCAGTGTTCGCGAACGTGGAGCGCGTGCGCGCCGACGGCTATGCGATCGACGACGAGGAGCTCGAAATCGGCGTTCGCTCGGTCGCGATGGCGGTGCCCGGCGCTCCGACTCCGATGGCGATCGGCATATCCGGCCCCACGGCTCGGATGGGCAAGGATCTGATCGCCCGCGCCGTTCCCGCCCTGAAGAAGGCGACGGGCGTGATCTCGGAGGCGTTGATCGGCGCGAAAGAGGTGTAAAAGAGCGTTCGGCGGTTGAACACACGCCGTTCGGCGACGGTGTCGGTGGTGGCTGGGATGAAGACCTTTGCACCGCGCCGTTGGGAGACGGGCTCTTCTTCGGGGAGCGAAGAGGCTCAGTGATGCGGCACCCATGGGCTTGCCAGTGTCACCACGTTCAAGGCCATCCGAACCGCTCACCGGATTGCGGGTCCGCGGTCTGCCGACTTGTTCTCCGAGCAGCACGCCGGGAATGTGGTTACTCGGTTAGCCGGTCCGATCGGCATCGCCGGCACATATGGCCGAATGTCGAAGGGTCGTGGTGCGTTCTCCGGGTGTGGACGCCCAGCGAGGACGGTCATGGTCACCGGAGATTTGATCTCGGCGAAGCGACGTCATCGCGCCGGGTGACCCGGACAGCCGAAAGCCGTTGACGGATTCGACGGCCCGCGCGACGCGGTACGTCATCGCCTCGTCGCGCGGGTGTCCCGCCACCTGAACACTAGTCGGCACGCCCTCGCCGGACAGCCCGCTGGGCAGCGCCACCACCGGACAGTGGTTGGCGACGTTGAACGGCGTGGTCAGGTGGCACTCCCAGTAGTGCTGCAGATGTCCGCCGGGCACGTCGATGCCGTCGAGGTACTCGCCGTCTGCCCGGAGTGACGTCACGGCCGACGTCGGGCACAGTAGCGCGTCGAGACCGGTCATCGCGGTGGCCAGGTCACCGCGTATCCGGGCGTCCATCGCCAGAGAGTCGACCAGTGAATAGCGTTGGGCCGCGGCCGCAGTATCGATGAGGAATTGCCGCATGTAGGCCGCGGACTCCGCCTCGTATCCCGCTGTTTCCCGGGCGACGGCCGGGCCAAGGATGTGGCCGAAGTGGGCGAAGATCGTCTCGCGTATCAGCGCTGTCGTCCACGGCAGCTCCATCTCGACGATCTCCGCGCCGGCGGCAGCCAACGCATCGGCGATCGTCCGGGTGTTCTGGATGATCTCGGGCGCGACGGGGAAATCGCCGAGCCGCAACGACACTCCGATTCGCAGGCCCTCGGCGCCTCCCTCGAGCGGGATCAGTTCGCCGGTGGGTCCCCATGAGTCGTGGTCGATCGGGTGCCGACCGGATATGACCGACGTCAGCAGCGCGACGTCGGCGACGGTGCGGCCCATGGGACCGTCGCCGCGGTACCAGTCCGCCGACAGCGGGGGCAATCCGGGAATGCGACCGTACGGCGCCTTGTACCCGACGGTTCCGGTGAAGCCGGCTGGGATCCGGGTGGAACCCGCGATGTCGGATGCGGTGGCCAGCGTGGTGAAGCCTGCGGCGAGCGCCGCGCCGGCGCCGCCCGAGGAGCCGCCAGGGGATGCCTGCAGCTTCCACGGATTGCGGGTGACACCCCACATCGGGGAGTGCGTGACCGTGGCGCAGCTGAACTCGGGACTCGTGGTGCGTGCGTGGATGATTCCGCCGGCCGCCTTGATCCTCTCGACGACCGGATGGTCATGGTCGGCCAGTTGCCCTCGTTTGGCGGGCAGGCCCTGTTCCAGCCGGAGTCCGGCGATCCCGTGCTTCTCCTTGGTGGCAACGGTCAGGCCGAGCAGGGCTGGGGGCTGCTGGCCGGCGGCCGCGCACCGGGCATAGGTGTCGGCCGCGCGACGAGCGGCGCTTCTCGCGTCGTCGAACAGCGTCTCGGTGAATGCGTTGATACCGGTGTCGGTGGCACCGTTGTGTGTCTCGATCCGGGCGATCTGCGCGTCGAGCACCTCCAGCGGTGACAGTTCGAGGCGCCGGAACGCCGTCAGTGCCTCGACAGCACTCAGATAGGCCGGGTCGGTCGTGCTGCTCGCCATCAGGCGGCCGGTTCCGCGAGTGCGCCGTTGACCATCTCCCACGCCACGGCAGTCATTGCGTTCATCCCCGCCAGCATCTGCTCGTCGGTGCTGAACTCCCGCTCGCAGTGGCTGACGCCGTCCACCGACGGGATGAACATCATGACCGTCGGCACGATGCGGTTCAGCGCCACCGAATCGTGTCCGGCCATGGTGCGGATCGGCCGCACAGTCAGGCCGAGGTCGGCCGCCACCTTTTCGGTCAGTTCGATCCCCGCCTGCGGGTAGCGCTGGATGTCACGGATGTCGAAGTCACGCACGTTGATGGTGATGTCATGGTGCTCGGCGATCTCAGCGATGTCTTCGAGCAGGCTTGCCCTTGCCGCGGCGACGATCTCGGGTGAGGCCGAGCGGAGGTCGGCGACCAGATGGACGCGCCGGGCAACCACGATCGGTGAATTCGGTTCGACCGTGAAGCGGCCGACGGACGAGACGATCGCCTCGTCCTCGAACTTCTCTGTGACGTCATGGACCAGCAACACGATCTTGCTGGCGGCGACCAGCGCGTCGTGGCGGTCGGCCATCGCGGTGGCGCCGGTGTGCGACTGCTCACCGAGCACCTCGATGTCGAGCTTCTGCGTGTACCAGGAGTAGTCCACCGCGCCCAGGTCGATGCCTTCGCGCTCGAGGATGCGCCCCTGCTCGATGTGGATCTCGGCGTATCCGGCGGCGACGGGACGGGGATCGGTGCCGCGGTACCCGATGGTGTCCAGCGCCTCTGCCACCGAGACCCCGGCGAGGTCGCGCACCTGCAACATCTCGCCCTCGTCCATCAACCCCGCGAACACCGAAGAACCCATGATCGACGGCGCGAACCGTCCACCCTCTTCGTTGAACCAATTCACCACCGCGAGATTGAAGCGCACGGAAGCGCGTTCGTCGGCGACCCGGGCCGCCACACTCTCCGCGGCATGCAGAGCGGCGATCACGCCGTATGCGCCGTCGAACCGCCCGCCGAGCGGCTGCGAGTCCAGGTGCGACCCGATCAACACATACGGGGCGTCGGGCACGAACTCGATGAGCGCGAACATGTTGCCGATGGCGTCAATGCGCAGTTCCCACCCGCGCTGGGCGGCGAAGGCGGCGAACCAGTCGCGGCTGAGTTTGTCCTCGTCCGTCGCCGCCTGACGGTCGACGCCATTGTTCGGGGTCGCGCCGAAGGTCGCGACGTGGTGGAAGTCGTTCAGGAAATCGGTGGCACCCATGGTGGCCCTCCTTCATGTTGTCAGCTGACGCGCTGGCGGGTTTCCGGCAGCTTGGTGAAGACCACAAGCAGCAGCACGATGACGGCGGCGGTAGCCATGTAGAAGCCAGGTGCGGCGTCGTGTCCGGTGTTGGATACCAGCATGGTGCCGATGAACGGTGCGGTGCCACCGAAGGCGGCGTACGCGACGTTGTAGCTGATCGCCGCGGACGTGAACCTCGTTTCGGTCGTGAAGATCTCGACGAAGAACGTGTAGCAGCCGCCACCGTAGATGCACATCGGCACGACGAAGAGCAGCTGCCCGAGGATGGCCAGGGGCAGCGAACCGCTGGTCACCAGCATGAAGCACGGTATGGACAGCACCGCCAGGGCGAGTGAACCGGCGATGAGCATGGGCTTGCGGCCGACGCGGTCACCGATGATGCCGCCGATCGGCAGCAATACGGCGTAGAGGGCCATCGCGACCGCGTTGGCCAGCAGCGACGCTTCCCGGCTCAGATCGCTCGAGGTCTGCACATAAGACACGAAGTAGCCCGACAGGAAGTAGAAGCCCATGGCCGTCAGCGCAAGCACGAAGATGACCTGGAGCATACGAATCCGGTTCTCGCGGAACGCCTCTCGGATCGGGCTGTACTCCTTGTGCTCGTGCTTGGCGAGCACCTGCTGGAAGGCCGGCGACTCCTCGGTCTTGGCGCGGATCCACAGACCGAAGAAGGCCATCGGTAGGGCGAGCAGGAACGGGATGCGCCACCCGTAGGAGGTGAAGTCGTCCGCCGACATCGTCGACGACAGGACCAGGATCAGGGTTCCGCCGACCACAGACGGCAGCGCGGTGGCGGCCAGCGTGACGTTGATCCAGAAGCCACGTCGGCTCAGGGGCGCGTGCTCGAAGACGAAGGCTGGGGCCCCCACCGATTCACCGCCTGCTGAGAAGCCCTGGATCAGCCGGCACAGCACCAGTAGCACGGGAGCGAGCACTCCGATCGCGCCATAGGTGGGCAGCAGGCCGATCAGGGTGGTGGCCGTACCGATCGAAAGCAGGGTGATGAACAGCACCTTGCGCCGGCCGATCCGGTCACCGAGCGCCCCGAAGAAGATCCCACCCAACGGGCGGATCAGGAAGGCGACACCGAACGTCGCGAACGTGGCGAGGAGGCTGGCCAGCGCGTTCTCCCCCGGGAAGAAGAGGTTGGCCAAGGTGACCGCAGATATGCCGTACAGCGTGAAGTCATAGAATTCGATGAACTGACCGATACTTCCGCCGGCCAGCACCCGCTTCTGCATGCCGGAACTGTGCTGCGGCGTGTCCGCCGCGACGGCCACGACGGGTTGCTGCGTGGTCATGGGAGTCTTCTCTCGTTGGCGCGAACAGGTTTTCCTCGGCTCGATGGATTTGACCAGTTTGGTGACCTGCGTCGAACGAGTCCAACGGAAAAGACTGCACAGATTGTTCGGAAAAAACGATCAGAGGCTTGCCGCGATGTCGCCGCCTCCTTGTATCTCGAGACAAACCTCCTGGAAGGCAGACGATTTCCGCGTCGGCCGGCTGTCGCGGAGGCGCACGAGCACCAGTTCGATGGGCGGCAGGTCATCGGCCAGTTGGAGGGGAATAACGCGCCGACCGGCATATGTCGCGTCTCGGGCCAGCCGCCAGTTGAGCAGTGAATAGCCGTGACCCATGCTCACGTAGGACCGCACCGTCTCGTAGCCCGACACCAGGTGCCGGACGCGCGGACGCAGCCCGAGCCGCTTGAACAGGTCCAGGTAGTACTCCCGGCTGTGTTTGAGATCCAGCAGGATGAACGGCTCGTCCTCGAACTCCCGCAGGTGCACCGGCTCGTCCGGCGCCGATGCCCGGGGGTGGTTCTCCGCCACCAGGAGGTGTGGGGGGACTCGCTGCAGGACGCGGTACTCGTAATCGGTGCCCAGCCCCAGGTCGTACATGAGTGCCGTCTCGCAGATACCCTCGGCCATGGAGCGGATCAGCGTCTCCTGGTCGGCCTCCAAAAAGCTCAGCTTGACCGCGGGATGCCGCTGCTTGAACACGGTGAGGATGCGCGGCGCAAGGAACGGCGCGATGGGGGAGAAGATCCCGGCTACCAGATCACCCGCCAGTTCCTCACGTTCCGCGCGCACCGAGTGGTACAGGAGGTCGACGTCCTCGAGCACCGTCCTGGCGCCGATGAGCAGCCGGCGGCCCTCTGCCGTCAGGCGCAGGCCGCGGGTGGACCGACGGTGGAAGAGCTGGACCCCGACATCGCGCTCCAGCTGCTGGATGGCGGCGGACAGGGTCGACTGGGTGACGTTGAGCTCGTACGCCGCCGCGCGCATGTTCTCGAGCCGCGCGACCACCATGAAGTACCTGAGCTGAACAAGCGTGAACGACTTCGCCATGACCGCATCATGCTCCGGCCGGGTATCGGTGGTTCGAACGCCGCCACTGTTGTGCGCCGCACCGTGCTTCCGTCGGCGCGTTCGGCCGCGAGCGTCGCTGGTGTTCATCGTGGGGTGGGGCACCACGACGAGCATGTGTCACTTTGACGAATCGCCCCGTCGAGGTGCACAGTGGCACCGGTGACCCATGCGCTGGCTGAGCGGATGGCGGTGGGTGCGACCTCGTCAAGGTGGTCACGCTTCTCAGCAATGGTGTGCGGGAGATCCCCGCGAGACGAAGAGACGTCGAGACGAGGACGCCAATCGGCCGTGTGCGCATGATCGAGTACCGCGGTGTCCTCACCACAACCCTGATCTACGACCAGGCTCCGGTGCTCGACTACCTCCGCGCCGTCGACCGGACACCATCGTTGCCGCGGTCGAGGGTCGCGCCATGATCGATCGGCTCGCCTTCGCACTGCCGCACCGAACGCGGTGAGGCAGACCCCGTTCACTGAGGACGGCCTACGAGCGCGGGGCGACGTATCCGAGCAGTTACCGACGTGGAGTCAACGCCTCGAATTGCGCGCTGGCAGAGGTAATTTAGGCTACCGAGTCCTTGACGTACCGGCGTTGTGCGGCGGTGCAGACGATGCCGGCGTCAGTGTTTGTGCCAGGCACGAGCTGGGCGATGACTGGCTGGGGAGACAGAGCCTCTGCGAGCCGTCGGCCCGCGCCGCAGTCTGGCCATGGCAGCACCACACGATCAGCGTCGCCTGTCACTATGATCGAGTTCAACCGCACGGCCAGGCAGTAACTAACCAGTGCCGCAGCGCATTTCGCGTAGCGGAGCCCGGGGTGCCGGTGATGCCGTCTGCATCACCGGGCCGTCGATGTAGCAATCGAGCGACTGGACCCCTTAAAAGACAAGACCTACTTCGAGATTCCGATACCGGCCACCGCATGTCGACTGTGCGGCGATCAACACCACCGCACCGGTTTTCCCGACAACCTGCCGCGTCCCTGACATGGTCGCCGACCGTCTGCGAGCTGTGCAGCACCCGTGTCGCCGACGGATAGATCAGCTGTCCCCGCGGCAGGCACCCCCGGAAGGTCAGCGCGCTAATGAGGTGGTGCGGCGACAACGGGAAATCCGTTCGGGCCTCAGGAGTGGCGCCTGAACGGGTGCGGCTTACAGCGTGACGATAACGTCACAGTGACGAATAGATCGGGTGGGCGCCCGGGGCCGATACGAGATTCTCCGGCGCTGTCAGCAGCCGAACGAGCGCAGGGCATGGGCGGGCGGCACTGTCAGACAGTTCTGGACAGCAGGATCGCCGACTGTCTCCAAGGTGTGCAGCACCCGTGTCGCCGACGGCTTGGATCAGCTGTTCCCGCGGCAGGCGGCCTCCGGAAGGTCAGCGCCATAATGGGGTCGTGCGGCGGCAACGGGAAATCCGTTCGGGCCTCAGAAGTGGCACGCCTGAACGGGTGCGCTACAGCGTGACGATAACGTCACGGTGACGAATCGATCGGGTGGGCGCGGGGCTTTGATACGAGATTCTCCGGCGCTGTCACCTGATTCTGGATCATCGGCTTGTCTCACGGTCCGGCCACACTGAAGTAGTCGCGGAGCATGCTCGCGATCGAGATCGGCAGTCGAACGAGTCAGACAGTTCTCGACAGCATGGGTGGATCGGACAGCTTCGCCGGCCGACTCGACTAGCTCCGGATCGGACAAGTATCCAGCGCCACGAGGCGCCACCCCGCATACCGTTTTACCGATAAGCCACATTATGTCAAGTAAGCTGAACTGCGGTGCTTTGTTGTCGCTCAACAGCTTCGGATCCGCGGCCGACCGGTCACGCTTGTGCAGCAGCACCGCCAAAACATGTCGTACCCCTCTGCAATGCTGAGGTCATGTCCTCGATCGAAGCCTCGGCCGGCGCCGAACTGCGTCCTGTCGATCGTCTCGAGGTGCTGTTCGACGAACTGGCCGAGTTGACCGGACAGCGCAACGCCATCGATGGACGCATCGTCGAGATCGTCGCCGAGATCGACCGCGCCGGATTGGCCGGCTTCACCGGCGCAAGGTCGATTCCGGCGTTGGTGGCATGGAAGACCGGTGTCTCGTCGAGTACCGCCGAGACCATCACCGCGGTCGCGCAGCGACTCGAGGCCTTCCCCCTCTGCGCACAAGGCATGCGCGAAGGCCGCTTATCGCTGGACCAGGTCGGCGTGATCGCCAAGCGAGCCGGCGACGGATCCGACGCCCACTACGCCGAGTTCGCCCGTAGTGCGACGGTCAATCAGCTTCGCACCGCGGTCAAGCTGGAACCGCAGCCCGAACCCAAGCCACGCCCGGAGCCGGAGTCGGCGATCAGCAAGACCATCGACGGTGAATTCACCCGCTGGCGGATCACACTCCCCAACGCCGAGTCGGCGAAGCTCGATGCTGCCCTGCAATCCCACCACGATGGGATGATCAGCGACTGGAAAGCCGACCACGACACCGACAACGACAACAGCCACAACAGCGACGGCGAACCCGGTCAACGGCCCCCGATGCCGACGCGCATCGATGCGTTCATGCGGCTGGTCGAAACCGGTTGGGACGCCGAAGTCGGCCGTCGACCGCACGGGCATCGCACCACCGTGGTGATGCACCTCGACGTCAAGGAACGCATCGCCGCATTGCATCTGGGTCCGCTACTGTCCGATGTCGATCGCCGGTACCTGACTTGTGATGCCACGTGCGAAGTGTGGTTCGAGCGTGACGGGCAGGTCATCGGTTCCGGTCGGTCGACCCGACTGATCAGTCGTCGGCTCCGTCGTGCGCTCGAGCATCGCGACCTCACCTGCGTTGTCCCCGGGTGCGGAGCCACCCGCGGTCTGCACGCCCATCACATTCGGCACTGGGAAGACGGCGGTCCGACCGAGCTGAGCAATCTCGTACTGGTATGTCCCCACCATCACCGCCAGCACCATCGAGGCTTCATCACCATCACCGGACCAGCCAGCCAACTCATCGTGACCGACAGCGCCGGCCGCGAACTCGGGTCGGGATCGCTGGCACGTCGGCCGAGGAAGTCTCCGCCGGTAGTGGCACCCTGCCGGGGACCGACCGGTGAACGCGCCGACTGGTGGTGGTATCAACCGTTTCACCCACAGGCTCCGCCGACCAGCAACTAGGCGTTGCGGGGCAGGACGTTGATGACGGCTGCCTGACGACGATCGCTACCGTCGCAGGCGTCCCGGCGGGCGCAATGCTCGGCACCGCGATGAGTTGGCGAGCGACGTTCTGGGCGGTCGCGCTGCTGTGCGTCCCCGCCGCGGTCGGCATCCTCACCGGGGTCCGCCGCCGCACGGAGCCGGCACTGGAAGAGGCCGAGGCTGATGCGTCACTGGCTTTCGAGCTGGCGCAGCTCCGAGCGCCCCGATTGCTCATGGCGATGCTGCTCGGAGCGTTGGTCAACGGCGGCACCTTCGCCGCTTTCACCTTCCTCACTCCCGTCGTGACCGCGACCGCTGGACTGGATGAGGTGTGGGTCCCACTCGCCCTGGTCCTGTTCGGCATCGGGTCCTTCGTCGGAGTCACCACCGCCGGGCGTCTCTGCGACCGGCACCCCCGTCTGCTTCTCGGCCTGGCCTCTCCCCTCCTGCTCTTGGGGTGGCTAGCCCTCGCACTCGTCGCCACACAGCCCGTGTTGCTGATGACCCTGGTTTTCGTCCAGGGCGTTCTGGCGTTCGCGGTGGGGAGCACGCTGATCGCGCGGGTGCTCTATGCCGCGTCCGAAGCGCCCACCACGGCAGGTGCCTACGCAACCGTCGCGCTCAACATCGGAGCCGCCGCCGGCCCGGCACTTGCGGCCATGGCGCTGTCGGGGTCCAGCGTCCTACGGCCGATGTGGGTGGCGTTCGTCCTGACCGGTATCGGCCTGCTCATGTTGCTTCCGTCTGGGGCTGATCGCACCACGGAACCCGCGTGTCGAGGTCGTCGGGTGACCCACGTGGATGCAAGGCCCTAAGCGACGCTGGTGTCTGCACCGGAGTCGCTCTCATCGCATGACGCTCGCCGCTCACAACGATTCGACAATGACTCGTGTGGCGGTCGCGATGAGTTCTGCTTTCATGTGCAGTCTGATGTGCATGGGCACACTGATCTATGGCTTCAACGTGTCGGTGGACGGGTACATCGCCGACGCACAAGGCAGCATCGACTGGTCCGAACCGAGCGAAGAACTCCACCAGTACTGGAACGACTTCGAGAGAGGGACCGCTCTGTCGTTCTACGGGCGGCGGCTCTACGAACTGATGTCCGCGTACTGGCCGACTGCCGACCAGGCCCCGGATGCCACCCCGATGATCGTCGACTACGCGCGCATCTGGCGCGACATGCCGAAAGTCGTGTTCTCGCGCACCCTCGAGTCCGTCGACTGGAACTCCCGTCTGGAACGCGGCGACCCGGTCGAGGTGGTGAGGAAGCTGAAAGCCGAAACCGACGGCAGGCTGGAGGTGGCCGGCGCGACGCTGGCCGCCCCGATCGTGCAGGCCGGACTGGTGGACGAATACCGGATCGTGGTCGCGCCCACGGCCGTAGGCGGCGGCATCCCGTTCCTTCCTACGCTGCCGTCATGGATCTCGTTGCGGCTGTTGGAGAACCGCACCTTCCCGGGCGGCACGGTCCTGCTGCGCTACGAGGCGAGACACGATTGATCGGACATACCCGTGGCCCGCATGCGATGGTGCTCGGTATGACAGTGTTCGTCATAGATGCACCGGCGGCCATTGACCTGGTTGCCAAGGGAGCAACCATTCCATCCGAGCACAGCCTGGCGGCTCCGACCCTCATGCGCTCCCAGGCCCTCGCCCTCGTGTACGAAACAGTGCATCGCGGCGAGATCGCGGAACACACTGGCAGGAAAATCCTCGACGGCGTTCGCGGCCTTCGTATTCGGCTCCTCGGCGACCGAGTCCTACAGGACCACGCATGGCGAATCGCCGCCGAGCTGAACTGGCCGGACACCTACCGAGCCGAGTACATCGCGCTGACCCGGCTACAGGCTGACGCGCTGGCGACCGCCGACAGAGAGCTCGCGACCGCCGCGCGCGCATTCGTCGACACCGTATCCCCGGCTGACATCCTGCGGCCTTGACCGGCATCCGGCGCGTCACTGTTCGGCGAGACGTTTGACGTTCAGGAGCTGACGGCGCGCCATCACCAGGTCGCCGACCGACAGCAACGGAAGGAACAGGCCGCTGAGACGACGCGCCGGAACGTTGATCTTCAGCAGCAGACGGGTGCCGCCTCGATCGGGCTTCAGCACGTACGACATCACCGCGCCGGCGACACGCCCAGTCAGCTGACGCTGCGGTGTGACCGACAGGATGGCGCCGAGGCGTCGTCCTCCGGCGGAGGTGAAAGGGTCACCGACCACCGGCTCCGGCAAGTCCAGCAGTGCGCGCGGCGACCGGCGGCCCAGATTGTCGAGCCAGTCGTAGGAGTACGGCGCCACCCGGATCTGGGTCAACCAGGGCCAGACCCGTCCAGGGTCCGCGTACACGGTGACTCCTCGCCAGAACTCCCCTGCCGGATGGGTAACGATGTCGTCGCAGGGATACCGCTGCGCCACCTCGGCGTCTGTGACGCCCCACCGGTCCGCGATCATCGCGCCCCCAAAGTTCCCGTCGGCTCCACCGAATCGTATGTGGGCGTCGGGCTGAGACAACCGAGATAGCGTTGCGCGTGTGCAGTCATGGCATGGAGGGCGGCTCACTGACCAGCAGGCGGCCCTTCTGGCGCGCTGGCTCCCCCACGCTCGCCTTCGCCGCGACATGAGCTGGAATCTCGTCGACACCGTCGTTCTCGACGTCGACTCCGAACACGGACGAGTGGTCGTCAAGGCCGCCGGCCCGACGAATCACCACATCAGCCGAGAGATCACTGCCTATCAACGGTTCACCGACTGCTTGGCACGGACCGGACGCGCCGCCGAGATGCTTCACCACGACCGCGGCGCGAATCTCCTCGTCATCCGATACCTCCACGGATCACTCGTCGAGGGCACCGCCGCTGAGTTCGCTCCGGACACCTATCGGCAGGCAGGCCGACTCGCGCGACTGTTCCACGATCAGGACCGACGCGTCGATCCGCACTGGGACATCGACGCGACGACGAAATCCGTTGCGTTGCTTGACAAACCGAACCGCATTGCGCCGGAGGTCGTCACCAGGCTGCGAGAGATCCTGAGCGCGCACCGGCCGCGTCCCCTCGTCGTCGTTCCGACCCACGGCGACTGGCAGCCCAGGAACTGGCTCGTCGACGACGCCACGATCAAGGTCATCGACTTCGGGCGCTTCGGTTGGCGCCCCGCCATCAGCGATTTCTGTCGACTCGCGGCCCAGCAGTGGCGACTGGACGGTGAGCTCGAAGAGGCGTTCTTCGCCGGCTACGGCGGCGATCCGCGGACCCCCGATGAGTGGCGCATGCTGGCCCTGCACGAAGCGATCGGCACCGCGGTGTGGGCATACCAGGTCGGCGACAAGCGATTCGAGGACCAAGGACACCGCATGCTCGCCGACGCGCTGAGACTGTTCTAGGTGGCGCGTTGTCCGAATCGAGCCCTACCATTCGGAGATCAACGCAACGTCGAGGTGAAGCCATGGGACGCACGGATTCCGCTTCGCGGGTCATCGACGCGCCGCCGGCCCGTGTCTACGCGGCGTTGATCGATCCGGATGCCCTCGCGGTCTGGCTGCCGCCCGCCGGTATGACGGGGAGATTCGACCACTTCGACGCCCGAGCAGGTGGCTCGTACCGGATGGTGTTGGCGTATCAGCAGACCCCGGCATCCGGCGGCAAGACCACCGTCGACTCAGACGTCGTCGAAGCACGGTTCGTGGCCATCGAACCCAATGCGCGCATCGTCCAGCAAGTGGACTTCACCTCGGCCGATCCTGCGTACGCCGGAACCATGACCATGACGTGGTCCGTGACCGCCGTCGACGGCGGCACCCGGGTCGACATGACGGCCGCCGACGTACCGACGGGGATCTCCGCAGAAGACCACGCGGAAGGCATGACCTCGTCGCTGTCCAATCTCGCCGCATATCTGGCGCGCGCGCAGGACGAGACGACGTGACCACATCGCCAGACGGCGATGAATTCGCCTGCCGCGCGCGGTCAGTATCGGCATGACCCAGGAATTCGTAGTGGCACGGACAGTGGTGAACGCGCCGGCCGAGGCCGTGTTCGACGTGCTCGCCGACCCGGCGACACACATGAAGATCGACGGCACCGGTTGGGTGCAGCAACCGGTCGACGGCACGCCGCTGACCGCAACCGGCCAGATCTTCCGGATGGCGATGTATCACGACGGCCACCCCAACAAGCACTACGAAATGGTGAACCGCGTCGAGGTGTTCGACCGTCCACGCGCCATCGCGTGGCAGCCGGGGGCCGAACCCCGCCACATCCCCGGGCACCCCAACCCCGACGACGACACCGTCGACTACGGCGGGTGGAGCTGGCGCTACGACCTGACGCCCGTGGGGGCCGACCGGACCGAGGTCACGCTGACCTACGACTGGTCGGGCGTACCGCCGGGCAACCGCGACATCGAGTTCCCGCCGTTCGCGCCGCAGCACCTGGACAACTCGCTGAGAAACCTTGCCGCACTTGCCGAGCGGACTTGAGCTACCCGACGGCCGGCGGGGTCCCCCACAGTTCGATCACATCGCCGACCTGGCGCAGCATCACGTAGCGGTAACCCTGGCTGTCAGCTTTGCCGGAGTGCTCCTGGTACGCCGCCCGCGCGCCGGCCTCATCGCCTTCGTAGACCGTCGTCGGCACCGGCGGCACGCCCGGGTTGTCAGGATCGGGCATCTCGCCGATCTGAACGCTCCACATCTCGTCAGCCATGGCACCAGGCTAGGGCTCCCGGCCCCACCGCCTGCCGCGGACCCCGGCTCGGCTTGCGACAATGGCCACGTGGTCGAGCCGAGCATCTGGATGCAAAAGGTCGCAGCCGACCCGGGGCACTCGCACTGGTACGTCGAGCGCTTCCGCGCGATGGCCCGCGACGGTGCGGATCTCAACGGAGAGGCGCGCCTGGTGGACGCGATGGCGCCGCGCGGCGCCCGCATCCTCGACGCGGGTTGCGGGCCCGGCCGGATGGGCGGGTATCTGGCCGCCGCAGGCCACGACGTGGTGGGAGTGGACGTCGATCCGGTGCTGATCGAGGCCGCCGAGCAGGACCACCCGGGGCCGCGCTGGCTGGTCGGCGACCTCGCCGAGCTGGACCTGCCCGCCCGCGGCATCACCGAACCGTTTGACCTGATCGCCTCGGCAGGCAACGTGATGACCTTCGTCGCCCCCAGCACCCGTGTGCAGGTGTTGAGCCGTCTACGCGCCCACCTCGCCGACGACGGACGTGCCGTGATCGGTTTCGGCGCCGGCCGGGACTACGAGTTCGGCCAGTTCCTCCAGGATGCGGCGGAGGCGGGCTTCACGCCCGACCTGCTGCTGTCGACGTGGGATCTGCGTCCCTTCACCGACGATGCCGACTTCCTCGTCGCTGTCCTTCGGCCCGCATAAGCCGACTCGCTCGCCTGTGTAGCGTGGCGGCCGTGAACTTCTCTGGTGCCTCTTACCCCGCCACGCTCGTCGGCTGCGCCGCGGCGCTCGTCATGACCCTCGCCGGCTGCGGCAGCGATGCGGACGACTCCGCGGCGAGCACCTCCTCCCCGACGAGTGCGTCGTGGGCCGACGAAGTGCTCCCCTCCTCGAACACCGAAACCGCGACCGCGGCTGCCACCTGCCCCACCGCCGCACCGCAGAACGCGGGGACACCGGAGTGGACACTGCCCGGTACCACCGGCAGCGTCGCGGTCACCGGCTCGACTGACACCAGCGCGCCCGACGTCAAAGTCGAGGCACCCTTCAGCGTGACCGAGACCCAGGTGCAGACACTGCAGCCCGGTGACGGTCCCGTCGTCGCCGACACCGCCGCGGTCACCGTCTGCTACATGGGCGTCAACGGGCGGGACGGGTCGGTGTTCGACAACAGCTACGAGCGGGGCGAACCGGTCGAGTTCCCGCTCGACGGCGTCGTGCCGGGCTTCCAGAAGGCCATCGCCGGCCAGAAGGTCGGGTCCACGGTCGCCGTCGCCATGACCTCAGCCGACGGCTACCCCGAGGGCCAGCCGGCTGCGGGCATCGAGCCGGGTGACTCGCTGGTCTTCGCGATCAAGATCCTCGACGCCTCCAACTGAGCCGGCCGCTCAGTCGGCGTAGCTCATGCTCAGCCAGCGTTGGGGACGCATGCGAATCACGATCGACGTCGGGGTGAGGTTCTCGTCGGTGAAGCTCTCCCCCGCGTCGGCGCCGAGATAGCGGACCGCCAGCGCGCGTACGTCCGCGTCGGCGGCGGGCTCGATGCTCGTGACGTCACCCTCGGCGGTGACGTACCGATACGGGGGCCGCTCGTCCTGGACGGTGATGGCGAACCGGCCGGCGTCGCGAATCAGCTTGTGCTTGAGCGACTCTGACTCCGTCCACAACACCACCTCACCGCCCGGCCGGTAGCCGTACCAGATCGGCACCGCCAGCGGCGCCCGGCCGGGCCGTTCGACCGCGATGACGCCGACGTGCACGTCGGCCAGGAACTGCTCACGCTCGTCATTGGTCATCTTCGCCATGTCGGGTGCCAACCGGTGAGAGCGCCGTCACATTCCCGTGGCGCGCCTCGGGCGGGACCGAAATGCTGCAGCGGCGGCCCCGGCGGGTGAGGATGACAGCCATGGACCACGTCACCTTCGTCCCCTCGCCCGAGCAGTTCGCATTCACCTTCGGCGGGGCGGCGCCGGTCATGCGGATCAACCCGCGCACCATGCTCACCCTGTGGACCGAAGACGCCTATGGCGGACGGATCACGAGCACCGCTGACGTCGCGACCAGCGCACTGGACACCGAGGACCTCAACCCCCAGACCGGTCCGTTCTGGATCGAGGGCGCAGAACCCGGCGACACCCTGGCTGTTCACCTCGTCGATCTGACCCCCGCGCGGACCTGGGGTGCGTCGACGTTGATCCCGTTCTTCGGCGGGCTCACCAGCGTGCCGGTCAGTCCGACGCTGCAGGATCCGCTGCCGGAGCGCACCTATATCTACGAATACGACTCCGCCGCTGAGACTCTGGCGTTCAGTGCCCACGGCAGCGACTTCGAGCTGGCGCTGCCGGCGAACCCGATGCTCGGCACGGTCGGCGTCGCGCCCGCCCGGCGCGAGGTCCGCACGTCCCTCGTGCCGGACGTGTTCGGCGGCAACATGGACACGCCCGAGATGGCCGCGGGTGCGACCTGCTATCTGCGGGTGAACGTCCCCGGTGCGCTGTTCTCCCTCGGCGACGGACACTACCGCCAGGGCGAAGGGGAATCGTGTGGCACCGCGGTCGAAGGGGCCATGCACGTGACGGTGATCGTCGACCTGATCAAGGGCGGTGGGCCCGCCTGGCCGCGCCTGGAGACCGATACGCACCTGTTGTCCATCGGCTCGGGCCGCCCGCTCGAGGAAGCGTGGCGGGCCGGACAGGTCGAGATGATCACCTGGCTGGGTGAGCTGTACGGACTGGACCGGTTCGACGCGTACCAGTTGCTCACCCAGATCTCGCTGGCGCCGATCGCCAATGTGGTGGACACGAACTACAGTTCGGTGACCAAGATCGACAAGCGGCTCCTGCCCGCCGCGGCGGCCTACGGCGACATCCACGCTGACTTACGCGCCGCCGCAGCATCATTGGGAACGATCACCTACTGAGGAGGCTGTCATGGATCTGGGTCTGTCCGGCAAGCGGTTCGCGGTCACCGGCGGCACCCGCGGTATCGGCCGCGCGGTCGTCGAAGGTCTGCTCGCCGAAGGGGCGGCGGTCGCATTCTGCGCCCGCACCCCCGAAGCGGTCGCGGAGTCCGAAGTGGAGCTGGCCGTCGACGGGGCGCGGGTGTTCGGTGCCGCGGTGGACGTCGGTGATCCGGCGGCGCTGGCGAACTGGGTGGGTTCCGCGGCCGACTCGCTGGGCGGCCTCGACGGGGTGGTGGCCAACGTGAGTGCGCTGGCGATTCCGGAGTCGGTGGAGAACTGGCGCACGTCGTTCGATGTGGACCTGATGGGCACGGTGGGTCTGGTGGACGCCGCGCTGCCCCACCTGATGACCCCCGCGGGCGGATCGATCGTGACGATCTCGAGTGTCTCCGGCCGCGAGATCGACTTCGCCGCAGGGCCGTACGGCACCATGAAGGCCGCGATCATCCACTACACGCAGGGGCTGGCGTACAAGCTCGCGGCCCAGGGGGTGCGCGCCAACACGGTCAGCCCCGGCAACACCTACTTCCCCGGCGGGGTGTGGTCGTCGATCGAGGAGAACGATCCCGCGCTGTTCGCCACGGCGCTCGGGTTGAACCCCACGGGCCGGATGGCCACCCCCGAGGAGGTGGCCAACGCGGTGGTGTTCCTCAGCAGCCCCAGGGCCGGCTTCATCACCGGAACGAACCTGCTCGTCGACGGTGCGCTGACGCGCGGAGTGCAGTTGTGAGTGGTCGCCCATCCCCGCTTGCGCCCTGAGGTGGCGGCCCCGGGTAGCAGATTGCTACGCTTGTAGCAGCTTGCTACAGGAGGTGGTCATGGCTGAGGTCGCAGACCGGGTGACCCGGGTCGCCGCGGATCTGATCGAGAGCGCGGCCGCCGAGGGCGCGCGGCAGAGCCGATCCGCCAAGCAGCAGCTTGACCACTGGGCACGCGTCGGGCGGGCGGTCTCGAGCCACCACACCGCCGCCCGTCGCCGCGTGGAGGCCGTGCTGGCCGGTGAGGCCGACCCGAGCAGTCTGAATCCCGAAGAGGGCGTCGTGTTCAACGCCGAGATCTCCGCGGCCGTCGAGGAACACCTCGCCCGCGCCGACTACGGAACCATGCTGGCGGCGAGCGGCGTCACCACCGTCGCCCTCGACGACGACGGACGGATCGTGCAGTACCGACCCGACGGCACGTCCGTCGTCCTCGACGACACGTCGTCCTGATCCGGCACCGCGGGGATGCACCGACTCGACCTCGTCGTCGGACCGAACGGCGCGGGTAAGTCGACCTTCGTCGCGTTCACGCTGGGTCCCCTCCTGCCGGGCAGTCCGTTCGTCAACGCCGACGACATCGCGCGGCAGCGCTGGCCCGCCGACGCCGAACGCCACTCGTACGAGGCCGCACGGATCGCCGCCGCCACCCGCACGGCACTGATCCGGGCGGGCCAGTCCTTCATCGCCGAGACGGTCTTCTCCCACCCCTCCAAACTCGACCTCGTCGCCGAGGCGCACACGCGCGACTACACCGTCGTCCTGCACGTGCTGCTGATCCCCGAAGACCTCGCGGTCGAACGCGTCAGGCACCGGGTGCTGGCCGGAGGCCACAACGTCGCGGAGGACAAGATCCGGCAGCGCCACCGTCGGTTGTGGGACCTCGTGGTCCCCGCCATCGCATCATGTGACAGCGCGACGGTGTACGACAACAGCCACCGTAAGGGGCCGCGCATCGTCGCACAGTTCGCCGGCGGGAACCCGGTCGGCGCTCCGAACTGGCCGGACTGGGCTCCTCTCGCACTGCGGACGCGATGGCCGGCCTGAAAGTCGAGTAGTGCGCTACTCGCGACCGGCCCGTCGCATCGTGTGACCCTCGTCCCGTCAGGCCAATCGGCGAAAGGGACGCCATGTCGCACCGATCCGCCGCACGTGAGGTGACCGCACCGCGTTCGCGGTTCTACCACGGGCCCTACGGCCGGTTGTTCGACGATCTCGAACCTTGGCGCCCGGTCGGCGCGACCGGCGCCCCGATCACCGACGGGCAGGCGCTCGAAGAGTGGTGTCTGAACGTGGCCAACACGCTGATGGTCGAGAAGTTGTTGCCCGACGCCACACCCGTGCCGCCCCGTGACATCGACGAGGATGCGACGCATCTAGTGAAGTTCCTGCTCGATCCGATCGACGGCACGGCAGTGCACGACCTTCCCCGGAACAGCAGAGGGCGGGCCCTGATCGGAGATCCGCGCAACGACGAGAACAGCATCGTCAGCCAATTGCACGTGTCTTTCTTGGCGGCACACAACACGCTGGTGGACCGCGCGGCCGCGGAATCGCACGCCGAGCCGTTCGACGTCGCGCTGCGGAAGGACGTCGGCGCCGACGGCCGAACCGTGTGGACACGGGGCCTCGACGACGTCTACGCCTGGCGCGACCAGCCCTACATGCCTGTCGAATTTGCCGGGGCAGCTTACCGTTTCGGACACTCGATGGTGCGGTCGAAGTACAAGACCAACATCCACCGCGGTGCACTCGACGAGCACTTCGTCCCGATCCTCGACAACACGACCGGTGCGCCCGGCGTTGATTTGCGCGGATTCCGGCCTCTGGGCATCGACAACGCGATCGAGTGGGACTGGTTCCTGCGCATGACGTCGTCGATCGGCGAGTTCCCGCAGAAGGCCCACAGGATCGACACCAAACTGACCAACGCACTGCCGACCTCGGCCGGACAGTTCCCGTGAACCTCTCACGGACACGAGCCTGATTGAACGCCACGGCTCCGCGAATCGCCTCCGGGGGCTAAGCGATTCGCGGAGCCGTTGGCCTCTGCGCTCAGGCCTCCCAGGCGTCGCCGCTGTCGGACACCACGATCGGCGTCTGCGCGATGCCGTTGAAGCGCGAGGAGGTCACGGTGGTGTAGGCGCCCATCAGCGGGCTGACGAGGACGTCGCCGACCGTCAGCGGCGGCATCGGATAGTCGTGCGCCACGACGTCGATGCTGTCGCATGTCGGTCCGGCCAGCGTGACCGGTTCCATCGCACCCCATGCCGCCGACGGGCTTCCGCTCAACTCACGCATCGCCAGGATCGGCGGATGAACGTCTTCGGTGAGGATGTTGGAGTAACTGCCGTAGAGGCCGTCGTCGAGGTAGTGCCACACCTTGCCGCCTCGGGTTGCCGTGCCGACCACACTGGTGAACAGGGTCATGGCCTCGGCGGCCAGGAACCGGCCCGGTTCGGCGAGGAGCCGGAACTGCCCGCGCCGCTCCCCCAGGACCTCGTCGACCGCCGTGGCGATCCGATCGATGCCGGGCATACTGTCCCGGTAGGACACCGGGAATCCGCCCCCGATGTCGATGGTGTGCGCGCGGACCCCTAGCGTGCGGTGGATGTGATCGCACAGCTCCAGCGTGGACCGCAGCGCCGTGCGGTAAGGCTGCACCGTCGACCCCTGGCTGCCGACGTGGAAGCTGAACCCGCCGAACGCGACCCCGGTGTCGAGAACGTGTTTGACGACGAGTTCCGCGTCGCGCACTTCCACCCCGAACTTCGTCGACAGGTCCGATTTGGCCGTGGGATTCGGGAAGGCCAGCCGGACCAGCACCTCGAGGTCGCGGTCACGTCCGTAGAACTTCTGCGCCTCCACCGGATTGTCCACCACGAACGTCCGGATCCCGGCCCGGTAGGCGTGGTCGATGTCGGCCGGCTTCTTGACCGGATGGGTGTGGATGCACCGGTGCATCGGGAACCCCAGGGCCCGTACGCGATCGATCTCGGCGTTCGTGGCGACGTCGAATCCGCCACCGCACGACGCGATCGCTGTCAGCGCGGCGGGATGCGGGAGGGCCTTGACGGCATAGTGCAGCCCGAAGCCCCTCAGTTCGGCGCTGAGCCGCCGGTAGGCCGAGGCCACCGCGGCCGGGTCGAGAACCAGGACGGGTGTCCCGTGCGCGGCCACCAGGTCCGCCCACGAATGCCGCACGGCCCGCGCGCGCAGCGTTTCACGCAGCTGATGTCGCCGGATCGGATCCATGGTGATGTTCCTTCTGGGTGTGGTGCCGGCCCGCCAACAGCGCGCCGAAGCGCTCGTAACTGCACACGGCCAAGGCGTAGAACACGATGTCGGAGAAGACTTTCGCGGCGATCCATCCGGCCGCGAGGCCGCCGAGCAGCTGGGGTCCGGCGTAGAACGCGAGCGGCCGCACCAGACCGCTGTCCACGGCCTCGGCGGGGCCGAATTCGACGACGGCGACGCTGCGGACGGCCAGCGCATTGGCGATGAGCACCCGCATCGGCCAGTTGCCCTGCCGGCCACGGTAGGACCAGCGCAGCGCCGCGACATACGCGGTCGCGTAGTAGCCGACCGAGGAGCCGATCGTGCCGGCCAACGCGGCCATCGCGAGAGATCCGGTCAATCCGTATGCCGCTGCAGCACAGAGGAATTCGGAGGCTGTTCCGGCGATCTCACACGGCAGGTAGCGGCGCGTCCACTCGGTGAGCTTGCGGCGGCGAACGTCGGACATGCCGGGAACTCTGGTCACCGACGCCGGGCGGGTCACGAGTAGCGCCCTACGCGATTCGAGAATCTTGCGAATGGAAATGTTATTCCGAAAGGTCGGTGAACGCCATTTTCTGCGCTGCGTTAAATGGATAACTTTCTTATTCAATAACGCGAATGCGCACAGGGCTCAAGTGGGTATTGTGTGTTTTCGTGGCGTCGCAGCCGTGGCCCGTACTCTCCCGGGACAACGAGTTCACATTGATCAAATCCGCGCTGATGTCCGATAGCAGCGGATGTGGCATCGTGCTGTTCGGCGACGCGGGGGTGGGCAAGACGACGTTGGCCCGGTCGGTGACCAAATCCCTACCCGACCGAGTCCAGTGGATCGCGGCGACCGAGTCGGCGCGCAGCATTCCGCTCGGGGTTTTCGCCCACCTCGTGGGTTCGGCCACCGCCCGAGACATGATGGCTTTCCTGGCAGCCGCCCGGCAGACGATTCTGTCCGAGGAACACTCGATCATCGGCGTCGACGACGCTCACCTGCTCGATCAACTCTCGGCGACCCTGTTGCACCAACTGGCGCTCGACGGATCGGTGCGCATCGTCGCCACCATCCGCGACGGGGAGCCGGTCCCCGACGCCATCACCTCGCTGTGGAAAGACGGCTATCTGCAACGCCTGCACCTCAAACCGTTCACCAAACAGCAGTGCTCGCGGTTGATCGAGCAGGCACTGGGCGGGCGGGTGGAAGGACTGTCCGCCGACCTGATCTGGGAGGCCTCGGGCGGTAACGCCATGTTCGTGCGGCACCTGGTCGAGGGCGCGATCGAAGCCGGCACGCTGCGTCAGGTGCGCGGCGTGTGGCAACTCCGCGGACGTGCCTCTGTCACTTCGGAACTCGCATCACTTCTCGATGTGCGGGTCGAACAGCTGCCGCCCGACATCCTGCACGCACTGCACCTACTGACCTTCGGTGAGCCGCTCGAGCTGGACGCGTTCACCGCGCTGGCCGGCGCGGAGGCCGTCGAGCAGGCCGAGGTCCGCGGTCTGGTCCGCATCACCGAGGAAGCCGACCGGCTCGACGTCCAGTTCACCCACCCGTTGTTCGGCGAGGTGATCCGCCGCCGCCTCGGGGTGGCCGCGGCCCGACGGGTGCGCGGCGAGTTGGTGCGGACGCTGCGGGACCGCCCGGTGGTCAATCCTGGGCAGCGCATCCGGCTCGCCGAACTGACCTTGGACAGCGACGAGCAGCCGAGTCCCGACCTGCTCGTGGCGGCTGCGCGCGATGCGATCGCCCTGGGCAACATCACGCTCGGCGAGCGACTCGCCCGCGCCGCCGTCAACCGTGGTGGCGGATTCCCCGCCAGCGAGCTGCTGGCCCGCGCCCTGCTGTGGAAAGGGGAAGCGGCGGAATCGGATCAGATCCTCACCGCGTTCGATCCCGAGCAGCTCAACGAACTCGAGCTGACACTGTGGGGGGCGGCCCGCATCGCCAACCTGCAGTGGTCGATGGGTGACGCCGACACCGCCGACCAGGTGTTGAAGCTGCTGCGGTCCCGCGTCAGCCATCCGTCGCTGACCCTCTTCCTCGACGGACTCTGCGCGGCGTCGCTGGCCTTCAAGAACCAACTGCCCGATGCCATCCGGTTGTCGCGCCGGGTCCTCGCCGAGCCGGACGCCCCTGCCTCGGCGGTGGAGTGGGCGATCATCGGGGGCGCCCTCGCCCTGGCGCAGGCCGGTGAACTCCCCGACGTCGCGGCCGTCGCCGAACGCGGTCTCACCGTCGAGGCGAAGGTCGACGGATTGCTGCGCTACCTGAGCGCCTTCGGGGAGATCAGGGCGCTGGTCCTCGCCGGCGACTTCGCCGCCGCCGAACGCCGTTGTGGCGACATCCTGCGCATCTCCTCCCCCGGTCAGTACCTGGCGTGGGGTATGGCCAATGTCCTGGCCGGCACGGTCGAGGTGGCCCGCGGCCGCTTCGGCCAGGCTGTTGCGCCCATGGAACAGACGGTCGCGGCGCTCACCTCCGAGAGTGCGGCCACCTGGAGCTTCCCGGCGCGCCTCCTACTCGCCCAGTGTTACTGCGTGCTCGGAAAGGTCGACGGCGCCCGGCGCATCGTCGCGGAGTTACGCACCCGCGTGGGACGCCACGTGGCGGTCTTCGAACCCCAGCTGCGCCTCACCGAAGGCTGGCTCGCGGCCGCGGACGGCACCGTGAGCCTCGCCGTCGACAAGGCGCTCGACGCGGCGCGGCTCGCCGCGGAGTCCGGACAGCACGGCTTCGAGATGCTCGCACTACACGACGCGGTCCGCTTCGGTGACCGCGACTGCGCACCCCGGCTGCTCGAGCTCGCCAGCACGATCGGGGGATCCCTCGCGCAGGCGTACCGCGACCACGCCGTCGCCGTCGTCGGGGCGGACGCCGACGCCGTGCGGGCGGCCGCCGAGGGGTTCGAGCGGCTCGGTGCCCTGCTCTCGGCGGCGGACGCCTTCGCCGACGCCTCGTCGCTGTACCGGGCCGACGACAACAAGCGGCAGGCCCTCGACGCGGCGGCGCAGGCGGACCGACTGGCCGGGCTGTGCGGTGGGATCCGCACACCCGCGCTGAAGATCGCGGCCAACCCGCTGCCGATCAGCGCCAGGGAGCGTGAGATCGCCGAGCTGATCGCGGCGGGTGCGAGCAACAAGCAGATCGCCGAACGTCTGGTGCTCTCGGTGCGCACCGTAGAGGGGCACATCTACCGGGCATGTGCCAAACTCGGCGTCGGCGATCGAGAGGCCTTGGGCCACATCGTCACCCGCCGCTGACCACGTCGGTCGCGCCGTGCGTCGGGCGCTCCCGAAAACCGCCAGCCGGCACAACCTTTCGCGGCGAGCGAGCGCGCGGGCGCGCAACCTGTTCCGGCCGCGGGGATTGCCATGGGCTCTCGGTGGGTAACCGCGCGTGATTGCCACGACATGCCCACTGAAAGGGACGCGATGAGATCTTCGGAAGAGGTCACGGCGGGAAGCGTCGGCAACCCGGACCGGGAACCGGGTCAGCTCACCGGGGCGGTCGTGATCGTGGCGCTGGTCTCGGCGATCTCGGGAATGCTCTACGGCTACGACACAGGCATCATCTCCGGGGCGCTGCTGCAGATCACCGAGGACTTCAGCATCGCCGAGGGCTGGAAGCAGGTGATCGCCGCCAGCATCCTCCTCGGCGCCGTCATCGGCGCGTTGACGTGCAGCTACCTCTCGGACCGGCGCGGCCGCAAGGGCACACTCGTGCTGCTCGCGGTCGTCTTCGCCGTCGGTGCGCTGTGGTGCGCGGCCGCCCCGAACCCGGTCCTGTTGTCGCTGGGCCGGCTGGTGCTCGGCTTCGCCGTCGGCGGCGCCACCCAGACCGCACCCATGTATGTCGCTGAGCTGGCGCCTCCGAAGTACCGCGGCCGCCTCGTCCTGTGCTTCCAGATCGCGATCGGTGTCGGCATCGTGATCGCCACCATCGTCGGGGCCTCGGAGTCGATCGGATGGCGTTGGTCGATCGGGGCGGCCGCCGTCCCCGCGGTGATCATGCTCGCGTTGCTGCTGCGGTTACCGGAGAGCCCACGCTGGCTGGTCAAGACCGGCCGGAACGACCGGGCCCGCGATGTGCTGGAGCGGGTGCGGCCCTCGGGCTACGACGTGGGCGCGGAGCTCGACGAGACCGCCGAACTCGCGCGTGTCGAGCGGACCGCGAGTACCCGCGGCTGGTCCGGTCTCCGCGCCGCATGGGTGCGTCCGGCCCTGATCCTCGGATGCGGAATCGCGATCTTCACCCAGCTCAGCGGTATCGAAATGATCATCTACTACTCGCCGACGATCCTGACCGACAACGGATTCGACACCTCGGTGGCGTTGCAGGTGTCGGTGGCGCTCGGGGTCACCTACCTGCTGGCACAGCTGGTGGGTCTGACCATCATCGACAGAGTGGGACGCCGCCGGCTCACGCTGATCATGATTCCGGGCGCCGCGCTCAGCCTCTTCGTACTCGGCCTGCTGTTCGTCACCGGCAACAGCGGTCGCGACTCGATGCCGTTCATCATCGCCTGTCTGATCGTGTTCATGCTGTTCAACGCGGGCGGCCTGCAGCTGATGGGGTGGCTGACGGGCTCGGAGACCTATCCGCTGGCCGTCCGACCCGCAGGCACCGCGGTGCAGTCCGCGGCGCTGTGGGGCACGAACCTTCTCATCACCCTCACGCTGCTGTCGCTCATCACCGCGATCGGGGTGGGGCCGTCGATGTGGCTCTACGCGCTGTTCAACGTCGCCGCGTGGCTCTTCGTGTTCTTCCGCATGCCCGACCTCACCGGCAGAAGCCTCGAGGAGATCGAGAGCAAACTGGCCGACGGGAAGTTCCGCCCGGCCGACTTCACACGCTGACGTGGTTCATCGCTCGGGTATTCGGTCAACGGTGAAGAGTCCGTAGCGATTACGGGCTGACACCAACGATTGGAGTGAGTCACGCCATGAGGTTGAGCACGATCATCGCCAGCACCGCGGTCGCCGGTGGCATCGCCGCCGGCATGGGGCTCGCGGCCGCCACGGTCAGCCGGCGCCGTCGCCGGCATGGGCGAACGGTAATCCTCAGGTGTGGGACCAGGGCTGGCAGCGCTGGGGCGTGTGGCTGAACGGAGTCTTCGTCCCGACGTTCTGACCCCGCAGGCAGTCACTCGGCCACCGCAGGAGGCGATCCTGCGGTGGCCGAGTGCATTCGCCATGGGCGGTGATCTGCCAATCCTCCGACATGACCGACCGTGAACGGAGGTGCCGGGCTTACCCTGTCGGGACCCGCACCGCTCCCACTCTCAATGTATAGCCCACCGGGGGGCTTGCGGCAAGACCCGGGTGATCCCCCACAATCGTCGGTCCGTGCCGAAACAGCCCGTTTCGCAGGGGCTTTCATGACCGATATGGACAGGGGATCGATGTTCGACGTGACCATTGCCGGCGGCGGGCCGACCGGGATGATGCTGGCGGCCGAGCTGCGACTGCAGGGGGTCCGGGTGCTGGTGCTGGAGAAGGACGAGGAGCCGGCTCCGTATGTGCGCTCGCTGGGGCTGCATGTGCGCAGCATCGAGGTGATGGATCAGCGAGGTGTGCTCGAGCGGTTCCTGGCGCACGGGCAGCGCCACCCGTTGGGCGGTTTCTTCGCCGGCATCGTCAGGCCCGCACCGGAGCGGTTGGACACCGCACACGGATACGTTCTCGGCATCCCGCAGAACGTCACCGACCGTCTGCTGGCGGAGCGCGCCGCCGAACTCGGCGCCGAAATCCGGCGCGGCCACGAGGTGGTCGGGCTCAGCCAGGACGACGACACGGTCACCGTCGAGACCGCCGACGGAAGCCGACTCACGTCGCGCTACCTCGTCGGATGCGACGGCGGCCGCAGCACCGTGCGCAAGCTGGCCGGCGTCCGGTTCCCCGGGGAGCCGAGCACGGTGGAGACCCTGCTCGGCGAGATGAGGATCACCGAGGACCGCGCGACCGTCGAGTCCGTCGTCGCGGAGGTCCGCAAGACGCAGCTCCGTTTCGGGGCCATGCCGCTCGGCGACGGCATGTACCGCATCGGTGTGCCCGCTGCGGGGTTGGCCGAGAACCGTGACGCCCCAACGACACTGGAGGAGTTCCGGCAGCAACTGCACGCCGTGGCAGGCACCGATTTCGGCGTTCACTCGCCGCGGTGGCTGTCCCGCTTCGGAGACGCCACGCGGCAGGCCGAGCGCTACCGCGTGGGGCGGGTGCTGCTGGCCGGCGACGCCGCGCACATCCACCCGCCGACCGGCGGGCAGGGGCTGAACCTGGGGGTGCAGGACGCCTTCAACCTCGGTTGGAAGCTGGCGGCGGAGGTGAACGGTTGGGCGCCGCCGGAGCTGCTCGACAGCTACCACACCGAACGTCATCCGGTGGCCGCCGACGTACTGACCAACAGCCGCGCTCAGATGGAGTTGCTGCTGCTCGAGCCCGGTCCGCAGGCGGTGCGCCGGCTCCTTACCGAACTCATCCAGTTCGACGAGGTGAACCGCTACCTGATCGAGAAGATCACCGCCATCAGCGTCCGCTACGACTTCGGACCCGGGCACGATCTGCTCGGCCGGCGCCTCCGGGACATCCCGTTGACCCGGGGGCGGCTCTACGAGCGGACCCGCACCGGGCGGGGTCTGTTGCTCGACCGGACGGGTCGGCTGTCGGTGGCGGGGTGGACCGACCGGGTGGACCATGTCGTGGACGTCAGCGACGACCTGGACGTGCCTGCGGTGCTGCTGCGGCCCGACGGTCACATCGCCTGGGTCGGCGACGATCAGGACGACCTGGCGGAGCACCTGCCGACGTGGTTCGGCGCATCGAACCGGTGAGACGCCCGCGTCACTACGATTGACCCCATGTCCGACGACCTGTTGATCGGTGACGTGCCCTTCACCCACGACCCCTGGGTGGCCGACCGCGAGCGCTACGCCTCGATGCCCTACCGGCGGGTGGGCACCTCGGGGCTGCTGCTCCCGGCGATCTCCCTCGGGCTCTGGTACAACTTCGGCGACAACCGGCCGTTCGACGTGCAACGGGAGGTGCTGCGGTACGCGTTCGACCGCGGCATCACCCACTTCGACCTCGCCAACAACTACGGGCCGCCCTACGGTTCGGCGGAGGAGAACTTCGGCCGCATGCTGCGCCGGGACTTCAAGCCGTACCGCAACGAGCTGATCATCTCCACCAAGGCCGGCTGGGACATGTGGCCGGGGCCGTACGGTCAGCTCGGCGGCCGCGCTTACCTCCTCGCCAGCCTCGACGAATCGCTCGACCGCTTGGGCCTCGACTACGTCGACATCTTCTACTCCCACCGCATCGATCCGGTGACCCCGCTCGAGGAGACGATCGGCGCACTCGACACCGCGGTCCGCGCCGGTAAGGCCCGCTATGTCGGGATCTCCTCGTACTCGGCGGCCAAGACCGCTGAGGCGGCCGCGATCGCGCAACGGCTCGGCACTCCCCTGGTGATCCACCAGCCGTCGTACTCGTTGCTCAACCGCTGGATCGAGGGCGGCCTCACCACCGAGCTCCGCAACGCCGGTATGGGCGCGATCGCGTTCACCGCGCTGGCGCAGGGGTTGCTGACCGACCGCTACCTGCAGTCGACGCCCGACGAGATCGCCCGAGCCACGGCGCGACCGTCGTTCGACGACGCGTTGGTGACCGACCAGGTCCTCGAACAGCTCCGGGGGCTCGCGGGCATCGCCGAACGGCGCGGCCAGACCCTCGCGCAGTTGGCCCTGGCGTGGGTGCTGCGCGACCCGACCGTCGCGTCCACACTCGTCGGCGCATCGAGCGTCGCCCAGCTGCGGGAGAATCTCGCCGCACTGGACAATCTCGAGTTCAGTGCCGACGAGCTCGCTGAAATCGACCGCTACGCCACCGAATCCGGGATCGACATGTGGCGCCAGAGTTCCGACGTGTAGCAGGCCGACATGGACTCCACTCGAATAGACCGCTGGTTGTGGGCGGTGCGGCTGACGAAGACCCGCCCGGACGCGGCAGCCGCGTGCCGGGGTGGGCACGTGCGGATCAACGACCGGCCCGCGAAGCCGTCGACGACGGTGGCACCCGGCGACGAGGTGCGCGCGCTGGTCGGTGAGCGCACGCGTGTCGTCGAAGTGGTCCGGGTGATCCAGAAGCGGGTGGGGGCGGCCGATGCCGTGACCTGTTACCTCGACCGGACCCCGCCGGCGCCGAAAGTCTCGACCGTGCCGGTGGCGGTGCGCGACCGGGGCGCCGGTCGGCCGACGAAACGGGACCGCCGCAGGCTCGAAAGGTGGCTCGCCGGGCAATGACGCCGGCTCATCACAGCAAGGCCACACCCGGCCCGCGCAGTTCGTCGCGTACCGCCGCGACTCTGCCGGTCATCGCCAGCGCTTCCCCGCGGCCGGCCACGTCGGGGCCGCTGCCTGCCGACCAGTCCAGATCGGTCGCCACCAACCGCACGCCGCGCGTGTGCCGCCGGCCCCCGCCGGCTCGGTGTCGCAACGCATCCGCCGGGCCAGCTCGGTGTGATCGAGTGCAGCGTGCCGCCGCACGCCGTCGGCGTTGAGCCGGTCGACATCGCAGCGATGCCGAATCATGCCGACAGCCAACCCGATCCGTCCCTGCGCGAGATAGGCGACGGTATGGGCCGCGACCTCACGCACCGTCCATCCGTCGCACAGGCTCGGCGTCGCCCACTGGGCGGAGCTCAAACCGTCGAGCAGGTCGGCGAACTCGAGGCGTTCGAGGCGTGCGAGGGCGCGGACGCTCGTCATACCCGTCAGTGTGAGCCGGCGAAACTATGGTGCACACATGAATCTCGTCACCTATGAGCTGGATGAGCACGTCGCCACCATCACGCTGAACCGGCCCGACGCCCGCAACGCGATCAACGGCCCGCTTCGCGAGGACCTGAACGCGGCGTGGAACCGGTTCCGCGACGAGGAGGACGCCTGGGTGGGCATCCTCACCGCCAACGGCGACGTCTTCTGCGCCGGAGGCGACCTCAAGGACGGCCAGGGCTCGGTGGGCACCTTCGCCGGAACGTTCTGGGAAAAGCCGACGATCAACAGCTTCGAGAGCGGGATGGAATTGTTCAAGCCGACCATCGCGGCTGTTCACGGGCCGTGCGTCGGCTACGGGCTGACAGGGGTGTTGTTCTGCGACTTCGTGATCGCCAGTACCGAGGCGACGTTCTCGTTCCCCGAGGTGTCGCTCGGTGTCCCCACCATCGTCGGCGGGATCCGGCTGCCGCAGCGCGTCCGGTGGGCCGACGCGATGGAACTGCTCCTCACCGGTAAGCCGGTGACGGCGCAGCGGGCCAAGGAGATGGGTCTGGTGTGGAAACTCGTCGAGCCGCAGGACCTGCAGGCCGAGGCGCTGGCGTGGGCCCGCACCCTCACCGAGGCCGCACCGCTGGCCCAGCGCGCGACCAAGGAGGTGGCGTGGCGTACCGCGAACATGGGATGGATCGAGTCGGTCCGGTTCGGCGAGACGATGCGGAAGGTCGTCGCGGCCACCGAAGACGTCGTCGAAGGTATCCAGGCCTGGCGGGAGAAACGCGCACCGCGGTGGCAGGGGCGCTGACCTCGCGTGTTCAGAAGGCGTACCGGATCCGGCAGTCGGGCAGTTTGTCGGCCACGAGGTCGGTGAGCTGCGCGACCCAGCGGCCTTTCCACGGACTCTTGTAGCGGACGTTCCACTGGCCGCTCTGGCTGCGTTTGAGCTGCTGCAGATCCGGCCGCCACAACACCTCCTCCCCCTTCGGATGCCAGCCGAGGTTGACCTCGTGCAGGCCTTCGTTGTGGGTGAGGAAGATGATCTCGGCGGCCAGTTGCCGTTTGGTGCGGTCGTTGGTCCGGTCGGCGATCTGGTCGAGCAGTTCGGCCCAGTCGGCCAACCAGTTCTCGTGCACGATGACGGGGCTGAAGTTCAGGTGCACCTCGTAGCCGGCGTCGACGAAATCGTCGAGGGCGGCGATCCGGTCGGAGATCTTCGACGTCCGGACGTCGACGAGGCGTGACGTGTCGGCGGGCATCAGGCTGAACCGCACCCTGGTGCCGCCGCGCGGGTCATAGGTCAGCAGGTCGCGGTTGACGAGCTTGGTCGCGAAACTGGCTTTGGCGTTGGGGATCCGCGCGAAAAGGTCGACCAGGTCGCGCACGTTGTCCGACACCAGTGCGTCGGCCGAGCAGTCGCTGTTCTCGCCGATGTCGTACACCCAGTCGACCGGATCGCATTGATTCGGTTCGGGTTTGGCACCCTGGCGGGCGGCGTGCCGCTCCAGATAACTGGTGATCTTCTCGATGTTGGCGAACACGGTGATCGGGTTGGCGTACCCCTTGCGGCGCGGGACGTAGCAGTACGAGCACGCCATCGCGCACCCGTTGGCCGTCGATGGCCCGATCCAGTCGCTCGACCGTTCGTTGCGCCGGGCGCTGAGGCTCTTCTTCTCGCCGAGCACGAGGACCTCGCGTTTGATGCGGACCCAGTCCTCGACGTTGCCCTCGTTGCCGTACAAACCCGGAATCGCCTGATGCGACAGCACCTCGATGCGCTCGGCATGGGGGAAACGATCCAGTACCGCGCGGGCACGCGGGAACCGATCGATGTCCGGCTCGTGGTAGATCCGTTTGATGTCGAGAAGCCGATCGGCCAGCGCGACCGGAGGGGACGTCATGGTCGGTTCAACGAGTGCGTGACGGCAGCTGTTCCACCGCCCGCGTGTGAGCTGGACGACCACGTCGGAGAGGATCGGCGGATGATGCCGTCGCCTTTGACGATCCCCGCTCTCCTGGCCCGAAGCGTCCGCGACTTCGGTGACCGCGACTATGTGGTGTCGCCGACCGAGCGGCTCTCCTACGCCGACGCCGAGCGACTATCGGCCGTCGTTGCCCGCCGGCTGCTGTTCAACGGCGTCGGCAAAGGAACGCGCGTCGGACTGTTCTTTCCCAACGGCGTCGAGTGGATCGTCTGGTGGCTGGCGGTGTCGCGGATCGGCGCGCTCGCCGTACCGCTGAGCACCATGTATCCCCCTGCCGAACTCGCCAAGGTGGTGCGCCTCGCCGACGTCGCGCTGGTGGTGGGTCCCGTCGAGGTGCTCGGCATCGACGTGGCCGAGCGCTTCGAGTCCGCGTTCCCGACGCTGGTCGGCCAGCGCGCCGGCCGTCTCGCGGTGATCGAGGCGCCGTATCTGCGCTCGATCGTGCTGACCGGCGGCACCGACCGTGCGTGGGTGACGCGGCTGTCGGAGGAACAGGTGCCCGGCGACGTGCTGTCGGCCGTGGAAGCCGAGGTGTCCCCCGCCGACCTCGCGGTCATGGTGCACACCTCCGGGTCGACGGCCGACCCGAAGGGGGTGCTGCACACGCACGGGACGCTGGTACGGCAGACGTCGGGCTGGCCGGTGGCCGTGCGCGCCGTCACGGGCAACACCGGGGCCGTGCGCATCCTCTGTGCGATGCCGTTCTTCTGGATCGGTGGATTGCTTGCGGCGACCGGCGCGCTGCACGAACCCGTCACGGTGCTGGTCCTGCCGCGACTCGACGCCGAGGCGGCGCTCGACCTGATCGAGCGGGAGCGGGCCACCGGCCTGGTGGGCTGGCCGGCGTTCACCCAGCGGCTCCGCGAGCATCCCAGCTTCGCCGACCGTGATCTGCGCAGCGCGCCGATGCTGCGCGACGGTCCGCTCGACATCGCGATGACCGACGTCCCGGACGGCTACCCCGTCCACCGCACCATGTCGGAGACCGCCGGCGGCTTCGCGTACACGGAGATGCGCATCGTCGACGAGGAGGGCCGGGCGGTACCGGACGGGACCGTCGGGGAACTCCTCGTCCGGGGAGTGGGCGTGATGGCCGGATACAACAAGCGCGAACGGGCGGAGACCTTCGACGCCGACGGCTGGTACCACACCGGCGACCGGGTGTACCGCAGACAAGGCGATCCTCGGCTGTTCTACGTGGGGCGCACCAGCGAGTTGATCAAGGCCGCGGGCGCCAACGTCTCACCGCTGGAGGTGGAGGCGGTCGTCGAGCAGTTCCCCGACGTCGCGCAGTGCGTGGTGGTCGGCATCGACGACCCCGACCGCGGTGAACAGGTCTGCGCGGCCGTCGTCCCCGCCGCGGGTGACGTCGACCTGACCGATCTCGCCGCCCGTGTGCGCACCCAGCTCTCGTCCTACAAGGTGCCCACCCGGTGGGTGATCGTGACCGCCGACCAGCTCCCGGTGCTGCCGAGCGGCAAGCTGAACCGGAAGGCGGTCAAGGAGCTGATCGTCTAGCGCTCGAGCGCCGAGCGGGGGGCCGCTCCGCCGTCCTCGGGTTGGAACTCGGCGGACCCGTCGTCTTCGGCGGCCGCGACGTGTTCTTCGTCGTCGGGCATGTCAGGTGCGGTCACGGTCTTCGGCTACCCCGTGTTCGCCGCCGTCAACCGCGGACGGTTCGGATTGCGGCTCGCCCTCGTGATGGTGAGCGTCCTTGCGGCCGAACGGAAGGACGTGCATGACGGCCACGACGACGGCGCCGACGACCAGGCCGATCACCGCGGACGCCGCGGTGTTGACCAGCCAGGCGAGTACACCGCCGATGGCGCCGGTGGCGTGGTGCACGGACTCCTCGGCGTGGTGCACCAGACCGTAGAGAGTGTGCCAACCGAGTTCGTCGGTGCCGACGAGCAGGATGTGGCCGCCGACCCACAGCATGGCGACCGTGCCGATGAGCGAGAGGGCCGCGAGCAGCTTGGGCATCCCGGCGACCAGGCCTCGCCCTACCGACTGCGCGAACCGCGACGTCCGTCGAGTCAGCCGCAGTCCGATGTCGTCCATCTTCACGATGCCCGCCACGACGCCGTACACCGCGGCGGTGATCACCAGCGCGACGATCACCAGGATGATCAACCGCGGCCAGAACGATTCGGCGGCGACCTCGTTGAGCGCGATCACCATGATCTCCGCGGACAGGATGAAGTCGGTGCGGATCGCGCCGGTGACCATGTACTTCTCGGCGTCCTCCCCCGCCTCGGCCACGGGGACGGCATGGCTGTCATGACCGCGGATGCGACCCCACACCTTCTCGGCTCCCTCGAAGCACAGGTACGTGGCGCCCAGCATCAGGATCGGGGTGAGCAGCCACGGCACGAACTGGCTGAGCAGTAGCGCCGCGGGGAGGATGAACACCAGCTTGTTGCGCAGTGAGCCGATCGCGATGCGCTTGATGATCGGCAGTTCCCGCTCGGCGGCGATCCCGTGCACGTACTGGGGTGTGACCGCGGTGTCGTCGACGACGACTCCCGCGGCCTTGGCGGTCGCCCGCCCGGCGGCGGCGCCGATGTCGTCCACCGATGCCGCGGCCATGCGCGCAAGCACCGCGACGTCGTCGAGCAGTCCGAACAGCCCCGCACTCATCGCGTCTCCTCCATGGCGCGAGGGTACCCGCACAGCACGGTCCGACTCCTGCGCTGTCGCGTCAGGCCGCGACGAACCGCGTGCGGTAGTCGGAGAGCCGGTCGGCCACCCGCGCGACGTCCAGCCCGAGGTCGGCGGGCCGGTGGATGACGCCGCCGTACCTGCCGCGGGGATGGTCGGCCCGGAACCGTGCCATCGCGGTGCGGGCACGTTCGTCGAAGGGTTGCCCGGCGCGTTCGTAGATCGCCGACAGAATGGCCTCCTCGTCGGCCATGAAGTCGTCGAAGCGGATGTCGATCGACTGATCGGCCGGGAGTGTGTCGCGGTCGCGTACGCATCCGGTGAGCAGGTCCGCGGCACGGTCGACCCAGTAACGCGTGAGAGCCACCGGGTCCGGACGGTCGCACGACATCCGTGCCGCGTAGCAGATCATCGTCGCCATGGACTGGATGACCTCAACGGGATCGCGGTGTGTGACAACGAAAGTGGCGTCCGGGAACGTCGAGGCCAGCGCCGGGAACTGTTCGAGATGCTGCGGCGACTTGAGCACCCACCGGTCTCCGCCGCGCAGCCACTGCAGCGCCTGCAGCGTGCGCTTGAGGTAGCCGTACGACGCGGACTGGTCGTGGCTCTTGTAGTGGGCGGCGTAGGTGGGGACGTGAAACGTCGTCTCGAACAACATTCCGCCGATGTCGTTGGCCAGCAGCTGGATCTCTTCGTGGGCGTGGTCCACCGTCATGTCGTGCATGCGCCTGAACTCCGGCAGTGCCGCGTTGACCAGTTCCAGACCGGCGGCGCACCGGTCCCTGCGGCCCTGCGGGTCCGTCTCCCCCGGCGCGGGCACCGGCTCCAGACTCTCCCAGTACGGCAGGTACCGGATGGCGGGGTCGGCCGCGATCATGTTGTGCAGGTGGGTGGTGCCGGTGCGCGGCAGCCCGCAGATCACGATCGGGCGCTCGATCGAGACGGTCGCGATCTCGGGGTGGCGGACGAACAGGTCCTGCAGCCGTAACCGGTTGACCAAATGCTGGGCCAGTTGTTCGAACGCCATCGCCCGCCCGACGTCCGACAGGTGCGCTTCGTCGTTCAGCGATGCGCACAGCACCTCCAGACGGGTGCGGAAGGCTTGGGTCGAGGACGTGTCGCCGAAGTCGGTGAGACCCGCGCGGTCCACCGCGGTCGCCACCAGCGCGTCGGGAGTCAAGGACACCGTGGCGCCGTAGGCGGCCAACCCGTCGCGCATCGGCCGCGCCGCGGCCGGGTACACCGGCGCCGCAAGGTCGTCGAACGCGATCGGCTCCGGGCGGGCCACCTGGGCGGTCACCGGGTCACCTCGGCGAGGTCGACGACGCGGCACCGCGGCCGGGCCGGCGTCTCCTCGGGAAGGAACCAGCGCAGCCAGATCAGCCCTGTCCGCCGGCCCGCCGTCGACACCCAGTTCGGGTGCCCGGGATCGCGGTCGGCGATGACGATCCGCCACGACCCGTCCGGCTCGTAGGCGATCTGTGCGCCGTTGAGGGTCACCCGCTCGTAGGTGTAGTCGTAGGTGTGCAGGAACGGGTTCCACAGGCACAGGTTCCAGAACGCGCACTCGGGTGAGGTGCCCTCGACCACCAGCGCCTGATCGGGCCGCAGGTCGTAGGCGCCCATCGCGTACGCGGCGTCGGCGGCCGACCACCCGTAGGCGTTCTGCGGGACGGGGAACGGCTCGTGGATCTCGTTGGGTGGCTCGACCCGCGTCGGCAGGAACGACACCTGCTCGTGAATCCAGGTGCGGGCGGCGCGCATCCGCCGGGCCAGGTCCTCGGCGTCGTCGTGGCGCCGCGCGGGCGGGTCGATGGCCTCGATCGTCCACTGCGTCCGACGCCCGGTCTGCGGCGCGGTGAGATAGTCGCGGGTCAGGGCGGTCACCGCGTCGTCGTCGAGGCGCAGCCACGCCCCGGACTGCGGTGTGGCGCTCATCGTGAACGCGAAGTTGCCGTCGTCGTCGAAGTCGAGGTCGCGGTCGTTGAGCGTGCCGACGATGCGGGTGCTGTACCGGCCGTCGTCCGGGCCGCCGTAGACGGTGATCGACAGATACACCGCGTCGCCGCGGTTGCCGCGCACCCGATAGGTGCGCCGCGGATCGATCGGCGCGATCTGGTAGAAGGCGTCGGAATTGTCGCCGCCCCACTTGAGATACGGCCCGATCACGTCGACGAACCGGGGATTGTCCTTGTCGCCCCACACGTAGGCGTCCACCGCCACGCGCAACAGGCTGAACGTCAGGCGGTACCCGTCGAGCAGATCCGGTTCGGCGAGCGGTGGATCGGCCCGTAGCAGTGTGTCCTCGATGTGCCGAAGCTCGTCGAGCAGTTCGCCGAACGCCGTCGACAGTTCTGTGTGAGGTGGGGTCATCGCGGGTCCTCGTCTCTGGTGGTCGCTCCCCGCAGTGCCAGGGAGCAGAGGTGGGTGACGAATGCGTCGACGTCGGTGACGTCGGTGAGATCGCGGACGTGGACGGCGTAGAAGGCGCTGCCGACCAGGGTGTCGTACAACCGCTCGGCATCCATGTCCGCGGCCACGACACCCTCGTCGATGCCGTCACGGACGAGGGCGGTGAACCGGGCCTGCGTGGTCTCGTCGAGTAGCTGTTGGGCGCGGATCCGCAGCCGCGGATCCCGGTGCCGTTCGGCGAGGATGCCCAGCGCGGCGGCGTACACCACCGGTTCACGCCAGAACGCCATCACCGCATGCAGGAACCGATGCAGGTCGGATGCGAAATCGCCTGTGCTGCTGAGTATTCCGATGGAATCGCCGCGGTGGAACGCGGCGTCGAAGACGACGTGCGCCTTCGACGGCCAGCGGCGGTAGACCGTCGGCCTGCTGACACCGGCCTCGCGGGCGACCGCTTCGATGGTCACCTGGTCGTACCCGTCGCGGATCAACAGTGTGCGCGTCGCCGCCATGATGGCCTGCTGTGTCCGCGGGTCGCGGGGCCGCCCCCGCACCGGTGCGGCACCTTCCGGTGGACTCCCTGCCGGATGCACCGCAATAGCTTGACACAATGTCACGTAATTCCGCTGGGAATTTGAGGACAGAAACACTTCGTCGTCGACCGGCGATGCACAAGGGGATCCATACCGAAGACAGGGGACAACGGATGAAGCCGAATACGAGCGCTGCCGCACACATCGGCCGGATAGGCGCCCTGGCGGTGGCGCTCGGCGTGGGAGCCGCGGTCACGTTCGGACACGGTGTGGCATCGGCCGACACCACGGGTTCGGGCAGCTCATCCTCGGCGTCATCCTCGGAATCGTCCTCGGATTCGGGACAGTCGGGATCGAGCCGGACCTCCGGCGGGACGACGGCGGCCGACTCCTCGGCGGCCGATGCGCCGAAGGATGAGGACACAGCAGCCGAGGCCGACGAAGACGAGGCCGACGATCAGGCCGACGAAGACGACGCCGTCGATCAGGCCGACGAAGACGACGCCGTCGATCAGGTCGCCGAAGACGACGCCGACGATCAGGCCGACGAAGACGACGCCGTCGATCAGGTCGCCGAAGACGAGGTGGTCGAGGACGAGCCGGCGGACGAACCCGTCGACACCGGCGTCGATGTCCCGGCTTCCGACGAGGAGCCGGTGGACGACGTCTCCGCCGACGAGTCCGAGCCCTCGGTCGACGAACCCGTCACCCAGATCCCTGCCCCGCCGGCCGCCGGCTCGACGGGTTCCGACGAGCAGACCGACGACGAGCCGACCGAGGAGGTCGCCGAGGAGCAGCCGGCCACCGAGGACGTCGAGTCTGCCGACGATGCCGCGGGCGAGGACCCCGCCACCGCCAACCCCGTGATCGACGACGATATCGTCGCCGGGGCCACTCCCGCCGACGACGCCACCCCGGCCTCCGTCTTCACTCGGAGCGCGCGGTCATCCACCGTCGCAACGACTTTCGCATCCGCGGCGGCACCGTCGATCCGGTCGCTTCCCGCCCCGCCCGACGTGCCCGCGATGATCTCCGGTTTCCTCGCCGCCGTCGGGCTCGGGCCGCTGGCGGCCGCCCTGCCCACGGCGCCGGCCGCCCCGCCGACTCTGTGGGCGATGCTGGCCCTGGCGCGCCGGGAATTCGAGCGGGCGTTCACCCGGCCGAATCTCTCGGTGGCACCTGCGGGGGTGGTGGCACCCGCGGCGGCGACTCCGTTCCCCACCACGCTGCCGTCGGTCAACAAGGGCTGGGTCACGGGCAAGGTCCCCAACAACTTCGGTATCGGCGGCACCGACCTCGGGATCATGTGGGACGGCGGAGTCCGGCTGGGTGAGCGCTTCGTGCACGTCGCGTTCGGTGACACCTTCGCCAACGCCAACATGACCGGTGACTGGCGGTCCAACGTGCTGCTGATCGCCACCGACAACCACCTGGGCAACGGGCTGCAGCTCGTGCAGACCGGATACGCCGGCCGGTTCCTCGGCCCCTTCGCCGGCCGTCTGGGGCTGTTCGGCTCGGAGGTCACCCAGATCCCGACCTCGGGCATCCAGATCGACGGCAGGCAGTTCGTGAACTTCATGTCCGTCAAGTCCTGGGACACCCCCGGCCGCTGGACCACCAACTACTCGGCCATCTCCGTCTACGACCCGGCCACGGACAAGTGGGTGTTGGCGCCGTCGACGATCCGTTCCGCCGGGTGGTTCCGTTCGACCACGCGGTACGTGCCGGGAAGCCAGAACTTCCAGCAGGCCGCATATGTCCTGCAGCCGGAGGACCAGGTCGGCGAGGACGGCATCCGCTACCTGTACGCGTTCGGCACCCCGTCGGGGCGGGCCGGCTCTGCTTACCTGTCGCGGGTGGCCGAGGGTTCGGTGACCGACCTGTCCAAGTACGAGTACTGGGACGGCTCGAAGTGGGTCGCGAACCGGCCCGCGGTCGCCGCACCGATCATCGGCGATTCGAAGCGCTCAGCCGGTCTGTTCGGCTTCGTCGTCGACTGGGCCAACGACCCGAACGTCTTGGGCGGGTACCTCGGCGGCCTGTTCGGCGCGAAGACCGGCGGGAACGTCAGTGAGATGTCGGTGCAGTACAACGAGTACCTCGACAAGTACGTGGTGCTGTACGGCGACGGCAACAACGACATCCAGCTGCGGACCGCCGACACGCCGGAGGGTCCGTGGTCGGCGCCCATCACGATCGCGACGTCGAAGCAGTACCCGGGCCTCTACGCGCCGATGATCCACCCGTGGTCGGGCACCGGCGACCTCAGGGACTCCGACAACAACCCCGACCTGAACAACCTGTACTGGAACATGTCGCTATGGGGTGACTACAACGTGGTGCTGATGCAGACCGACCTGTCGCCGTTGAAGACGATCAACGTCTGAGCGCGCCGAGTGCTCGCCGGCTCAGTCGATGTAGCGGACGAGGTACGGCGCCATGTTGTTGGTCCGCACCGGCGAGATCTGCACGACGGGATCGGTGGCTTCCACCATCTGTCCCCCGCCGATGAACATCGCGACGCTCTGCGTGCCGTTCGGGCCATAGAAGATCAGATCGCCGGGCAGCGCCTGTGAGGGCAGCACCTTGCGGCCGACGAGGTACTGCTCGCCCGAGGTCCGCGGGATCTTCAGGCCGGCCCCGGCGAAGGCGTACACCATCAGGCCCGAGGCGTCGAAGCCGACGACCTGCGGTTTGGGCGGTGCCGGAAGCACGAGTCCGGGGGCCGTCGCGGGTGGCCCGGCGACCGGGATGGCGGCGATGGTGCCGTCGACCGGGATCACCCCCGGCGGGGTGGCTGCAGGTGCGGGCGTGCTGCTGCCCGCGGGATTGCCGAGGGTGGGTCCTGCGGTGTTGCCGCCGCCGTAGGCGTACGGGACTCCGCGCTGCGACAGCGCGCGGGCGATGACCACGTCGATCGCCTGCTGGTTGCGGGTGGGCAGCGGGAACAGGTCCGCATTCGCGGTACCGGCTGTCGCCAGCGACAGCGCCAAACAGATGACGACGGCGTAGATGCGCCTCATCTCACATTCACCTCTCGACCGAATCCATCGGTGGGCAATCCCCACCAGCATCACTTGTACCTTGCGTAACAGCTGACCTCCTCATTGACGCCGGGGAAAAAGGCAAACAGATGCGGTAGTGAGACCGAATGGTGACAGGGAGACGGGCCGCGTCGCCTTCACGAGGCGGTGTGAGCGCGTGGCGACGGGGTACGCGGGGCAGACGACAACCGACGGACACGCACGGAGGCGCACCACCGATGACAGCCATACCGCCCGATCCAGAACCGGCACAGACCCCGGATCTCGAACCCGGTGGCGGGGTGACGCCCGGGGCGACTCCGCCGGACTCGGATCAGATGTCCGGCGTCGGGAAAGTCGAGGAAGCCCCGCGCCACACGATCACCCCGGGATCGGTCACCACGGTCGTCGCGGTCGCGGTGTTCGCGCTGATCTTCCTCGCCATCGCCGTCGTGATGATCCTCAAGATGACCGGCGTCTTCGACTGACCGGCGGCGGAATCGCGGTGCCGGTGCCGACGTTGCACCGGGGGATGACGACAACGACGACAACGACGACGTCGACGGTGACGCCGACCACCCCCACACTGTGGACCCCGTCGCGTGTGCTCGTCACCCGCTCGGCCGCCGACCTGCCGCACGGCGCCGACATCATCGCGCGGTGCGAGGCCGCCGGAGTGCCCGACATCCGGATACTCGCCGGCGACCGACTGCCGCCGCTGGGCGCCGACAACGACCGCGCGGCCTACGCACTGGCCAAGCGCACCCTGGCCGTCGTCGTGGCCCCGCCCAGCAAGCGCCGACTGCAGCCCATCCCGCCGAGCGCCGACTGGCGCATCGACCTGGCTCAGGGGTGTCCCGGGCACTGCCAGTACTGCTATCTCGCCGGGTCGCTCACCGGTCCGCCCATCACCCGGGTCTACGCGAACCTGCCCGAGATCCTCACGGAGATGGACGACCACGTGGGGCGCGGCACCATCACCTCGGCGTCGGCGCAGCGGTCCGCCGAGGGCACCACCTTCGAGGCCTCCTGCTACACCGACCCGTTGGCGCTCGAACACCTGACGGGTTCACTGTCGGCGACCATCGCCCACGTCGGCACGCACGAGTGGTCGGGGCCGGTGGGCTTGCGGTTCACCACGAAATACGACAACGTCGCCCCACTGCTGACCCTGCCGCACGCCCGGCGCACCCGGGTTCGGTTGTCGGTCAACGCCGGCGAGATCGCCGGCCGCTTCGAAGGCGGCACCGCGCGTCTGCCGCAGCGGATCTCCGCGCTGCGGGCGCTCGCCTCGGCCGGATACCGCATCGGGTTGACCGTGGCGCCGATCATGCCGATCCCGCAGTGGCGCGAGCAGTACGGCACGCTGCTGCGCGACGTCGCCGCCGCGGTCGGTGACATCGCCGACCTCGATCTCACCGTCGAGTGCATCACCCACCGGTTCACCGCGACGAGCAAGGAGGTGCTGACGGGCTGGTACCCGCGCACCAAACTCGACATGGACGAATCCCGGCGCACCCGCAAATTCGGCAAGTACGGATGCGCCAAGTACGTCTACCCCGGGGTCACCATGGCGGACATGCGCGCCTGGTTCGAGTCCGAACTGGCCGAGACGCTGCCGAGCGCACGTCTGCTGTACTGGACGTGAACGGTTGCCGCTCAGCGGCTTCCGGTGGTCGGCTCCCCGATCTTGACCAACATCTTGCCGATGTTGGTCCCGGCGAACAGGCCGTTGAGGGCGTCGACACACGAGCCGATCCCGTCGAAGACGTGCTCGCGGTGAACGAGCAGGCCCTGCTCGTCCCAGGAGCGCAGCGCCGCGAACGCCTCCTCGAACCGTCCCCACTGGTCGAGTGCGTTGAACCCCTGCATCAGCGCCGTCCGCGACAGCAGGTTGACGTAGTTGGCCGGTCCGGGATGCTCGCCGGTGAGGTAACTCGAGATCACCCCGCACAACACCACCCGGGCGTTCTGCGCCAGCCGTCCCAGGACCGCGTCGAGGATGACGCCGCCGACGTTGTCGAAGTACACGTCCACACCCTTCGGGCAGTGCTGCCTGAGTTCGGCGGTCAGGTCGGCCGACCGGTAGTCGATGCACGCGTCGAAACCGAAGTCCTCCACCACCGCCCGGCATTTCTCCGGCCCGCCGGCGATCCCCACTACCCGGGCGCCGGCGATCTTCGCGATCTGCCCGGCCACCGAACCGGTCGCGCCGGCCGCCGCCGACACGACGACGGTCTCCCCCGGTTTCGGCCTCCCGATGTCGGTCATACCGAAGTAGGCCGTCGCCCCCGTCGGGCCGTACACCGACATCACCGCCGGCTGGTCGACCGCGTCTCGACCGGGAATCGGTGTGCTGAACAGGTCGTCGCGGATGATCACGTACTCCTGGAACCCGGCCAGCGTCGTCACGACGTCTCCGACGGCGAAGGCGTCACAACGCGATTCGACGACCTCACCGATCCCCGCCGCTCGGATGACCTCGCCGAGCTGGACCGGCGGCAGGTACCCGCGCTGGTCGTTGAGCCAGGTCCGGATCGCCGCGTCGATGCCGACATAGGTGGTCCGCAGCAGCGCTTCACCCTCGGCGGGCAGCGGTGCGGCGGACTCGATCATCTCCGTGTCCTCGGGTTCGACCAGCCCGACGGGGCGGCGACGCAACACGATCTGGCGGTTCATCACATCCGGAAACGTACGACACCGCACCGGGATTCGGGCCCAGACTCCGTACAATCGCGGCGGTGATCGTGGTCGCGCTGCACATCGCCAAAGCCCGGAGGCTGCCCGTCCGCTCGGTTGACGAAGTCGTCGCCGAAGCCGGCAAGGGACTGGTCGGGGACCGATACCACGGCACCCGCCACCGGCACGCGTCCATCCAGTCCGCCGAACTCGTCGATCTCGCCGCCCGGGACCTCGGACACGCCGTCGATCACGGGGCCACCCGCCGCAACATCACCGTGGACGCCGGTGACATCCCGACCCGTGCCGGTACCCGGCTGACGATCGGCGACGTCGAACTCGAAGTGGTACGGATACTGGCTCCCTGCCGGTTGCTGGACGACGACATCGGCCCGGGCGCGGCGGCCGCCCTGCGCAAGCGGGCGGGCTCGGCGTGCCGGATCCTGAGCTCGGGGACGATCCGGATCGGCGACCCGGTCACGATCACCGATCCCCCCGACTGACCGCGTCAGCGCCGGCGTTCGCGAACCTTGTACGTCGCGGGCCAGGACTGCCGGGACTCGTCGCCGACCAACGGGGTGCCCTTCCCGCCGACCTGCACGTTGTAGGCCTCCTGACCGGGGCCCACCTCGCGGTTGACGTGCTCGGTCGCCAGGTAGTACAGCTCGTCGATCGCCGCCTCGCTGTACGCGACGAACGTGGTCCTGCGCGTGATGTCACCGGCACCGGCCGCCATCCGGTCCGGCAGGACGCGCGAGACCACCGCGCCCGCGGCCAGCAGCACGAACGGGATGAGCCAGTAGCAGACGAAGGTCAGCGGTGTGGTGGTGTCGAGGATCGAGGCGTCGCTGCGGACCAGCGGCGGGACCGCCGAGGACACCGCCATCGCCCCGAACACCGCGACCCACAGCCAGGTGAGACGCCGAGTGATCTGCCCGAACAGATCGGTGTCGACGATGTCTTTGGGCAGGCCCACCGCGGCGAATTCGCGGACGAAGGGCCGGTCGGTGAGCACCCCCACCAGCGCGGTGAGGAAGATGCCCGCGAAGCTCAACGGTGCCAGCCAGCGCTCCGCGAACGAATCACTCACCACGAGCGTCAATACGGTCAGCACGGCGAAAGTCGCCGCGGCGCCGATGTCCAGGGTCCGGCCGGGAGCATGTCGTGCGGGGCCGACCGCCACGGCGGCGATCGCGAGCACCAACGCCACGACCGCAGCGGCCAGAAACGGGACGTTGCCCAGCAGGATCCAGTACACAACCCACGGCGCGAAACCCAACACGATGCCCACGGGCGGTCAGTCTAGGGGCTTACCGTGAGACCGACGGCAAGACGCGGGGGCGAGTTGCGTCGCGGTGGTGTACAACGGCGGGTGATGAGGTATCTGCTCATCGCCCTGTATCTGGGCGGATGGTTGGTCACCACCGTGGTGCTGCTGCGGCGGCAATTCGGCGACGACGACCGCGGCCGCCGCGACCGTCTGGTGTTCAACACCGTCAGCGTTCTGTGCGCGGTGGCGCTGGCCGCGGTGTGGCCGCTGTCGGGCTGGTTCCTGCCGATGATCCGCGCGGCACTCGGCCGCCCCGACGAGGAGTGAGGCGCCGGGACGTTTGCTGTCGCGTCACGCCGGCGGAGCGGGCTCCCAGTGCACGACCTTCATCGCCGTCATCTCGTCGAGCAGTTCGGGCCCGAACCCGAATCCGCTGCCGCTCGCGCGCCGGGGCTCCGACGCCCCGCCCGGGGCTCCACCGAAGGCCGCGTTGATCTTGACCGTGCCGACCGGCAGTGACCGCCATGCGGTCTGCGCACGTGCCATGTCGGTGGTCAGCACCGTCGCGGCCAGTCCGTACCGGTCGTCGGAGGCCTCCGCGAGCGCGGTGTCGAAGTCGGGCACCACCCGTACCGGCGCCACCGGGCCGAACGTCTCCTCGCGCATGACGAGCATGTCGGGCGTGCAGTCGGTGATGACCGTCGGCGGATAGAACGAGCCGGGCCCCGGTGCCGGTTCCCCGCCGATGCGGATCCGCGCTCCGGCCCTGGCGGCGTCGGTGACATGCTCGTGCACCACGTCGCGCTGCCGGTCGTCGACCAGCGGGCCGATCCGTTCCGCCCAGTCGCGGGCTTCCTCGACCAGCGCGTCGACGAACTCGTCGGCGATCGCATCCACCACGTAGATGCGCTCCACCGAGACACAGATCTGGCCGGCGTTGGCGAACGCCCCCGTCGCCGCCTGCTGGGCGGCCCACCGCGGCGAGACACCGGCGTCGACGATCATCGCGTCGTTGCCGCCGTTCTCCAGGATCACCTTCGCACCCCGCTCGGCGCAGGCACGGGCGATCTCGCGGCCGGTCGCGCTGCTGCCGACATGGGCGACGACATCGACGTCGTCGGCTCCCGACAGAAACGCCCCCACCGACGCGTCCCCGTCGAGGATCTCGAGGACGCCGTCGGGAAGGTGCGCGGCGAGCAGTTCGGCGAACCGCCGCCCCGTGCGCGGGCACCGCTCACTGGGCTTGTGCACCACCGTGTTCCCCGTCACCAGCGCGGCGCCGAGCAGGCCGGCGGCCACCGCCACCGGATCGTTCCACGGGGTCAGCACCGCGACGATGCCGCGCGGTTCCGGCACCATCAGGTCGGTGGCCGCCCACTGGCCGTGCAGGCTGCGGCCCCGGTGCAGCGGTCCGAGTTCGGCGTACTGCACCAGCGTGCCCGCCCCGGCGTCGACGCCGCCGCGCGCGTCGTCTCGGAGCTTTCCCGTCTCGCATTCGTTGAGTTCGGCCAGCTCGTCGGCGGCCGCGCGGACGGCGGCGGCAGCGGCGGTCAACGCGGCGGCGCGTTCGGCCGCGGGCGTCCTGGCCCACGCCGGGGCGGCCGCACGGGCGCGTTTGACGGCTTCGGCGCACGCCGAGGTGTCGGCGATCGGAACCCGGCTCACGGTTTCGCCGGTACGGGGGTCGGTGACGATCAGTTCGGTGGTCTGTGACACGGCCCAGGTTTACCCCACGACGTGGCGGCCAATCATGATCGTTCACCAGGTGTCGACGAACCGCCTCGGCCGCCGCTCACGTGGGGCGCCATCCGCTGCGGCCAGCGTCGCGGCGACGATGCCGCGGGTCTCCGCCGGGTCGATCACGTCGTCGATCTCGAACACGGCCGCCGCGTTGAGTGCCTTCGCATTGTCCTGTGCCGCCGCCGTCGCCCGTCGCACCGCCTCTTCGCGGTCGGCCTCGTCGGCGATCGCGTCGAGTTCCTTGCGCATCCCCAGGCGTACCGCACCCTCCAGGCCCATGGGTCCCAGATGTGCCCCGGGCCAGGCCACGGTGAGCAGCGGCTCGTGCAGCCCACCGCCCGACATCGCCTGGGCGCCCAGGCCGTAACCGCGCCGCAGCACCACCGCGACCAGCGGCACCTGCAGCGCCGCGCCGGCGACCAGCAGGCGAGAACCCCTGCGCACCAAGGCTTCCGCTTCAGCCGCCGGTCCCACCATGTAACCCGGGCAGTCGATCAGCGAGAGCACCGGGATGCCGAAGGCGTCGCACAACTGCAGGAAGCGCGCCGCCTTGTCCGACGCCGCCGCGGTGATGGCGCCAGCCATGTGTCGGGTGTCGTTGGCCAACACGCCGACCGGCCGGCCCTCGATCCGCACCAGCGCCGTCACCATCTCCCGCGCGAACCGCTCCCGCAGGAACACCGCCGAACCGTCGTCGGCCAGCGTCCGGATGATCGGCGCGACGTCGTAGGCGCGCCGCGCCCGCTCGGGAACCGCTGTGCGCAAAGTGGTTTGGTCGGGACACCGGCCCGGCTCGGTGGGGCCGCGGAAGAAGCCGATCAGCGTCCTGGCCGCCGCGACAGCCTGCGCCTCGTCGTCGACGACGACGTCGACCACGCCGTTGGGCGCCTGCGTGGCCATGGGTCCGACCGCATCCGGCGCCACGTCGCCGAGCCCGCCGCCCGCGATCATCGCCGGCCCGCCCATGCCGATCGAGGCGTCCGCCGTGGCGACGATCAGATCGGCACAGCCCGCGATCACCGCATTGCCGGCGAAGCAGCGCCCCTTGACGACCGCGATCCTGGGCACCACACCCGACAGCCCGGCCCACAGCCGAAACGCCCGCACGTCCAGCGACGAGACCACCGGGTAGTCCGTGTCCCCGGGGCGGCCACCGCCGCCTTCGGCGAAGAACACCGTGGGCAGGCGCATTCGTTCGATGAGGTCGAAGAGCCGGTCCTTCTTGCGGTGCCCCACCGCGCCCTGCGTTCCGGCCAGGACGGTGTAGTCGTAGGACAGCACGGCGCAGGCGGCGCCGCCGATCCGCGCCGTCCCGGCGACGAGACCGTCCGCGGGTGTGCGCGCGATCAGGTCGTCGAGGTCGCGGCGCGCGCGCTGGGCGGCGACCGCGAAGCGCCCGTATTCGACGAACGACCCGGGATCCACCAGGGCGGCGATGTTCTCCCGGGCCGTGCGACCGTTCGCCGCGTACCTGCGCGCGACCGCCTCCGGACGCGCGGCATCCTCGGTCAGCGCCCGGCGGCGCAGCATCTCGGCGTGGTCCGCCCGCGGCTCCGCGGGCGGACCCTCAGACGTAGAGCTCCTCGAACCGGCGGATCGACCGTTCGATGTCGCCCCTGACCGCACGGGCGGCCGCGGCCCCGATCGGCCCGAACAGCGGTGCGCCACCGAGCTCGAGGGTGACGGTGAAGGCGCAGCCGGAGGACGTCGGGCGCACCGCCATCTTCATGCCGTACTTGGTGCCGCCGACCCCCTTGCCGTCGACGAGAAGCAGTTCCGGCGGGTCCAGCCGGCGGATCGTCCACGTGACGCGGTTGCGCATGCCTTTGGCACCTGCCACGCCGACGATGGTGGTCCCCACACTGAGTTCGTCGGGCAGCTCGCTGCGCCAGCCCTCGTGCATGACGAGCCAGTCCCCCAGCTCGGCGAGGTTGGACGCGTGCGCCCAGGCGTCGTCCGGAGGTAACGACAGCTCGCGTGTCAGCTCGAGTTTGGCCACCCCGCGATCGTAGTGGCGAGCGCGCCCGGGGACTCGAGGAATGACCCGACGCCTCCCGCCGCGAAACGCCCACCACCAACTCTTGACTTAATCCAAAAAAGCGGGTGATATTGCTGTCGTGCCGTCGCCCTCCGAGTACGTGGACCAGTTGCGGGGCGCCGATCTGCGCGTCACCCGCCCCCGGGTCGCCGTGCTGGAAGCGGTGCACGCCCACCCCCACGCAGACACCGAAACGATCTTCGCCTCGGTGCGATCGATCCTTCCCGACGTCTCCCGCCAGGCCGTCTACGACGTCCTGCACGCCTTGACCGGAGCCCGCCTGATCCGGCGGATCCAGCCCTCCGGGTCGGTGGCGCGCTACGAGAGCCGGGTCGGAGACAACCACCACCACGTGGTCTGCCGCTCGTGCGGGTCGATCGCCGACGTGGACTGCGCCATCGGCGAGGCGCCATGCCTGACGCCGTCCGAGCACGACGCGCTCGACGGCTTCGTCCTCGACGAGGCCGAAGTCATCTACTGGGGCCTGTGCCCCGACTGCGCACCCGAGAGTTCAACCGCGAACAGTTCCTGATCACATCCGTGATCGCAGCCCCATCACCGAAAATGATGTCCGGAATATGAAGGGAAACACCGTGTCGTCAGATACCTCCGACGCCCGCCCGCCGCACTCCGATGCAGGCACGGCGAGCCACAGCGAGTCCGAGAACCCGATCATCGAATCGCCGAAGCCGAAATCGCATGCGCCGCTGACCAACCGGGACTGGTGGCCGGAGCAGGTGGACGTCTCGGTCCTGCACAAGCAGAACCCGAAGGGGCATCCGCTCGGCGAGGACTTCAACTACGCCGAGGCGTTCGCCCAGCTCGACGTCGAGGCATTCAAGGCCGACGTCATCAAGGTCATCCAGACCTCGCAGGACTGGTGGCCCGCCGACTACGGCAACTACGCCGGCCTGTTCATCCGGATGAGCTGGCACGCCGCCGGCACCTACCGGATCTTCGACGGCCGCGGTGGTGCCGGCCAGGGTGCGCAGCGTTTCGCCCCGCTCAACAGCTGGCCGGACAACGCGAACCTCGACAAGGCGCGCCGGCTGCTGTGGCCGATCAAGCAGAAGTACGGCAACAAGATCTCCTGGGCCGACCTGATCGCCTACGCCGGCAACGCCGCGCTCGAGCAGTCCGGGTTCAAGACCGCCGGCTTCGCCTTCGGTCGCGAGGACATCTGGGAGCCCGAGGAGATCCTGTACGGCCAGGAGGACACCTGGCTGGGCACCGACAAGCGCTACGGTGGCACCAACAACGACAAGCGTGAGCTCGCCGAGCCGTTCGGCGCCACCACCATGGGTCTGATCTACGTCAATCCCGAAGGCCCCGAAGGCAAGCCGGATCCGCTGGCCGCCGCGCACGACATCCGCGAGACGTTCGGCCGGATGGCGATGAACGACGAGGAGACCGCGGCCCTGATCGTCGGTGGCCACACCCTGGGCAAGACCCACGGCGCCGCCGACGTCAACGTGGGTCCCGAACCCGAAGGCGCCCCGATCGAGCAGCAGGGCCTCGGCTGGAAGTGCCCGTTCGGGACCGGCAACGCCAACGACACCGTGACCAGCGGGCTCGAGGTCATCTGGACCGGCACGAACTCCCGGTGGAGCAACGCGTTCCTGGAGAACCTGTACGGCAACGAGTGGGAGCTGACCAAGAGCCCCGCGGGCGCCTGGCAGTTCGAGGCCAAGGACGCCGAGGCGACCATCCCGGATCCGTTCGGCGGTCCCCCGCGTAAGCCCACCATGCTGGTGACCGACGTCGCGATGCGCGTGGATCCGATCTACGGCCAGATCACCCGTCGCTGGCTCGACCACCCCGAAGAGATGGACGAGGCCTTCGCCAAGGCCTGGTACAAGCTGATGCACCGCGACATGGGGCCGATCAGCCGCTACCTCGGCCCCTGGGTGGCCGAGCCGCAGCTCTGGCAGGACCCGGTGCCGGCCGTCGACCACGAGTTGATCGACGAAGCCGACATCGCCTCCCTCAAGAGCAGGGTGCTCGACTCCGGGCTGTCGGTTCAGCAGCTGGTCAAGACGGCGTGGGCGTCGGCGGCGAGCTTCCGCGGCACCGACAAGCGTGGTGGCGCCAACGGCGCCCGGGTGCGTCTCGAGCCGCAGCGCAGCTGGGAGGCCAACGAGCCTGCCGAACTCGCCAAGGTGCTGCCGGTGCTCGAGCAGATCCAGCAGGACTTCAACGCCTCGGCCTCCGGCGGCAAGAAGGTCTCGCTGGCCGATCTGATCGTGCTCGCCGGGTCCGCCGCGGTGGAGAAGGCCGCCAAGGACGCCGGATACGAGATCGACGTCCACTTCGCTCCTGGCCGCACCGACGCGACCCAGGAGATGACCGACGTGGAGTCCTTCGCGGTACTCGAACCGCGGGTCGACGGTTTCCGCAACTTCTTCCGCCCCGGCGACAAGAACCCGTTGGAGCAGCAGCTCGTCGAGCGGGCCTACCTGCTGGACCTGACCGCGCCGGAGATGACCGCGCTCATCGGCGGCCTGCGGGTGCTGAACGTCAACCACGGGGGCACCAAGCACGGCGTGTTCACCAACTCGCCTGGTGCCCTGAGCAACGACTTCTTCGTCAACCTGCTCGACATGAGCACCGAGTGGAAGCCGTCGGAGAACGCCGAGAACGTCTACGAGGGTCGTGACCGCGCCACCGGTGAGATCAAGTGGACCGCAACGGCCAACGACCTGGTGTTCGGCTCGAACTCGGTGCTGCGCGCCGTGGCCGAGGTCTACGCCCAGGATGACAGCAAGTCCAAGTTCGTCGAGGACTTCGTCGCCGCCTGGGTCAAGGTCATGAACAACGACCGGTTCGACCTCGAGAAGTTCTGATCGGACGCTGACGCCATCAGATCGACAGGGGCACCCCGCGAACCGCACTGCGGTTCGCGGGGTGTTCCGCATCTGACGACGTGATCTTGCTGCCCGATGCCGTGCGGGCGATGGCGGACCGTGGGCCGGACTGGGCGCGGTGGGTGCAGGACCTGCCCCACTGGACGCAGGACCAGGTGCGCGAGTGGGAGCTGCGGGTCGACGGCACGCCGGCGAACGGCTCGACGTCGCTTGTGCTGCCGGTGATCACCCCGCTCGGGCAGTCTGCGGTCCTCAAGCTCGGGTTCCCCGACGACGAGTCCGAACACGAACACCTCGCGCTGCGGCGGTGGGCGGGCCACGGCGCGGTCCGCCTGCTCAGCGCCCAGCCGCATCGGCGTGCACTGCTTCTCGAGCGGTTGCCCACCCGCGACTTGAACACGCTCACCGACGTCGACGCCTGCGAGGCCGTCTGCGCGCTGTACCGACGGATCCACGTCCCGGCGATTCCTCGATTACGCACGCTCACAACGTGGTTGGAGCAGCGGATCGCCGAACTGTCCGAACTCCCCCGCAACACGCCGGTACCGCGCCGGCTGGTCGAGCATGCACTCACCCTGGCGCGCGACCTGTCGGCGGAACCCGACGGCGGCGCCGTCCTGCTCCACACCGACCTGCACTACGACAACGTGCTGGCCGCCGCCGTTGCGGACTCCGCCGATCCGTGGCGGGTGATCGATCCGAAACCGCTGAGCGGCGATCCGCACTTCGAGGTCGCCCCGATGCTGTGGAACCGGTGGGACGAACTGGCCGGCGACGTCCGCGACGGCGTGCGGCGCCGCTTCTACACGATCGTCGACGGCGCGGAGTTCGACGAGGATCGGGCACGCGCATGGGTCATCCTGCGGATGGTGCACAACGCCGTCTGGGAATTGAGTCGGGCGGCGCATCCGGACCCCGGGTGGCTCACGGTGTGCGTCGCGGTGGCCAAAGCCGTTCAGGACTGAGCGCCGCCGCCCGCCCTCACACCCGCCGGGTCAACTGCGTCGCGATCAGCGGGGCGATCTTGTCCGCCATGTAGACGTGTCCGGCATCGGTCGGGTGGACGCCGTCGGCGCCGATCAGTTCGGGATTGTCGACGAACCACCGCTCGGCGATCGGGTCGACGAAGGTGGCGTCGGCCAGGCCCGCCTGATAGCGGAGGCTGTCGCGGATCCGGATGATCGCCGGTGGCGGATCGGCGGTCGGCCACGGCGGGCCGATCACCAGGAACCGGGCCTCGGGCGCGGTGCGGCGCGCGAGTTGGAAGACGCCGTAGACCATGATCGAGTACAGGGTCGGTTCGACGTTCTGGTCGTTACGGGATCCGTAGAACACCACGAGGTGGTCGTCGGCCTTCACCGCCCTCGCGGTGAGGTCCTCGAACACGCTGCCCCGGTTGCCGCGGGTGCCGTACCCGGCGCCGCCCTCGGCCGCCACGTCGGCGCGCACCGGCAGGCCCTGCCGGGCCAGCAGCTGCCACGCCCGCGTCGTCCACCCGCGGTTGCCCTCCCCGCCCTCGTTGCTGCCGGTCGTGTACGAGTCACCGACGACGGCGACCCGGCTCCCTGCGAACTGCAACGTCACCGTGTCGTCGTGGCGTTCGGTGACCGGACGGGCGACGACGAGGCCGACGAGCAGCGCAACAGACAGCACCAAGGTGACCAGGCGACTCACCGTTTACCTCCACAGTCGACGGCACCGAGCGCCGCACCCCACGATGTCCGAAAGCCTAGGTGCCTACGGGCCGGTGGACGATCCGTGGCGCATTGCGCGATGGTCACGAAATCGCCTCATCCGACGCGGACCGGGACGTGGTCGGCGTGCTCCGGGGTCCGGGGCGCCGCAGCGCGCCCGCCCACCGGGCTGGTCGTCGAATCCCTGACGTCGACCATCCGGCGCATCCACAGCCGGGCCGGTTCCTCGACGCCGTGGTACAGCGCGATCGCGGCCACCACCGACACGGCCAGCAGGCCGGCGACCACCGATCCGCCGAAGAGACCGGGGGTCAGGGTGATCTCGAACTGCACCGCCGCCCAATTCCACGCCGTGTGCACCAGCTCGTGGACCATGTACAGCCCGAACGAGATATGGCCGCAGTACACCATCAGGCGTCCCGACAACAGCCGCGGCAACGTGCCCGCCCCCACCGCCAGTGCCACCACCAACGGCACGAAGAGCACATCGACCAGCCCGCTGGCGTCGCGGATCGAAGCCGGCGGATTCGCGTCGAGGTAGTACAGGCTGCCCACGATCGCGGCGGCGATTCCCAGCGACAGCCAGCCGAAGCCGGCGCGGGCGCGTTCGGACGGTCGCAGCTTGCGCACCGCCGCACACGCGAGCGCACCCGCGGTGAACTGCATGACGATGCGCGGCAACCAACTCCACGGCGTGTAGAACTCGCCCGTGGCGAGCAACAGCACCGTCGGCGGCAACGAAACCGCGAACGCCAGCCACAGCAGGCCGCGCGCACGTGTCACCCGAGCGACCCGGAAGATGACCAGCACCAGCACGCCGAAGAGCAGGTAGGCCAACCACTCTGCGCTGATCGACCACGCCGGCCCGTCCCAGCTGGTGCCGTCGAAATACGGCGCGAACCACAGCTGGACCAGCAGCAGTTGACGCAGATAGTTGGTGGCGGTGAGCTGGTCGACCGCCGGTGACGGGACATGACCGACGTTCAGTGTGAAGATGATCCACGCCGCGGCCAGATGCATCGTCACCAGGTAGACCGGCCACACCCGGGCCAGACGCAGCCACAGGAAGCGCAAAGTCGTTCGGGTCGACCAGGAATGGCCCATGCGGTCCAGGTAGTTCCAGGTCAGCACGAAACCGCTGAGGATGAAGAACAGATCGACGCCCTGGGCGCCGCAGTCCAGCAGCGGCGCCAGCGCGGCACTGAGATCCGGTGCGGCCTGAGCCAGCAGCGGCCGGAAGTGAAACAGCACCACCCACACCGCGGCGACGATTCGCAGACCCGAAAGGGCCTTGATCTCTCCGCTGCGCACAACACTCATTTCGTGAGGGAGTCTGCTGTTTCGTCCGGGCTCGGTTTCGTAGGCCGCCCCCCGCGCTCAATCGGGCAGCGTTAGGCAGAGTAGCAGCGCGCCGCGGCACTGTGTGCGTCCGAAACCTGTGGCACTGCTGCCAACTCGCGACGTCGCGGCCGCTCAGGGCTGTTCGAAGTGCTGGTAGTCCTTCGGGGTACGCCAGTCTCCACCCCACCGCCAGCCCCTGTCGGTGAAGGCCAGTACGGCAGGGTCTCCGGCGTGCAACATGCCGGGATCGGTGCGCGTGCGGTCGGCATAGGGCCCGGCGTTGGCGGGTTCGACCGCACCGCTGCGGCCGATATAGGGGTTGAGCAACGGGTTGAGGTCGATCGCCCGCCCGTAGGCGTGGTACGACCAGCTCTGCGAGCCGGGTATCCCCCGGCAGTTGAAGGCCGAGGTGTTGTTGTCGCGCATCGACAACTCGTCGTCCGCGCCCGGGTAATGGTCGACGGTCTGCATCTTGGCGATCGGATAGCCCAACCGGTACAGCTCGCCGAACACCTCGATGACCGGCCCGACCAGTTCCTCGTGCACGACCAGTGCGCCGCGCTGGGTGGCGCCGTCGAAACCGAGGAAGTTCAGTGCGACGCGGCGCAGTCGTTCCGGTCCCAGCGGGCAGCCTGGGCGCCAGGTGGTGCCCAGGTCGGCGGCGGTGACGGTGCTCACCTCCGGTGCGGGCGGCGGGGCCGGAGCCGGTGTCGTCGTGGTGGGTCGGGCCGACGGTCGTGGCGGCGCGGCCGTCGACGGCGTCGGGGAGGGCTCGGCGGCCTGCGGCGGCGAATCGGGGCTGCACTGCACGAGCGTCGCGGCGGTGAGGGCCACCGCCGACGCGGTGACCACACGGCGGACCGTGCGGGCGCGGAATCCTGGGTCGGGTCTGTCCATCTGCGGCGTCGACGCTACCCGCCGGAGCAGCTTTTTCCGGCCGTCTGACAGGCCGGATCAACGCCTCCGTCAGCAGCCTTCGGTATTGTCAGGGGGCTATCACTGAAGAAGAGGTCAGCGCGGCCGCGGTGATGAACGTTAAGGACGGAATTGTCGATGCTCGCGCCGCATGACTCAGAACTGAGGCCTGTGCCCGACTCCGCTGTTGCTCCCATGACGCGATTCGACACGTTGACGGTGCTTCTGGTCGAAGACGACCGTGGTGACGCGTTGCTCGTCGAGGAGCTGATCGTCGACGCCGTGGCCGACATCCGGTTGCGGTGGGCGGAATCCATGGCGCACGCCGCACGGGAGATCAAGACGTCGCGGCCCGACTGTGTGCTGCTGGACCTCAACCTGCCCGATGCCAACGGCACCGACGCGGTCGACCAGATCTGCGGACTCGATCCCACGCTTCCCATCGTGGTGCTCACCGGCCACATCGACGAGCGCTACGGCGTGTCGGCGGTCGCCTCCGGTGCACAGGACTACCTTGTCAAGGGCCGGGTCGAGCCGGAGATGCTGCGGCGGTCGCTGCTGTACGCCATCGAGCGCAAACGCTCCGAGCTGACCGCCGTCGACCTGCATTCCAGTCACCTGCGGGCGCAGGAGAACGCCCGGCTCGAACGCGGGCTGCTGCCGTCGCCGCTGCTGCTCGAGGATCCGGGCGTCGACATCATCGCCAAGTACCGGCCAAGCCGGCCGAACGCGCTGCTGGGCGGCGACTTCTACGACTTCGTGCAGACGCCCGACCGGACCGTCCACGTCATGGTCGGTGACGTCTCCGGCCACGGCCCCGACGAGGCCGCACTCGGGGTGGCGCTGAGGATCGGCTGGCGTGCGCTGACCTTCGCCGGCCTGCGCGGCAACGAGCGCATGCAGCAGCTGGAGCGCATCCTGCGCGCCGAGCGACCCGGGCCGGGCATCTTCGCCACCGTGATGAGCCTCGCGTTCTCCCCGAAGGACCGCAGCTTCAACGCCGTCCGCGCCGGTCACCCGGGCCTGCTGCTGCACGGCCCCGGCGGCGTCACGTGGATGGAGCCGCCCGCCGGCCCCGCGCTCGGCCTCGGCGGCGCCAGGTGGCCGCTGACCGAACTCGAGTTGCCCGCCGGCCACGGTCTGCTGCTGCTCACCGACGGGTTGTTCGAAGGGCACTCCGGTGAGGGCAACGAGCGTCTCGGTGAGGAGGGTCTGCTGGAGCTGGCCCGGGAAGTGGCGTCGCTGCCCGGCCCGCAGTTCGTCGAGACGCTGATCGACCGCGCCGAGGAACGCGCCCGTCCGCACGGCGGCTTGACCGACGACATCGCGGTAGTCCGCGTGGAGCGCACGACGTGACCGCCCCCGCCCGCCGGCGGGGACGCCAATTGACGGTGCAGGGCTGGTTGAACCTCGTCCTGGGCATCATGGGCGTCTTCGTGCTGGCAGGTGCCTTCGCCGGGGCGATCCTGATGAACCGCACCGACGCCGTGTCGCGGGAACTCATCGAGGAGATCCAACCGTCGCGGGTGGCCGCCTACCGGTTGCAGGCGGCCCTGCGCGACCAGGAGACCGCCGTCCGCGGATTCGCGATCGCCGCCGACGAGCAGTTCCTCGAGCCGTACTACGAGGGGCAGCAGACCGAACGGGAGGCGGCCGCGGAGATCCGCGCACTCGTCGGTGAACACTCCAACCTCATCGCCGATCTGGACGCGGTCGAGCGAGCCACCGAAGAATGGCGCCGCGACTACGCGGAACCGTTCATCGAGAGCGTGCGCCCCGGTACGCCCGGCGCGATCGACAGCGCCCTGGTCCAGCGGGGTAAGGACGGGTTCGACAACATCCGTGCGCTGTTCCACGTGCAGAACGTCGACCTGGCGGCCGCCAGGACCACCGGGGTCAAGGAGCTCGACCGGGTACAGGGCTGGCGCGACCGCGTGCTCGCCGGCATCATCGTCACCTTTTTCCTGACGGCTTTGGTGCTGGCGATCCTCGCGCGCAGCGCCCTGGTTCGGCCGCTGTCGGCGCTGGCCGAATCGTGTCGCCGCATCACCGAAGGCCATTTCGGGGAACGCATCGTCGCCCGCGGCCCACGCGACGTGCGCAGCATGGCCTCCGACGTCGAGGACATGCGGCAGCGGATCGTCGACGAACTGGAGGCCGCGCGCGAGGCGCGGGAACAGCTCGACGAACAGGCCGTCGAGTTGCGGCGGTCCAACGCCGAGCTCGAACAGTTCGCCTACGTCGCATCTCACGACCTGCAGGAGCCGTTGCGCAAGGTGGCCTCGTTCTGTCAGCTGCTCGAGAAGCGGTACGGCAACCAACTCGACGAACGCGGGGCCGAGTACATCAAGTACGCCGTCGACGGCGCCAAACGGATGCAGGTGCTCATCAACGACCTGCTGACGTTCTCGAGGGTGGGGCGCCTGAGCGCCGCGCACACCGACGTCGATCTCGACGCGGCGCTGGCCGACGCGCTGTCGAACCTGGAAACCGCCATCGAGGAGTCCGGCGCCGAGATCCTGCGCCCGTCGGAACCGTTACCGCAGGTCTTGGGCGACCCCACGCTGCTGGCGATGCTGTGGCAGAACCTGATCGGCAATGCGGTGAAGTTCCGCAAACCTGACACCACCCCCCGCATCGTGATCGAATGTGAGCGCGGCACCGACGACCGCGACGGGCAGTGGCTGCTGACGGTGTCGGACAACGGCATCGGCATCGCCGAGGAGTTCGCCCAGAAGGTGTTCGTCATCTTCCAGCGGCTCCACGGCCGTGACGCCTACAGCGGCACCGGTATCGGGCTGGCGCTGTGCAAGAAGATCGTCGAATACCACGGCGGAACGATCTGGATCGACAACAGCTACACCGAAGGCACCCGGTTCCGCATGACCCTGCCGGTCGCCGTCCACGAACAACCCGACGTGGTTCTGGAAGGAGCCCAGCAATGACATCGTCCACACGCCCCATCGACGTCCTGCTCATCGAGGACGATCCGGGCGACGAGCTGATCACCCGCGAGGCCTTCGAGCACAACAAGATCAGCAACACCCTCCATGTCGCGCACGACGGGCAGGAGGGGCTCGACTTCCTGTACCGGCGCAACGGTTTCGAGAACGCACCGCGTCCCGACCTGATCCTGCTCGACCTGAACCTGCCGAAGTACGACGGCCGGCAGCTGCTCGAGACGGTGAAATCCGATCCGGACCTCAACCACATCCCGGTCGTCGTGCTGACGACGTCCTCCGCCGAGGAGGACATCCTGCGCAGCTACAAACTGCACGCCAACGCCTACGTCACCAAGCCGGTCGACCTCGACCAGTTCATGAATGCGGTCCGCCAGATCGACGAGTTCTTCGTGCAGGTCGTCCGTCTGCCGCAGAACTGACGATCAGCCGATGAGTTCTGCGGCGTCGACGCGCGAATACGCCCCCGGCCGGTCACTCGACCTCTACGGTGATCCCGCCGCTCCCGTGGTGCTGCTGTGGCACGGCATGCAGACCGATTCACGCACGGCGGTGCGTCCGCTGGCCGAACGTATCGCCGGGCACGGCTTCTCCGTGGTGGCACCCGATTGGGATTCCCACGCCGCCGACAACGGGCGGTCCGACCTGCTCGCCTCGGCGCGGTTCGCCTCCGAGCAACCGGGCGCGGTCGACGGCCTGGTCGTGGTCGGATGGTCGCTCGGTGGGGCCGCCGCCGCGGGCCTGGCGTTCGGTGCCGCCGACTACCGGGTGCGGGTCGCGCACACGGTGTGTCTGGCCGGTGCCTTCATGGCAGCCAACCCGTTGACCGGCGAGCCGCTGACTCCCGGCCGTGCCCCCGGCGGCCAGGCGACGATGACGCTCGTGCACGGCAGCGCCGACGACGTCATCCCGGTGTCGGTCGGACGTGACTTCGCGGTGGAGGCGGGCGGCGCGGGCTGGCTCGTGCAGTACATCGAACTCGCGGCCGATCACGCCAACATCGTCGGGGCCCGCCACGACGCGGCCGCCGACCGCTACGAACCGGCCGACGACCCCGCGAGTCTGGCGGTCGCCGCGGAAGTGGCCAGTGTGGTCGCGCGCTCCGCCCCGCGGTGACGGCGCGTCACCGCGTTTGCTCGAGTCCGCTCTTGAGGTCGGACAGTTTACGCGGCCAAACCCTTGAGATGGCTTCGCGCACAACGCGATCGGCTCCGAAGCCGTCGTGTGCGACGGTGAGCTCGACCTGCTCCCCCGCCGGCTCGATGTCGAACGACAGGTGTGAGCGCGACGAGCGAGCCGCCCGTTCGACTTCGGTGGGATCGGCGCCGCCCGTCATCGACGGCACGGACACCGGGAACACCAGCGACAGCCGACGGTACGGGTCCACGTCGACGACCACCTGATCGACGTCGGCGATCTCCACATCCCCGTCGATCCACGTGTACGCCGCACCCTTCTGCCATGTCGAGATCAGCGCATGGCCCATGTGGCGGCGGGAGAACTCCGGGCCGGTGATCGCCTGCCACAGCCGCTCCGGTGTCGTCCTGATGTAGATCGGGTAGACGAAGGCGTCGGGGTCCGGCTCCGGCATCGGGCGCCGCGCGGTCGACGGGGGCGGCTCCGGGCGGGGGCGGTGGTACTGGCGGATCCACCGGTCGAAGAGCGCATCGATCGGCTGGGTGTCGAGATGGTGGAGTTTGTGCCTGCCGTGCCGGACCGTCGTCACCAGACCGGCCGCCTCCAGCACGGCGAGGTGCTTGCTCACCGATTGACGCGTCATCTCGACGACCGCGCACAGTTCTCCGAGGGTCTGCCCGTCCCGGAGATTGAGGGTGTCGAGCAGGCGGCGGCGATTCGGGTCGGCGAGCGCTCGGAACACCTCGTCCATCAGAGATCCCTCTCATGCAGCCGTACGGTTGCCTGAGCCAGGATATGCAGCCGTGCGGCTGCGAGAAGCGCCGGGGGTGCACCCACGCCCGACGAGACGGCGCCGTCATTTGCCATCATCGTCACGCCCGTACGCGTATGCACTGGTGAGCGGCCGTCCGTCGGATCCCGCCGCCACGGCGCGGGCGACGCTGAGCGCGCGCAGTGGAGGCATCAGTGCACGTCATGCGGTCCAAGATGGTGTGACGTGGGGCATGGCCCGTAGGAAGCGTGAACGCGCTCATAGGTTTTGAGAGGCGCCGAACCCTCTGTTACCGTCCGCCGTCATGTTTGCTCTCGTCACGTTGATGTCACTGGTCAACTCGGTCTCGGGCACCCCGTACGTCTCCGGTGGGGACAGCCCCGCGGGGACGGACTGCTCGGGTCTGGCCTCCTGGGTCAGCAATGCGGCGACCGGTCGGCCCGTCTACGGCGACCGGTTCACCACCGCCAACATGGAAGGCGAACTGCTGGCCCGCGGGTTCCAGCACGGGTCACAACCCGGCGCCCTGGTGATCGGCTGGAACAGCGGACATGCGGCGGTCACCCTGCCCGACGGCACGCCGGTGTCCTCGGGCGAGGGTGGCAGCGGCGTCAAGGTGGGCGGCGGCGGAGCCCACCAACCGCAGTTCACCAACCGGATGTTCCTGCCCGCCCCGCCGGAAGCGCCCGTACCCGCCCAACCGCCGCTCAACGTACTGCCGCCTCCGCCAGGGGCCCCGCTCCCGCCTCCACCCGCGGCGCCGCTCCCGCCGCCGCCCGGGGCGCCGCTCCCGCCGCCGCCCGGGGCGCCGGTTCCACCGCCGCCGATAGCAGTGTGACCGCGGACCCGGTGTGACAATCTGCTCGGATGCAGCTCCCCCGCCCTAATCCGGATCTGCCACATCTCGCTGACGTCGTCCCCTCGGTCCTGGCCGCCATGGACGTGCTCGGCTTCGAGGCCGCCATCGACCTGCCGACCGAGATCGGCTCGGCCTGCGTCCTGCTCATCGACGGCCTCGGCGCCGACCTGCTCGACCGGCACGCCGACGACGCGCCGGTGCTCAGCGGTCTGCGCGGCCGCACACTGCAGGTCGGGTTCCCGTCGACCACCGTCGCGAGCCTGGCTGCCGTCGGAACCGGATGCCGATCCGGGGCGCACGGCATGGTCGGCTACACGTTCCGACTGCCCGGCACCGGTGTGGTCAATCCGCTGCGTTGGCGTCCGCACCCCTGGGGCGACGACATGCGCGAGACCGTGCCGCCGGAGGTCGTGCAGCCGATGCCGACGACCTTCGAACGCGCCGCCGCGGCCGGTGTCGCCGTCAACGTCGTGTCCAACGCGGAGTTCAGCGGATCCGGCATGACCCGCGCGGTGCTGCGCGGCGGCCGCTTCGTCGGAGTGCACGGCCTCGGCGACCTCGCCGCATCGGTGCGCGGCGTGTTGGCCGAGGGCGGCTTCTGTTACGGCTACCACGGCGACCTGGACCTGCTCGGGCACCTCTACGGCCCGGGCTCGACGGCGTGGCGGATGCAGTTGCGTCAGGTCGACCGGCTGGTCGAATCCGTCGTCACCGCACTGCCGCCCGGCGCGCTGCTGGCCGTGGTGGCCGACCACGGCATGGTGACGGTCGACCCCGACCGCGTACTCGATCTCGATCAGTGCCCGCCACTGTTGGACGGGGTTGACGCCGTCGCCGGCGAAGCACGCGCCCGCTACGTCTACACCGCCGGCGGAGCGACCGAAACGGTGTTGGCGGCCTGGCGGGAGACCCTGGGTGATCGGGCATGGGTCGTCGACCGGGAAGAGGCCGTCGACGCCGGCTGGTTCGGTCCCCACGTCGCCGACGAGACGAGGCGCCGGATCGGTGACATCGTGGTCGCCGCGAGGGATTCCGCGGCGCTGGTGCGGCGCACCGCCGAACCGATGGAGTCCGCGCTGCGGGGCCAGCACGGCTCGCTCACCGATCTCGAGCAGCGGGTGCCCCTGCTGGTCGCCCACGCCTGACGGGGTGTGATTCCCGCATCGCGCGGGTACGCCCGCACCGATGCAGACCTTCCTGCCCTGCGAGGATTTCGACGCCAGCGCCGCGGTGCTCGACGTACGTCGCCTCGGTAAGCAGCGGGTCGAGGTGATCCAGGTGCTGCGCGCGCTGACGGTGCCGGGTTACGGATGGCGCCACCACCCCGCCGCCGCGATGTGGGCGGGCTATGAAGAAGCGCTGGTGCGCTACGGACTTCAGGTCTGCGCCCACTGGTGTCGGGGCGGTCGGGCCGACACGTGCGCGACCACGCTGGTCACGGACCTCGGCGCCACCGTCGGTATCGACAGTGTCCGCTTCCAGGCCGAACTCGGCGCCGCCGGCGAACTGCCGCCCTGGCTGGGTGACCGCGATTTCCACCGCAGCCATCAGGCCGCACTGGTGAAGAAGGATCCCGACCACTACCGGCCGTTGTTCCCCGACGTGCCCGACGACCTGCCGTACGTGTGGCCGGCGTCGGACCGCGACCGCCGAATACCGATCTGAACGCGGGCAGCGATAACCTCGTCGCCGTGCTCGTGCTGCTTCCGCCGTCGGAGACCAAACGCGCAGGCGGAGACGGCCCGCCGCTGCGCCACGATCTGCTGTCCTTCCCCGAACTGGAGCCGGTGCGCAAGGCGCTGGTCGACGAACTCGTCGATCTGTCGGCGGACCGCGAGGCCAGCCGCGCGGCGCTCGGCCTGTCGCCGAAGCAGGATGCGGAGATCGAACGCAACGCTGCGCTGCACACCGCGCCCACGATGCCCGCGATCGACCGCTACACCGGAGTGCTCTACGACGCCCTCGACATCGGCTCCCTGCGCGGTGCTACGGCGGCACGGGCGCGGCAGCGGCTGGCGGTCGGATCGGCGCTGTTCGGACTGGTCCGCGCCGACGACCCGGTGCCCGCCTACCGGTTGTCGGCGACGTCGAAGCTGCCTGGCGGTGGCTCGTTGACCGGGCGGTGGCGCCCGGTGCTCGAACCGGTGCTGGCGGCGATCGCCGAACACGAGCTCGTCGTGGATCTGCGGTCGGGCTCCTATGCCGCACTCGGCCGGTTGCCCGCCGCGGTCGGCGTCGACGTGCTGGCAGAACACCCCGACGGCAGGCGGACCGTGGTGAGCCATTTCAACAAGGCGCACAAGGGCAGGCTCGCCAGAGCGCTGGCCACCACACGTGCCGAGCCCACCGACGCCGCGGCCGTCGCGACCGTGGCGCGGCGGGCGGGTATGCGGGTGGAACGCGACGGCGACGGCCTCATCGTCGTCGTCCCCGCCTGATCAGGAGCCGTCGCCCGACCAGACGCGGGCCGGCACCGACGGACCGCCCGGGCGCAGCGGTGCGGTGAGCACGACCGGCGTCTGGGCCATGAAACGCGGTGTGCTGCCGCGATGTTCATCGGCGGCGTGCACCGTGAACGGATGCACGACGTACATGTCGCCCGCCGATCCGGTGGCCGCCACCACCGGTCGCGCGGCGCTGACCCGGTCGACCAGTTCGCCCGCCGCGATGAAGTCCACCGGCACCTCGTCCAGAGCCGCCGCGACGTCGCGGTGTGAACCCCGGCGGATGCGGGTCGGCGCGTCGTCGGGACCGACGTCGGACAGCAGGGTCAGCAACAGCAGTGTGTGCGGGCGCCCACTGATCGCCCACCCGCCGTCGGGAAGGGGCGTGTTCATGTCGATGTGCCAGCCGCGGTCGTCCGCCGAGGGCCGGACGGGGAAACGGACCGGGATGTTGCCGAGCGCACCCCTCGGCTGCCAGCCGCCTGTCCCGCACAGGGCGTCGAGCACGCGAGCCAGTGGCGCGCTGCCGGTCAACTCGGCGAACGGACCGGAGCCGGTCATGTCCGACGTCCACACCACCGGCTCAGTCCACGACGACGGATCGTCCGGGGACACCCCGAGCCGGCGCCACAGTTGTGCCCGGGCCGCCTCGGCGGCGCCGCGCAGCTCCGGCTGGCTGATCTTCAGGTAGCCGTCCCGCTCGAAAGCCGCCACATCCACATCCACATCCACCACGCCGACAGGCTGCCGCACCGCGGTCCGGCCGCGAAAGCGATTTATCGCAGGGCGGTGCCGACCGCGTCGACCGTGGCGGGATCGACGATGCACGTGAAGTGGTTGCTGTCGACGTCGACGACGCGGATCGCGGGATTGGTCGAGCGCATCGCGGCCACGGCGTCCTCGGAGATCAGCACGGCGCCGTTGAGCGGTCTGATGGCGCGGATCACCACGGTGGGCATCGTCAGCGCCCGCCAGTGATCTGTCCAGTCGGTGGGCCAGCGCTGGAACAGATCCTCTTCCGCGGCGGCCCGCGACGTGGTCGGCCGCCACGTCCCGTCGGGCTGCTCGGCCAGTTCGTAGCGATGGTGGTCCTCCCAGAACGGTGTCCACCGGTCGACGACACCGGCGGAGCGCACGCCGTCGAGGTAGGCGGCAGGCGTCGGGACGGCGGCGTCCAGGCGGGCGAAACCGGCGCGCACCGGTGCCAGTGCGGCGGCCTGCGCGGGACCGATGTGGTCGATCAGCGCGACACTGCGCAACCGGGCGCCGTTGTCGCGGGCCACGCGCATCGCGATCAGCGCGCCGAGTGACCAGCCGACGAGGTCGACGGTCTCGGCGCCCAGCGCGTCGGCGACCGCGAGAACGTCGCTGGCGTGGCTGTCCAACCCGTAGGTGCCCGGCGGGGTGATCTCGCTGCGCCCGCGCCCGCGCAGGTCGAACGCCACCACGCGACGGTCCGGGCCGGCGAGCCGTTCGGCGAGGACGCAGAACGCCGTCAGGTTCGCCGAAATGCCGTGCACGCACAGCAGGATCGGCGCGTCGTCGGCGCCCCAGGAGCGCACGCGCACCCGGCCCGAGGGCAGCTGGAAGTCGGTGTCCACCGGCGGGACTCTACGCGAGCGCCGGTGACGGCTTCAGACGTTGAAGACGAGGCAGAACGTGTGCCCGGCCGGGTCGCGGTACACGCGGAAATCGTCCTCACCCGGCGCGTCGGTGACCCGCGTGGCGCCGAGGTCGAGCACCTTGCGTTCGGCCTCGTCGACGTCGTCGACCTGAATGTCGAGGTGGAACTGCTGGGAGCCGCTCGGGTCCGGGAACGTCGGGGGCCGGTGCTCCGGTGAGCGCTGGAACGCCAACCGGCGACCCGACGGCTCGGTGAGCACCACCCAGTCGTGCTCCTCGGGGCGGACCTCCCCGCCCAGCACGCCGGCGTAGAATTCGGCCAGCGCCAACGGATCTCGACAGTCGACCACGACGGAGCGCAGTGTTCCGATCATGACCGTCGGATTGCCGCCGCGAGGCCCGGCGAAACCGCCGCGGCAGTCACGCCTTGGCCAGTTGCTTCTCCCCGTAGAGCCGCGCCCACTCCTTCCGCGGCCGGATCGACACGTCGACGTCGGCGCCTGCGGCGCGCAGCGCGCGCACCGTCGCGTCCTCCTTCGCGGTGTGGGCGAAGGGATCCCAGCTGAAGAACCGGCAGGAGTTCTCCCAGGTGATCTTGTCGATGTCGGAATCGCTGGCGCCGGCCGCGTTCAATTCGGCGAGCACTTGTTCGGGGGCGTCGGGCCAGAAGCAGTCCGAGTGCGGATAGTCGCACTCCCACGCGATGATGTCGATGCCGATCTCGTGACGCAGTTTCAGCGAGGTCTTGTCGGTGACGTAGCAGGCCAGCGAGTGTTCGCGGAACACATCGGAGGGCAGCTTGTCGCCGAAGTCGCGCCGCAGCCACTTCTGGTTGGTGTAGTGGCGGTCGCTGCGGTCCAGGTAGAACGGGATCCAGCCGATGCCGCCCTCGGAGAACGCGAACTTCAGATCCGGATAGTTGCGCATCGCGGGGCCCCACAGCAGGTCCTGGGCGCACATCGCCGACACCTGGGTGGCCAGGATGATCAGGTTGTCGATCGGCGCGTTGGGCGCCATGCTGATCGCGCCGAAGCCGGTGCCGATGTGCAGGCACATCACCACGTTCTCCTCCGAGAGCGTCCGGAACACCGGGCCCCAATACTCCTCGTCGTGGTAGCTGGGCAGACCTTCGAGGTGCGGCAGCTCCGGCATGGTCACCGCACGGCACCCCTTCGCGGCGACCCGGCGGATCTCGGCGCACATCGCCTCGGGGTTCCACGTCGGCATGATCGCGATCGGGATGAACCGGCCCGGATAGGAGCCGGCCCATTCGTCGATGTGCCAGTCGTTGTAGGCCGAGACCATCACCAGCGTCGCTTCCTCGCGGTGCATGTTGAGGTGGCGTGCCGAGAAGCCGGTGAACGTCGGGAAGCACATCGAGGCCAGGATGCCGTTGCGGTTCATGTCGCGGACACGTTCGTGGACGTCGTAGACGCCGGGCCGCATCTCGGCGAATCCGGCGGGGTCGCGGCCCCACTCCTCGGCGGGCCAGGACACGACGGCGTTGAGGCCGCTGACGCCCTGCGGCCGCCCCTGGTACATCCACTGGTCGACGCCCTTGTCGTCGGTGACGACGATCGGCGCCTCGTCCCGGTACTTGGCGGGCACGTGCCGCAGGAACATGTCGGGCGGCTCCACCACGTGGTCGTCGATGCTCACCAGGATCAGGTCGTCGACGTTCATAGGCGCTCCTCGTCACAGCTCGAGTGGTCGGGGTCACACTGGACCTGTTCCAGTTGTACCGTGCATAGGTGTGACCGTCTCTGCGCTATCGGCCAAGGGTTTAGCCGAACCGGCCAACATGTCCGAGCGGGTGATCGACCTGCGCCGCGGTGGCCGCGCCCTGGCCGGCAGCTACCTGTACGAGGGTGACGGACTGATCACCGGGTGGCACTCCCACGACGTGCACCAGATCGAGTACGCGATCGGCGGCGTGGTCGAGGTGGAGACCGCGTCGGGGCACTACCTGGTGCCGCCGCAACAGGCGGCGTGGCTGCCGATGGGCCTCGAACACCAGGCCACGATGAACGCCGACGTCAGGACCGTCGCCGTGATGTTCGACAGCGCGCTGATCCCCGACGGCGGTGACCGCGCGCGCATCCTGGCGGTCTCGCCGCTGCTGCGGGAGATGATGATCTACGCGCTGCGCTGGCCGATCGAACGGGCACACAGCGATCCGGTGTCCGACGCGTTCTTCCAGACCCTGGGCAACCTGGTGATCGAGGCGCTCGACCATGAGGCGCCGCTGAGCCTGCCCAGCTCCGAGCACCCGATCGTGGCCGCGGCGATGACCTACACCAAAGAACACCTGCAGTCGGTGACCGCCGAAGAGGTCAGCCGCGCGGTATCGGTGTCCGAACGCACCCTGCGGCGGCTGTTCTCCGACGAGCTCGGCCTGTCCTGGCGGACCTACCTGTTGCACGCCCGCATGCTGCGGGCCATGGCGCTGCTCGCCGCACCCGGGCAGTCGGTGCAGGAGACCTCGACGGCGGTGGGTTTCGACAGCCTGAGCTCGTTCACCCGAGCGTTCACCCAGTTCTGCGGTGAGACGCCGTCGGCGTACCGGCGCAGGGCGGCGACCTCCATGGTCTGAGCGCCGGGCTCAGAACGCGAAGCCCAACTCCGCGGGCACCTCGCTGCCGAACGCCCGGTCCATGCGGGAGACGAGCGCGGCATCGTCGGTGCGCAGGCGGTGTGCCGCGGCCAGCGCCGTCGCCCGGTGACCGCCGAGGTAGAGCGCGCCCAGGGCGTCGAGATCCAGGCAGACGTCGGGTGCCGCCTGCGTCGGCGTGCACACCGCCCGCCCGTCGCGGATCTGCAGTGCGAACCGGCCACCGTCGTCGCGGAACCCGTCGCCGACCTCGAGCACGACCGTCAGATCCGCGCCGTAGGTGCGGGCCTGCAACGCCGCGGGGACATCCATCAGGCGCAGCCACAGATCGTCGGTGGCGGCGGTGGTGCGTACCAGCCGGGCGTCGGTGAGCAGATACGGCAACGGGTCGTCCGGATGCGTGGCGATCTCGATGCGCTCCATCAGGTCCATCCCGCACAGTGCCCGCCACAGCGCGATGTGCGCCGCGGGTGTGACGGCCGTCAGCTCCACCACGCGGATATGCCTCGGCCCCGAACCGTGCGTCCGGTACAGCACGTACCCGTCGGCATGCAGGAGGGCGAACAGCGCGCTGCCGCCCGCCCGGTCGTCGTCGCGGTCGGCCAGCAGGTCGTCCCACAGCGCCTTGGGCCGGACCAGTCCGCCCGGCGTATTCGCGCGCCAGCGGTCGTAGTGGGCGGCGAACTCGTCGAGGTGCTCGCCCGGCGTCACGATCCGCACGCCGCCGGGGTCGGGTGCGTCGGCGCGGAAGCGGGCCCACCGCCGGTCGACCGCCCACTCGAGCGACACCGTCGCCGGACCGTAGCCGAACCGTCCGTAGATACCGCCCTCGCTGGCCGTCAGCGCGGCGATCGGGTATTGCGCGGCGGCGATCCGGTCGTGCAGTTCGGTGAACATCATCCGCAGCAGACCGCGCCTGCGGTGTGTCGGTGCCACCGATACCCAGCTGATGCCCGCGACGGGCACGACCACGCCGCCGGGCACGGTGAGCTGCAGATCGAGGTAGAAGGACTGGCCCACCACGTCCGGTCCGTCGGTGACGACGAGTGCGGCGCCGTTGGGGATCATGGTCCGCCACGCCGCCATGGCGGCCGGGTCAACGAGCTGACCGAAATTGGTGGCGTCCAGGCGCCGCATGAGCGGCCAATCGCCCTCGGACACCGACCGCAGTTCCAGCCCCGAAGCGCTCACGGGCCCCGACCTTGCCACAGCGGCGTCGTGCCTCGCACCCGATTTATCCGCCACTGCCGGGTCGTATGCTGCGGAGGTGCCCGATCGCACCGCCGCCCTGCAGGCCGCCGTCCGGCACGCCGAGACCTACCTGAGCGGGCTGGACGAGCGACCGGTCGCGGCGCGCGCCACCGCCCCCGACCTCGTGGAACGGCTGGGCGGTCCGCTGCCCGAGCACGGTGTGGATCCGGTGCGGGTGATCGACGACCTCGCGGTCGGCGTCGATCCCGGCCTCGTCGCCAGCGCCGGGCCGCGGCATTTCGGTTTCGTGGTCGGCGGGGCCCTGCCCGCGGCGCTCGCCGCGGACTGGCTGGTGTCGGCGTGGGATCAGTGCGCGGCCTTCCATGCGTTGTCGCCGGCCGGCTCGGCGATCGAGGAGATCACGTCCCGGTGGGTGCTCGATCTGCTGGGGCTGCCCGCGGGCGCCAGCGTCGGCTTCGTCACCGGCGGCCAGGGCGCCAACACCACGTGTCTGGCCGCCGCACGCCACGCGGTCCTGGCCGGTGCCGGGTGGGACGTCGAACGCGACGGCCTCATCGGCGCTCCCCCGTTGCGGGTGCTGTGCGGCGAGCAGGCACACGCCACGATTCACACCGCGCTGCGCCTGCTCGGCCTCGGCTCAGGCACGGCGGTCTCGATCCCCGCCGACGCGCAGGGCCGGATGGATCCCGACGCGCTGCGCGACGCCCTGGCCACCGGAAGCGGTCCGGCGATCGTGTGCGCTCAGGCGGGGAACGTGGCCACCGGCGCGTTCGACGCGTTCGACCCGATCGCCGACGCGTGCGCGGCGCACGGGGCGTGGCTGCACGTCGACGGCGCGTTCGGACTGTGGGCGGCGGCCGCCCCGGCGACGCGGCATCTCACCCGTGGAGTGGACCGGGCCGATTCCTGGGCGGTCGATGCGCACAAGTGGCTGAACGTCCCCTACGACTGCGCGGCGGCGATCGTCGCGCATCCGGACGCGCACCGGGCCGCCATGAGCCTGGCCGGTCCGTATCTGGTGGCCGATCCCGGACAGCGCGACAACACCACCTACGTGCCGGAGAGCTCCCGCCGCGCCCGGGCGGTCCCGGTCTACGCCGCGATCCGCTCACTCGGCCGCGCCGGAGTGGCCGAGATGATCGAGCGCAACTGCGCCCAGGCCCGCCGGATGGCCGGCCACCTCGCCGCCATCCCGGGCGTCACGGTGCTCAACGACGTGGTGCTCAACCAGGTGCTCGTCGCGCTGCCCGGCGGCGACGACGCCAATCGCGCCGCGGTCGCCGCCGTCCAGCGCGACGCCACCTGCTGGCTCGGCGGCACCACCTGGCAGGGCGCGCACGTGCTGCGGATCAGCATCTCGAACTGGGCGACGACCGACGAGGACATCGACCGTTCGGCCGCGGCGATCACCGCCGCGGTGCGGCGTGACTAGCCGGGCCGCGGTGCGGCGTGACTAGCCGGGCCGCGGTGCGGCGTGACTAGCCGGGCCGCGGTGCGGCGTGACTAGCCGGGCCGCGGTGCGGCGCTAGATCGCGACCACGAAGTCGGTGGTGTAGAACTCCGCCGGCAACTGCGAATTGGGTTGCGGGCGTTCGATGGACAGCCACGTGCCGGTCGCACCCGGCATGACGGGGCTGGACAGCGTGATCACACCGGCGCCGACTCCGTCGGTGTGCAGTGCCCCGACCGCGGTGCCGGGCGCGCCAGGCCCGCAGCCGGCCGCCGACGTCCTCGGCACCTGGATCAGGCGCACCTCGTAGAACGTATTCGGTTTGGCCAGCGCCATCTGCACGTCGGCACTGACCTGGCCCGAACCCCTGCCGCGCACGGTCGCGGTGGCCCGCGCCATGCCGGCCGAGTCGTAGTACTGGCGGACGCTGTAGTCGCAGCGTCGCAGGGCACTGCTGAACGGCAGGAAGGTGCCGCCGGACTCGGCGGCGGCGACGGGGGCCGCCGCGACGCCGACTCCCACCGGCGTGAGAGGGGCGGCGACAAGCGCCGTTGCGGCGAGCAGCGCGGCGAATGGTGACGGGGCGGACATGGTGCTCCCTTCGGCCGTGGCGACCAGATCGCCGGCGGTGCTGACCGGCGTCATCCCAGCCAAGCACGGCACCGGCCGAAAAGGGCGCGTAAGCGCCGAATATCCTCACAGGGGAACCGGGCTCGGCGGGCCCACCACGAATCCGTCAGCGACATACCGTCTTCAAAGGAGTGGACTGCACCGATGGCGAATCAACAGCAAACGGACAAGCTGGCGGCGGGCAAGGGCTTCATCGCCGCGCTCGACCAGAGCGGTGGCTCGACGCCGAAAGCGTTGCGCCTGTACGGCGTCGAGGAGAACGAGTACTCCTCGGAAACCGAGATGTTCGATCTGATCCACAAGATGCGGTCGCGGATCATCACGTCTCCGGTGTTCACCGGTGACCGGGTTCTGGGCGCGATCCTGTTCGAGCAGACCATGGACCGCGAGATCGAGGGCAAGCCGTCGGCGGCCTACCTCTGGGAGGACAAGGGTGTGGTCCCCTTCCTCAAGATCGACAAGGGCCTGGCCGAGGCGTCCGATGACGTCCAGCTGATGAAGCCGATGCCGCAACTCGACGAGCTGCTCAAGCGCGGTGTCGACAACGGCATCTTCGGCACCAAGGAGCGCTCGGTCATCGGCGGGGCGAACGCCAAGGGCATCGCCGCGGTGGTGGCCCAGCAGTTCGAGATCGCCCAGCAGGTGCTGTCGCACGGGCTGGTCCCCATCATCGAACCCGAGGTCACCATCTCGATCGACGACAAGGCCGAGGCCGAGGACATCCTGCGCGACGAGATCGTCAAGAACCTCGAGGCCATCGGAAGCGGACAGCAGGTGATGCTCAAGCTCACCCTGCCGTCGACGGCCAACCACTACAAGCCGCTGGTCGACCACGACAAGGTGCTGCGCGTGGTGGCCCTGTCCGGGGGCTACTCCCGCGACGAGGCCAACACGAAGCTGGCCCAGAACACCGGTGTCATCGCCAGCTTCAGCCGGGCGCTCACCGAGGGGCTGTCGGCGCAGCAGTCCGACGACGAGTTCAACGCCACGCTCGACGCCGCGATCCAGGGCATCTACGAGGCCTCGATCGCCGGCTGACCGGTTCCGCGGTGCGCCGGGTTGCCAGTCGGCCCGGCGCACTGCAGGCTAGCCGGGCTATGGACACCCACTCAGCCTTCGACCTGGCCGGCGTCGACGCGATCGGTCAGGCGCAGCTCGTCGCCTCCGGCGAGGTCACCGCGACCGAACTGCTCGACGCCGCGCTCACCCGCCTGGAAGCGGCCCCGGGGCTCAACGCGGTCGTTCACGAACTGTTCGACCGCGGTCGCGAGCAGGCCGCCGCTCTGGACGCCTCCGGGCGGCTGCGCGGCGGCGGCTGCGGACCGCTGGCCGGGGTGCCGTTCCTGCTGAAGGATCTCGGCGCCTCGGTGGGCGGCGCGCCCGAATCGATGGGGTCGCGGGCACTGCGCACCCGCATCGCCCCGCAGAACGCGTGGATCGTCGACCGGTACCTGTCGGCGGGCCTGGTGGTGTTCGGCAAGACCAACACCCCGGAGTGGGGCAACCACTGCACGACCGAGCCGTCGCTGTTCGGCCGTACGGCCAACCCGTGGTCACCGGATGTCACCCCGGGCGGATCGAGTGGCGGATCGGCCGCCGCCGTCGCCGCCGGTGTGGTGCCCGCGGCGTCCGGCGGTGACGGCACCGGATCGATCCGCGTTCCTGCGTCCTGCTGCGGTCTGGTGGGGCTCAAGCCCCGACGGGCACGCACCTCGTTCGCGCCGTCCGGGCATCTGCTGGAGGGGCTGGCGGTCGAGCACGCACTGACCCGCACCGTCCGCGACAGCGCGGCACTTCTCGACGCGGTGACCGGCCCCGATCCCGGCGACCCCTACAGCGCACCGCCGCCGCCCCACCCCTACCTGCAGGCGATCACGCAGCAGCCCGCGCCGCAGCGCATCGCGATATCGACCGGTTCACCGTTCCCGGGACCAGCCACCGATCCCGAGGTCGTCGCGGCGGTCGAGGCGGCCGGCCGCATGCTCGTCGACCTCGGTCACCGCGTCGAAACCGCAGCCCCGGCCATCGACGCCGACGCGGTCGCCGATGCGATCGCCGTGCTGCACAACGTCAGCAACGCCCAGCTCCACGATCTGGCCAGCGCTCATCTGGGACGGCCGCCGGCCGAGGACGAGTTCGAAGCCAGCACCTGGGTGATGGTGCGCGAGGGGTTCACGACCACCGGGGTGCGCTACGCCGGGGCGATCGAGACCGTGCACGCCCAGACCCGGCGGTTCGTCGCCGGCATGTCGGCCCACGACGTCCTGCTGGCACCGACCCTGCTCACTCCCCCGCCGCCGTACGGACTGCTCGACCAACCGCGGGGCACCACTCGGGCGTTCTTCGACGTCGAGTTCGCCACCACCGGCTGGACGTCGCTGGCCAACGTCACCGGTTGGCCGGCGATCTCGCTGCCGCTCGGCACGACAGCGGCGGGACTGCCGATCGGTGTGCAGTTGATGGCGCCCGAGGAGACGGTGCTGCTGCAGCTGGCGACGCAGCTCGAAGTGGCGATGCCGTGGGCCGGCCGCCGCCCCGCCGGATGGGTCGGCCCCCCGGCGCGGTGAGCCGGAGCGCGCCGAGCGTCCTCGGTGACGTGCGACACTGCTGCGCATGACGCCGCCCATCGCCCGTCCGAAACTCGAGGGCAACATCGCCGTCACCGAGAACCGCCAGATCGGCTTCGCCGAATTCGGTCACCCGCAGGGCCGGGCGGTCTTCTGGTTGCACGGCACTCCGGGCGCCCGACGCCAGATCCCCGCGGAGGCACGCGCATTCGCCGAGGAGCACAAGATCCGGCTGATCGGCATCGACCGCCCGGGCATCGGTTCCTCCACCCCGCATCAGTACCCCAACGTGCTGGCCTTCGCCGACGACCTGCGCGTCATCGCCGACACGCTGGGCATCGACCGGATGGCGGTGGTGGGGTTGTCCGGTGGCGGCCCCTATGCGCTGGCCTGCGCGGCGGCGATGCCGGAACGCGTCGTCGGCGCCGGCGTCATCGGCGGGGTGGCTCCCACCGTCGGGCCCGATGGGATCTCAGGTGGGCTGATGAAACTGGGCTCCCGCGTGGCCCCGCTGCTCGAGGTCGCCGGCGGGCCGATCCGGCTGGCGGCGGGCACGCTGATCCGGTTCGTGCGCCCGGTCGCCGATCCCGCGCTCTACCTCTACGCCGCGGTCTCCCCCGCGGCCGACCGCCGGATGCTGGTCCGCCCCGAGTTCCGGGCGATGTTCCTCGACGATCTGCTCAACGGCAGCCGCAAACAGCTCGCCGCGCCCTTCGCCGACGTGGTGGTCTTCGCCAGGGACTGGGGATTTCGGCTCGACGAGGTCAAGGTGGCGGTGCGGTGGTGGCACGGCGACTGCGACCACATCATCCCGTTCGCCCACGGCCGGCACTGCGTGGCGTGCCTGCCCGACGCGCGCCTGTACCACCTGCCGGGTGAGAGCCACCTCGGTGGCCTGGGCCAGGCGCAGGAGATCCTGTCGTCGATGATGGAGCTGTGGGAGCGGGCCGACCGGCTCTGAGCGGTCAGGCGTCCTGCAGAACGCGTCGCAGCAGATGCATGGCCACCGTGGTGGAGCGCTCCCGCACATCCGAGCGGTTGCCGGGCAGCCGTACGGTGCGGGTGACCGTCCCGCCGCCGGACCGGCGGACGCAGAAGCACACTGTCCCAACGGGTTTGGTGTCCGTGCCGCCGTCGGGTCCGGCGATCCCGGTGATCGCGACGGCGACATCGGCACCGAAGCGGCGCAACGCACCGTCGGCCATCGCCTCGGCCACCGGCTCCGACACCGCGCCGTGACCCGCGATCAGGTCCGCGGCGACACCGAGTAACTCCACCTTCGCGCTGTCGGCGTAGCAGACCGCCGCGCCCGCCACGTACGCCGACGATCCCGCCCGGTCGGTGAGCCGTGCCGACAGCATTCCGCCCGTACATGATTCGGCCGTCGCGATGGTGCGCCCGGCCAGCAGCGCGGCGACCTGATCGTCGACAAGGGAGCCGTCCTCGGAGAAGATCGCCGAACCGTGCCGGTCACGCATCAGCGCAAGCAGATCCTGGTACACCGACGCGGCGTCGGGTTCGTAGCGGGTGACGATCTCGAGTTCCCCGCGCCGCAGACAGGTGGTGATCTCCAGGCGGTCGAATCCGGCGACGTCGCGCTCGGCCTCGCGCAGCGTCTCGGCCAATGCCGATTCGGGCAGACCGAACATGCGCACCGTGTCCTGGCGGTATTCGGTGCGCCCGGCGATGGCCTGCTGGACGGCGTCGGTCTGCAGCGCCGTCCGCCACATCGGCTGCAGTTCCCGCGGCGGACCCGGCAGGACGAGGACCGTCGGCGTACCGGCCACGACCACCCCGGGAGCGGTGCCGACCGGTTCGAGCACCGTGGCGGCGTCGGGCACCATGGCCTGTTTGCGGTTGGCCGCCCGCAGCGCCTCGAAGTCGATGTCGGTGCGACGGCCCGTCAGGCGGCGCAGGATCTGGGCGATCCGTTCCTCCAGACCGGTGTCGAGCATCAGGTCGCGCCCGCAGAACCGGGCGACCGTGGCGACGGTCATGTCGTCTGCGGTCGGGCCGAGCCCGCCGCTGGTGACGATGAGATCGACGCCCTCGGCGGCGAGGAAGCGCAGCTGCGCCTCGATGTCGGCGGGACGGTCACCGCAGATCGTGATGTGGGCCAACTCGACGCCGAGTTCCAGGAGCCGGTCGGCGAGCCAGGGCCCGTTGAGATCCTGAACCCGGCCGGTCAGTACCTCGGTGCCGGTGACGACGATGCCCGCGCGTGCGCTCACGGGATACAACCTACGCGGTCGCTCCCCAACTCTTGACCTGAAGGATGGTTGAGGTCCGAGACTGGCGGCATGACCGACACACTGACCCGGGTACATCCCGATCTGTTTCAGACCCGTACGGACTCACCGTTTCCCGGCCTCACCACGCACGCCTACCTGTGGACCGGCGGACCGGAGGGCAACGTGCTGTTCTACAGCACCGCGTCCGACGCCGAGTTCGACGCGATCGCCGGGCTCGGCGGAATCGCCCACCAGTACCTGTCCCACCTCGACGAGGCCGGCCCGATGCTCGGCCGGATCGCGCGTCGATTCGGGAGCCGCCTCCACGCACCGGGGGCCGAATCGGCCGAGATCGCCCGGCATGCTCCGATCGACGTCGCGCTGTCCGAGCGCGAGGTCGACGCGAACGGTGTGGAGGTGATCCCCACACCCGGTCACTCGGCGGGAAGTTGCTGCTTCCTCGTGCGCGGCGCCGGCGGCACGTACCTGTTCACCGGCGACACGCTCTTCCCCACCGAACGGGGAACCTGGTCGACGTTCGTACCGCCGGGTCGCGGCGACGCCGACGCGATGCGATCGAGCCTCGACGTCCTGGCCACCCTCGAGCCGGACGTGGTGATCTCCAGCGCCTTCGCCGGACCGACGGCGATGCAGTCCGTCGACGCCGCGTCCTGGCCGCGGATCATCGCGCAGGCGCGCGAGACCGTGCCGACGGTCAGCGCGTCGACCAGTCGCTGACGCCGCCGCGTCACCCGGTGGCGGCCTGGCGGTATCCGGCCGGGTCGGCGAGAAGTGGACCGAAGGCCAGTTCCGCGGCGCCGATCATCAAGGTCTCCGATCCGAGGCTCGCCGCCACGATGCGCACCGCCGCCCTCGGCCCGGCCATGCTGTGCCGGGCGACAGCCGCGTGCAGCGCGTCGGCGGCGCGCTCGGGAAAGGCGCGGAGGAACCCGCCGAGCACGATCAGCCGGGGATTCATCACGTTGATCGCACCACCGAGCGCGATACCGAGGCGGCGCGCCTGTTCGTCCAGTGACGTGTGTGAATCAGACTGGATCACTTCGGTTTCCAGGCAGCCGATGGCCCCGCAGTGGCAGACCTTCGTCCCCCCGACGTAGGTGTGGCCGAGTTCGCCGGCATATCCGTCGGCGCCTTCGAGGAGTTCGCCTGCCACCACGAACCCGGCGCCGATTCCGCTTGCGCCGCCGTTGACGTAGACCATGTGGTCGGCGTGGGGGTGTCCGCCGAAGAGATGCTCGGCGACCGCGCCGACATTGGCGTCGTTCGCCGCGAACACGGGGAGTTCCGTTGCGGCGCGCAGCATGTCGCCGACCTTTTCGTCATGCCAGCCCAGATGCGGCGCGAGTTGAACGGTCGAACCGGGCGCATGCACCAGTCCCGGCACCGCGAGGCCGATCGCGGACACCGCTGACCCGGGCGGCAGGGACCCGCGCAACGCACCGACGGTGGCGGCGGCGACGCGCACCATGTCGGCCGCGCTCGGAATCGCAGGTGTGGGTATCCGCCGCACCTCGAGCACCGCCCCACCCAGGGCGACCAGAGCGACCGTGATCGCGTCGATCTCGGGGTTGACCGAGACGGCGAGGACGCGTCGGCAGGTGCGCACGACGGCGCTGGGTCGGCCGACGCCCACCGCCGATCCGCCCGTGGGGGTGGACTCCTCGACCAGCCCCGCGTCGACGAGTTCGGCGACGAGATCCTTCACCGTGGATCGCGACAGCCCGGTCCGCCGGGTCAGCTCGGCACGGGTGACCGCACGGTGGCGATGGACAAGCGTGAGCACGGCCGACAGATTGCGCCGCCGGACGTCGTCGCTGCTGGTCCCGATTCGCATGACATCCCCCTTGACAGTGACTCGGACCACATCTTATGTTCGCCCACAGAACAAATCCAATCCCGGGAGGTCGCGTGTCCGTACTCGAGTCCCCCAGCGCCCGTTCGGAGCTCACCCCTCACCCGTCCGACAGGTTCTCCTTCGGCCTGTGGACCGTGGGCTGGACCGGCGGTGACCAGTTCGGGGTGGCCACCCGGCCCCGCCTCGATGCGGTCGAGGCGGTCGAGCGGTTGTCGGCGCTCGGCGCGTACGGACTCACCTTCCACGACGACGACCTGTTCGCCTTCGGCTCATCCAACGATCAGCGGCGGCGCGAGATCGGCCGCCTGACAAGGGCTTTGGAATCAACCGGCATGGCGGTCCCGATGGTGACCACGAACCTTTTCAGCCATCCGGTGTTCAAGGACGGCGGCTTCACGAGCAACGATCGCGCCGTGCGGCGCTTCGCACTCCGCAAGGTGTTGCGCAACATCGACCTGGCGGCCGAACTCGGTGCAAAGACCTTCGTGCTGTGGGGTGGCCGGGAAGGTAGTGAGTACGACAGCGCCAAAGACGTCCGCGCGGCGCTGGCGCGCTACCGCGAGGCGCTCGACCTCCTGTGCGACTACGTCACCGACCAGGGTGTGGCGCTCCGTTTCGCTATCGAGCCGAAACCGAACGAACCGCGCGGTGACATCCTGCTGCCGACCGTCGGCCACGCCCTGGCCTTCATCGAGACGCTGGCTCGTCCGGAAATGGTCGGGGTCAACCCCGAGACCGGACACGAGCAGATGGCCGGGCTCAACGTCCTGCACGGCGTCAGCCAGGCGATGGACCGCGGGAAGCTGTTCCACATCGACCTCAACGGACAGCGCGGCATCAAGTTCGACCAGGACCTGGTGTTCGGCCACGGGGACCTGATCAATGCGTTCGCACTGGTCGACCTGCTGGAGAACGGCGGTGACGCTGGTGGTCCCGGTTACACCGGTCCGCGCCATTTCGATTACAAGCCGAGCCGGACCGAGGACGCCGCCGGCGTGTGGGCGTCCGCGGCGGCGAACATGCGGATGTACCTGCTGCTCAAGCAGCGGGCGGCGGCGTTCCGCGCCGACCCCGAGGTCGCCGACGCGGTGGCCGCCGCGCGCATCGCCGAGCTACGGGAGGCCACCCTTGACCCGGGTGAGTCGTACCGCGACCTGCTCGCCGACCGGTCCGCGTTCGAGGATTTCGACCCCGAAACATATTTCGGTGCAAAAGGTTTCGGGTTCGTGAGACTCAACCAGCTGGCGGTCGAACATCTCATGGGTGCCCGGTGAAGCACGCCGGTGCAACCCTGGACGTGATGCACGTCACGCTATATGTTGTGCCGAACAACAAACTTGTCCTGGTGAACCGGATCCCCTGACGAAAGGCGACGTCCATGACCAGACTGAGCGGACTGATGCTCGCGGTACTCACCGGTGCGAGCGTCGCCCTGAGCGCGTGCGGGAGCGACGGAGGCGGGGGCGGCGACGCGCAGGGTCAGGCGGGCAAGATCGGGGTGATCCTGCCGGACACCAAGTCCTCGGTCCGCTGGGAGACGAAGGACCGGCCCGCCCTGGAGAGCGCGTTCACGCAGGCCGGCGTCGCCTACACGATCCAGAACGCCGAAGGTTCCGCCGACACCATGGCCACCATCGCCGACAGCATGATCGCCGACGGGGTGACCGTGCTGGCGATCGTCAACCTCGACTCCGACAGCGGGGCGTCGATCCAGCAGAAGGCGGCCGCGCAGGGCGTCAAGACGATCGACTACGACCGCCTCACCCTCGGCGGGTCGGCCGACGCCTACGTGTCGTTCGACAACACCAAGGTCGGCGAACTGCAGGGCCAGGGTCTGGTCGACTGCCTCGCCGGGCGGCAGGCGAATGTGCTGGCGCTCAACGGTTCTCCCACCGACAACAACGCCACGCTGTTCTCCACCGGCGCGCATTCGGTGATCGACCGGACCCCTACCATCCGCGTGGTCGGAGAGCAGGCGGTGCCGGACTGGGACACCGACAAGGCGGTGACGATCTTCGAGCAGATGTACACCGCCGCCGACGGGCGGGTGGACGGCGTGTACGCCGCCAACGACGGGTTGGCCGGTTCGGTGATCTCGATTCTGGAGAAGAACCAGCGCGCCGGTCAGGTTCCGGTCACGGGACAGGACGCCACCGTCGAGGGCCTGCAGAACATTCTGGCGGGCAAGCAGTGCATGACGGTGTACAAATCGGCCCGGGAAGAGGCAGGCGCACTCGCCGACGCCGCCATCGCACTGGCGACCGGACAACCGGTGAACACCACCACCACGTCCCGTGACGACACCGGCAACCGCGACGTCCCTTCGGTGCTGCTGACCCCGAAGGCGATCACCAAGGACAACATCGACGTGGTGTTCGACGACGACGGCCAGTCTCCGCAAGACGTGTGCACCGGCCAGTTCGCGGCGATGTGTTCAGCCGCCGGGATCAGCTGAGATGACCGGTCCCATCCTGGAACTGCGCGGAGTCAACAAGAGTTTCGGCGTCGTGCAGGTGCTGCACGATGTGGACTTCGCGGTGTACCCGGGGGAGGTCACTGCCCTGGTCGGCGACAATGGCGCCGGAAAGTCGACACTGGTCAAGGCCGTCGCGGGCATCCACCCCATCGACACCGGGACCTACCTGTTCGACGGTTCGCCGGTGACCGTGCACGGCCCCAACGACGCCGCCCGCCTCGGCGTGGAGGTGGTCTACCAGGACCTGGCGCTGTGCGACAACCTCGACATCGTCTCGAACATGTTCCTGGGCCGGGAGATCACGCGCCGCGGCACCCTCGACGAGGCGGCGATGGAGACCATGGCCCGTGACGCGCTGGCATCACTGTCTGTGCGCACCGTGAAATCGGTACGTCAGCCGGTGTCGAGCCTGTCCGGCGGGCAGCGCCAGACGGTCGCCATCGCGAAATCGGTGCTGTGGAAGTCCAAGGTCGTCCTGCTCGACGAGCCGACGGCGGCACTCGGAGTGGCCCAGACCCGTCAGGTCCTCGATCTGGTGCGTCGGCTGGCCGACCAGGGTGTGGGCGTCGTGCTGATCTCCCACAACCTCGCCGACGTGTTCGCCGTCGCCGACCGGATCTGCGCGCTGTACCTGGGCCGGGTCGCGGCCGAGGTGAAGACCTCCGAGGTGACCCACAGCCAGGTCGTCGAGCTGATCACCGCCGGCCGGTCCGGTGCTCTCGGCCTGGCGCCCGCCGAAGCCGCTCAGTCGATGTGACACGGCCACCGACGTGAAGGGACGGGGCATGACCACGCTGAACCGCCGACTCGCCGACGCCGACTTCGCGGCCGACCTGCGCTCCGAGGAGACGCTGAGCGCCGCGGTGCGCGGCTACGTCCAGCGGGTGCGCGGGGGCGACATGGGCTCGCTGCCCGCGGTGCTGGGTCTGATCGTGCTGTTCGTGGTGTTCGCCGCGGCCAACGAACGGTTCCTGTCCGCGCTGAACCTCGCCAACCTGGTGACTCAGGCGGGTTCGATCTGCGTGCTCGCCATGGGCCTGGTGTTCGTGCTGCTGCTCGGCGACATCGACCTGTCGGCCGGCGTCGCGGGCGGTGTGGCGGCGTGCGTGATGGCCCTGTCGATCGTCTCGAACGGCTGGCCGTGGTGGGCCGCGATGATTGCCGGGGTGCTGTGCGGTGCGCTCATCGGCCTGGCGATCGGCGTGTTGCGCGCCCGCCTGGGCATACCGTCGTTCGTCGTCACGCTCGCCTTCTTCCTCGGGCTGCAGGGTGTCACGCTCAAACTTATCGGTGAGGGCGGCTCGGTGCGGGTCGACGATCCGGTGATCCGCGGTATGACGATCCAGAACCTGCCGGTCGCCGCCGGATGGATCGGCGCGGTGGCGGTCGTCGTGGGATTCGGTGCGCTCGAGATGTACCGGCACCGCGCCAAGGTGGCGGCCGGACTGCACCACCGTCCCCTCGGCGTCGTCGCGGCGCGCATCGCCGCGGTCGCGGTCGTCACCCTCGGCGTCACCTTCGTGCTCAGCCTCAACCGCAGCGTGAACCCGAACGTCGAGATCCGCGGGATTCCGTACGTCCTCCCGATCGTGGGCGTCCTGCTCGTCCTGCTGACCTACGTGCTGGGCCACACCTCCTACGGCCGGCACATCTACGCCGTCGGCGGCAACCCGGAGGCCGCCCGGCGCGCCGGTATCGATGTCAACCGCATCAGGATGTCGGTGTTCGTCGTCGGCTCCTCGATGGCCGCACTCAGCGGAATCCTCGCCGCGTCCTACGCCGGCAAGGTGTCGGCGTCGTCCGGCGCCGGCAACACGCTGCTGTACGCGGTCGGTGCGGCCGTCATCGGCGGCACCAGCCTGTTCGGCGGGAAGGGCCGCGCCATCGACGCGGTCGTCGGCGGAGTCGTGATCGCCACCATCGCCAATGGGCTCGGACTGCTCAACCAGTCGTCCTACATCAACTTCCTGGTGACCGGTGGTGTGCTGCTGCTGGCGGCAAGCGTGGACGCGATCTCGCGGCGGCGCCGGTCGGCGACGGGTCTGAGCTGAGTGCGCAATCAGGAACACATGCGGCGGCACAATGTGCGCACGCTCCTGCGGCATCTGCACCTCGCCGGTGCCCTGTCACGCTCGTCGCTGACCACGTCGATGGGCCTGAACCGCAGCACGATCGCGGATCTGGTGGGAGAGGTCGAGACGCTCGGGCTGGTCCGCCAGCGATCTCCCGAGTATCGCGACCGCAGTGCGGCCGGCCGCCCGTCGGTGGCCGTCACTCCGACCGATCACGCCTACGTGCTCGCGGTCGACATCCGGGTGTCGGGGCTGGTGGTGGCGCGCATCGGTCTGGGCGGGATCGCACTGGCCACCGCATGCGAACCGTCACCGCCTGAACACGATCCGCGCGACACTGTCGACGCGATCGCCCGCCTGGCACGCGCCGTGGTCCGCGACGCCCCCGAAGATTCGGCGCTGGTCGGTGTCGGAGTCAGTGTGCCGGGCATCGTGGCACGTGACCGCGGCATCGTCCGGCTGGCCCCCAACCTCGAATGGCACGATCTGCCGCTGGCCCGCCTGCTCGCCGACGCGCTCGGGACGCCGTCGCTGCCGGTGCTGGGAAACGAGGCCGACCACGGCGCGCTCGCCGAACTGCTTCGCGGCGCAGGACGCAGGGTCAGCGATCTGGTGTACCTGTCGGGTGAGGTGGGCGTCGGGGCCGGGCTCATCGCCGGCGGCCGGCCGGTCGCCGGGATGTCCGGTTTCGCCGGGGAGATCGGTCATCTGCCCTTCGGCGACGGCACCCGCTCGTGCCATTGCGGCGCGGTCGGTTGCTGGGAGACCGAGATCGGCGCGGCCGCCATCGCGGATGCGGTGGGCTGCCCCCAGGACCGGCTCGCCGAACTCGGGAGCCACCTGCAGCGCCTGGAGTCCGCGCCGGCGGAACTGGCATCGGTGGGCCGACAGCTGGGGCGAGGGCTGGCCGGTCTGGTGAACCTGCTCAATCCCCAGCTGATCGTGCTGGGCGGGTATCTGGGGCCGCTCTACCGGTGGGTGGAGCCTGACGTGCGCGCCGAGATGGCGGCTCGGTCGCTGCGGCTTCCCGACATGACGCCGCGCATCGCCATGCCCGCACTGGCGGACCGGTCGGTGCTGATCGGTGCGTCCGAAGTCGCCTTCCGCGCGCTGCTCGACGATCCGGCCGGCTGCCTGGCGGCTGCCCCGCGCACGGCCGACGTCTTCGCGCCGCGCCCGGCCGTCACCTGAGGCCGCCGGTCAGCGCTTGAGCCAGCTGTTGACGGTCGGCAACTCGCGCGTGTAGGTCATCATCACGTCGTCCTGCATCAGGGTCGCGCCGCTGATGGCGTCGGTGCCGCGCCAGATCACGCGGACCCGGGTGTCACCGCGCATGTAGAGGTCGACTCGCCCGAGGTCGTTGCGGCGCCATCCGGCTTGTTCGGCGAGCTGCTGCTGCTCGCGGCGCTCATCGACTGCGGTCATGGGTGTGTCCTCCTGTGGGTGTCCGACCCGACGAGCCTACGGACTCGCTACGCGGAGTTCACGAGGGGTCACACCGTCGAGATCGACGAAATGGCGGCATCTACTCGCACTTCTGCGCCCATGTGTTCGTTTGGGCGGACCTACATCTTGTGCGGGACGTCGTTGACCAGGCCGCCGTCCATGACGAATTCGGCGCCGGTGGCATATCGCGATTCGTCGCTGGCGAGGAACACCACGAACGTCGACACCTCCTCGGACTGGCCGGGCCTGCCCAAGGGGATCGTCAGCATGTTGTCGGGGAAGTGCTTGGTCATGGGGGTCCGGATGAATCCCGGGTGGATCGAGTTGACGCGGATCTGATGCGAACCGAGTTCCAGCGCAGCCGACTTCGTCAGGCCGCGCACCGCCCACTTCGACGCCACGTAGGGGTGCACCATCACCGCGCCGCGCATGCCCTCGATCGACGACACGTTGATGATCGACCCGCCGCCCGCGGCCTTCATCGCCTCGACGCTCGCCTGCATGCCGAGGAAGGTTCCGGTGAGGTTGACGTCGATGACCTTCTGCCACTTGGCCATGTCGAACTTGCCGATCTGGCCGAGCGCGACGATGCCCGCGTTGTTGACCAGGACGTTGAGTGTGCCGAAATCGTTGACGGCGGTGGCCACCGCGGCGTCCCACTCCTCGGCGGAGGTGACGTCGAGGTGGACGTAGCGGGCCGGCCCGTCCGGGCCGGAGCCGAGTTCGTCGGCCAGTGCCTTGCCCTCGTCGTCGAGGATGTCGCCGATCACCACCTTGGCGCCCTCGGCCACGAGCGCGCGCGCGTGTTCGGCACCCATGCCCCGGGCGCCGCCGCTGATCAGTGCAACTTTTCCGTCTACCCGTCCCATGACGGGCCAGGCTACCTTAGGCTGTCGCGGACTAGAACATGTTCCAGTTTCACCGCGGTGCGGAGGAGTGCTATGGCGATTCGCGTGGCTCATGTCGGGACGGGGAACGTGGGGCGCCTGGCCCTGGCGGCGCTGCTCGGCAACCCGGCCTACGAGCTGACCGCCGTCGGGGTCTCCTCGGACGAGAAGGTCGGTAGGGACGCCGGCGCACTGGCGGGGCTCGACACCACCACGGGAATCACCGCCACCAAGGGGCTCGACGCGGTGCTGGCCACCGAACCCGATTGCGTCGTGTACTGCGCGATGGGCGACACCCGGCTGCCCGAGGCGATGGCCGACTGCCGCCGCATCCTCGAAGCCGGTGTCAACGTGGTCGGCTCCGCGCCGGGCGTGCTGCAGTATCCGTGGGGCGTGATCCCCGACAAGTACATCGACCGGGTCGAGGACGCCGCACGCCGGGGCAACGCCAGCATCTTCGTCAACGGGGTCGATCCGGGTTTCGCCAACGACCTCATCCCGTTCGCGTTCGCCAGTACCTGCAGCCACATCGAGCAGGTCAGGTGTATGGAGATCGCCGACTACGCCACCTACGACGGCGCCGAGGTCATGTTCGACGTGATGGGTTTCGGCAAGCAGATCGGTGACCTGCCACTGCTGTACCAACCCGGGGTGCTGAGCATCGCCTGGGGCACCGCGATCCGCCAGCTCGCCGCGGGGCTCGGTATCGAGGTGACCGAGATCAGGGACTCGGTGGAACAGGAGCCGGCGCCGGAGGATTTCGACGTGGCGGTCGGGCGGATCGCCAAGGGGACGGTCGCGGCGGTTCGCTTCCGCATCGAGGGCTTCATCGAGGGAAGCGACGTGCCCGCGGTCGTGATCGAGCACGTAACCCGGCTGCGTGACGATCTGCGCCCCGACTGGGCGCGTCCCGCGCAACCGGGCGGGTCCTATCGCGTGGAGATCGTCGGGGAACCGTCGTACGCCGTCGACATCTGCCCGACGAGCCGCAAGGGCGATCACAACCACGCGGCCATCGTCGCCGCGGCCGGACGCATCGTGAACGCGATCCCGGCGGTGGTGGCCGCGGCACCGGGAATCCGCACCCCGCTCGACCTGCCGTTCATCACCGGCAGCGGCCTGTTCGCCACGCGCGGCTGAGCCGCGAAACTCACTCCGCGGAGGCGGTCTGCGAGGGTGCCGTACGGCTTTCGACGCCGGTCCACTGCAGAAGGACGCGGGTGCCCGTGTCGGTGCGGTCGATCGACGTGCTGTCGGTGAGCGCCTCCATGAGCGGGATGCCGCGGCCCCGGGCCTTGTTGGGTGCAAGGGTGCTGCGGTCACGCCACGTGCCGCGGTCGGCGATGGTGACGGTGAGGACGCCCGCGCCGGGATCGAAGGCGGCGTCGATGTCCATGGTGCCGGGCCGGTCGGCGTTGGCATAGGCGAACTCGGCCGCATTGGCCAGCGCCTCGTTGGTCGCCAGGATGAGATCGCTGGAGCGCACCGGGTCGAGTGCGAAGTGTGTGTCCAGCCAGTGGCCGAACTCCTCACGCACCCGTGAGGCGGCCTGCCCGTCGGCGGCAATGCCGAAGCGCGTGAATCGCTCGGCGTTGGAAACGTTTGCCGCGGAGACGGAGTCGATCATGGCTGGACGTGAATACCCGTTAACCTCTCAACTAAGCACTCAGTGCGGCGAGCGCCTCGTCGACCGACGCGTACAGCGGAATGATGTCCGCGATTCCCAGGAGCTTCAAGGGGCGGCTGGTAGCGGGACCCTCCGCGACGACGCAGAACTTCACGTCGGACGTGATCTCGTCGTGGATGGCGACCAGAATGCCCATGCCCGCCGATGCGAGGAATTCCACGGCGGAGAAGTCCACGACCAGTCCGGCCGGCTCCTTCGCCAGACCCGCTCGGATGGCCTGCTCCAGCTGCGGTGCCGTGAGCATGTCGACGACACCGGATACCGAGACCACGACGGTGCGATCAACCCAGCGTTCGTTGATCTCGCAGTTCGTCGCGTCCGCGGCGGAGGTCGCCCCTGCTGCGGCTTCGCGCTGTTCCTCCAATGGTCCACCTCCCGCGTACGTCGCTTCCTGAGCGGAGCGCGCACGCAATTCATGCTCGCCAGGCTGCGGACTGAACCTGGTGAGACATCCAGCGACATCGGAATGATCCGGTGCCGGGAGCGCCCGTGTTCAGCGAGCGCAACCGGAATCAGATTAAACCAGGTCTGGGCCGCTCAGTCGTCAGCGGTCAGGGCGAGCAACGCGATGTCGTCGTCCGGGCGAAGTGTCGGTACCAGGGCGGCGAGGTCGTCGATCAGGTCAGACGCCCCCAAATGCACCCGGTGCGTCAAATATCGGCGCAACGCTTCTTCGCCGAAGCACCCCGAACCCGTCGGCCTGGCCTCGGTGATGCCGTCGGTGAACAGCAGCAGGGTCTGGCCCGGCCGCAGGGTGAAGGCGCACTCGCCGAAGGTGGCATCGGGGACGGCGCCGACGAACATGCCCCGCTCCGGGCGGACGGGGCGCACCCGACCGGTGGCCGGGTCCAGCAGCAAGGCGGGCAGATGGCCGCCGGTGGCCAGGCGGATGTGGTGGCCACCCGCGTGGGGTCGGGTGGTGAGGGTGCCGAACAGCACGGTGCAGAATCGGCGTTGGTTGGGATCGAGGACCAGGACCCGGTTCAGTTCGTCGAGGCCGTCGGTGGGGTTGTCGTAGTGCAGGGCCGCGGCCCGCAGCGTGTAGCGCACCAGCGACGTCACTGCCGCCGCGGCGGTGCCGTGACCCTCGACGTCGCCGAGGAAGAACGCCCACCGGTCGTCGTCGAGCGCGAACACGTCGTAGAAGTCGCCGCCGACCCGGGCCGCGGAGGCGGGGTGGTAGTGCACCGCGGTCGACAGGCCCGGGATCTTCGGTAGTGACGGTGGCAGCAGCGCGCGTTGCAGCGCCTCCACGTAGTCGGCCACCGTCGTGGCGTCCTCGGTGCTGGTCCCGGGCGCCGCGGGTCCGGTGCCGCCCGTCCACCCGGCTGCCAGGCGCAGGTCCAGGTGGTCCATGACGAGGTCGGCCAGGTCTGTGAGCGTGTGCAGTTCACGGTCGGTGCATCGGCGGGCGCGGGTGTCGAGCACGTTGACCGCGCCGATGCGGTGACCGTCGGAGGTGACGATCGGGGCGCCGGCGTAGAAGCGGATCCCCAGCGCGCCGTGGACGAAGGCGTTGTGGGCGGTGCGCGGGTCGCGTGCGGCGTCGTGGATGACGTACGGGCGATCCTCCAGGATCGTCGCCGACGAGAAGCCGGCTCGACGGTCGACCTCACGTAGGTCGTCGAAACCGTGGGCCGCCTTGAACCAGATGCGGTCGCGGTCGACGAACGAGATGGTCGCCATCGGCGCCGCGAACGCCCGGGCGGCCACCCGCGCTATCCGGTCGAACGCGGCATCGGCCGGGCTGTCGAGGATCGCGTATCGGGCTACGGCCCGCAGCCGCTCGGTCTCGGCCTCGTCGGCTGATCGTGCGGACGCCTGAGTGATGGTCACGGTCTTCCCGCCGCTGGTGGGGAACCTCCGCATTCTGGAGAGGCGAACGGGTTCACCCTACCGCCGCCCGGTGTCCCGGTCGGCGCTATGTGGCGAGTGTCGAAGTCAGAGCGCGCGACCCCGCCGACCACCGATGAACGCCGCTCCGACCGCGACGAGTGCGCCGACGACCGCCACCGGGATGGCCCAGGACCGCCTGCTGCCCACCGCGGACTCGCACAGTGCGACGTAGTCGGTGTGCGGCACGATCTGGTTCAGCACAGGCACGTTCGCGACGCCCTGGTTGTTGGCCGCCTGGGCATCGGACATGTCCGAGACGAGTGCGTTGCCGCACCCCACGCTCTTGCCGTCGTCCCCGGACACCGAAACCGGGACCAGCAAACCGGCAATCCCCACCACGAGGAGTATCGCGCCCACCACCATGGCCAACCGTCGCGCCGTCACAACACTCCCCTTCGTCCGGGTTCATCGAGCCAGGCGGAGGTCTACCCCGGCCGAGGGTGAACTAAACCGTTGGCAATGATGTTGGGGCGCAACCAAATCCGGCTCACGTTCGACGACGCTGACGTGGGATCTGCACGATCGGCCAGTTCCGCGCCTCCGCGGTGGCCGCCAGCCGGGGCCGCGGATTGACCGGCCGCGGGAACCCCACCAGATTCATCAGCGCGACGTCTTCGTCACCGTCGGCATAGAACCAGCTGTCGCGCAACGGGATGTCGTTGGCGATGCAGAACTGTTCGACCGCGACCGCCTTCTGCGGACCCCAGATCACCGGCCGGACGATGTCTCCGGTCAGGCGGCCGGCGTCGTCGACGGCGAAGTGGTTGCACAGCACGTGGTCGATGCCGAGGTAGCGGGCCACCGGTTCGGCGTGGATGGTCAGCGCCGACGAACTGAGCACGACGGTGTGTCCGCGTCGCTGGTGCGCCTCGACCACACTGCGCATGTGCGGGAAGACACGTGCGGCCACCCGTTCGACGAACAACCGCTCCCCCAGGACGTCGAGTTCGGCGAGCGACTCGCCGCGCAGGTATCCCGCGGCGCGACGGACCAGCCGCTCGAACTGCATGCGGCCCAGTCGGTACCGCACGGAGGCCTCGAGGACACCGAGGACCTCGCCGAGGCTGGCCTGCCGGCGGCGGATCCGATCGCCGGCGTGCGCGGTGGCGGTGAACCCGTCGACCAGGGTGCCGTCCAGGTCGAAGAACGCGCCGACGCGGGGACCGCCCGGTCCACCGGAGATCTCGTCGACCGACTCGGTGAGAGGGAGGGTCCGGGGCACCGCACCATCATCACGTCCAGGACCGACCACCGGCGAGCCGGGGAGCCGTCGGAGAGGCCGTCGGAGAGGTCATCGGAGAGGCCGTCGGAGAGGCCGTCGGAGAGGCCGTCGTCTGTGCCGATCGCGTGGTCGGATCGGCCGATCTGGGCCGATGGTGCCTACCCCTCCCGCGGAGGGCGGCCGGCGTACTAAACTAGAACACGTTTCAATTCGCCGAACGCCTCATCGAAGGAGCGCGCATGCACACCGCCATCTGTGACGAGCTCGGCATCGAGTTCCCGATCTTCGCGTTCACGCACTGCCGCGACGTGGTGGTCGCCGTGAGCAAGGCCGGCGGGTTCGGTGTGCTCGGTGCGGTCGGCTTCACTCCCGAACAGCTCGAGATCGAGTTGAACTGGATCGACGAGCACATCGGCGACCACCCGTACGGCGTCGACATCGTCATCCCCAACAAGTACGAGGGCATGGACGCTGACATGTCCGCCGACGAGCTCAAGACCATGCTGCAGTCGTTGGTGCCGCAGGAGCATCTGGACTTCGCCAAGAGCATCCTCAAAGACCACGGGGTGCCGACCGACGACAGCGACGACAACGCGCTGCAACTGCTGGGCTGGACCGAAGCCACAGCGACCCCGCAGGTCGAGATCGCGTTGCGGCATCCGAAGATGACGCTGATCGCCAACGCGCTGGGCACCCCGCCCGTCGACATGATCCAGAACATCCACGCCGCGGGGCGCAAGGTCGCGGCGCTGTGCGGGTCGCCGTCGCAGGCCCGCAAACACGCCGACGCCGGGGTCGACATCATCATCGCCCAGGGCGGTGAGGCCGGCGGCCACAGCGGGGAGGTCGGCTCGATCGTGTTGTGGCCGCAGGTCGTCAAGGAGGTGGCGCCGGTACCGGTGCTCGCCGCGGGCGGAATCGGCAGCGGGCAGCAGATCGCGGCCGCGCTGGCGCTGGGCGCCGCGGGCGCGTGGACCGGATCGCAGTGGCTGATGGTGGAGGAGGCCGAGAACACACCGGTCCAGCAGGCGGCGTACGCCAAGGCGTCGAGCCGCGACACCGTGCGTAGCCGGTCGTTCACCGGTAAGCCGGCGCGCATGCTGCGCAACGACTGGACCGAGGCGTGGGAGAAGCCGGAGAATCCCAAGCCGCTGGGAATGCCGTTGCAGTACATGGTTTCCGGGATGGCGGTGGCCGCCACCCACAAGTACCCCAACGAAACCGTCGACGTGGCGTTCAACCCCGTCGGCCAGGTGGTCGGCCAGTTCAGCAAGGTGGAGAAGACGTCGGCCGTGATCGAGCGCTGGGTTCAGGAGTACCTGGAGGCGACCAATACCCTCAACACGCTGAACGAGGCGGCAGGCGTCTGACCGCACCGCGACACGGCCGTGATATCCCGGCCGTTCGCGGCTGTGGGAGTTAGCGTTCGGAATGGCCGCTACGCCGACGTCAGCATGGGTGACGCGCAGTAAGCACCTGGCCGGGTCCGCTGCCCTCGCACTGATGGGCGCCGTCGGTGTCGCCGCGACTGCGGCGGCTGCCCCGCCCACGGAGTTCCCGACCGACGACCGGGGTTTCGTCGGCACCGCCGCCTACTGTCAAGGGGCCGCGGTGGCAACGGCTTTCGGCCGGACGCGGGATGCGTTGGTGGCCATCTGCTCGGGTCCCGACGGTCAACTGCAGTACCGCGGCGTTCGGTTGGACGACGACGCGGCACTGATGCTGACGGCGGCTGCCGCTCCAGACGGTTTCACGGCCGAGAACGACGGCGTCGTCTACCGGGTGTCGGCCACCGAACTGATTGTCACCTCCGGTGATACGACTGTGCACCGCCAGCCGATGATCGAGTACCGCCGGCCGTGATCCTGCTCAGTTCGGCTGTCGGGGCAGGCCGGCGACCAGCGGGGTGTCCACGCCGAGACGACCCAGGGCGGTGGCTCCGCCCGGGGCGCCCAACGGTGCGTCGCGACCCGGCAGGATCTCGGTGAAGAACGCCGCATTGTCGGCAAGGTGGCGCTGCTCGTCCTCGGGCAGGTCGGTCTCGAAGTAGATCGCGTCCATCTTGCAGATCACCCGGCATGCGCCGCAGTCGACGCATTCGTCCGGGTTGATGTACATCGACCGGTCCCCTTCGTAGATGCAGCCGACCGGGCATTCGGGCACGCACGACTTGTCGACGACGTCGACACAGGCACTTCCGATCACATACGTCATGGTGCTCACGTTAGGAACTGCCCGGCGGTTCGCGCTGGGGCCGAAAGTCCCTAATCTGGCGGGCGGTCGGATCCCGGAAGGCGTTGTCGGCGGTGCTATCGGCGCGGTGCGTACATCAAGGCAGCGGCGCGGCCACCGGGGCCGCAGGGGGTGCGGCGACTGGAGCCGGCGGAGTGGGAGCCGACGGCGGCTGGGGCCCGGCCGGCATCCCCGGCGGCGGAGTGGCGGCCGGGTCCAGCGGCCGCTGGGTCAGCAGGAAGATCGCATCTCCCCCGCTGACTTCCTGGGTCTGCACGGCGTGCCACAGGTCGCGGAGGTAGGACAGCCCGCGGCTGCCCGTGGGGGCCACCGGCGTGCTGGACGTCCCGGGCGGAGGGTTGTCGGGGCTGTGCAGATGCGGCACCCCGGCCTCGACGGGTGCGGGGGCCGGCGCGGCCAGCGAATCGACGGGTGCGGGCCCCGGCGCGGGAAGCGGTGCCGGAGCGGGCGGAGGTCCCGGTGCCGGTACGGGCTCCGCACCCGCCGCGGGTGCCGTCAGGAACATTCCCATGCCGATGCCCATGCCCAGCGCTGCGCAGGCAGCGGTGCGCCGCAAATCGATCGCCACTGCGTCTCCCTCACATCGAATGACCTGGCTATACGAAATTGTTCTCCGGCCTCCGGCACTTTGTTACAGAAGTGGCCAAACGTTTTCCTGGGAGGTCGCGTCCATCCCTGCGATAACACGTTTCACTCGGCATCTTCGGCAACCCGGCCCGCAGTCCCCCATCAGTGGTGTAGCAATGCGGTAAGGCACGAGGAAGCGTCGTCTTAGGAGATGCCCGTGGTCATGAGCAGCGATCGACTCAGCCCGAACCTCCCGCCCGGATTCGACTTCACCGATCCGGACATCTACGCCGAGCGGTTGCCCGTCGAAGAGCTGGCGGAGATGCGCCGAGTCGCCCCGATCTGGTGGAACGAGCAATCGCCGGGCACCGGTGGGTTCGCCGACGGCGGCTACTGGGTCGTGACCAAACATCGCGACGTCAAGGAAGTCTCGCGTCGCAGCGACGTCTTCTCCAGCGGCGAGAAGACCGCGTTACCCCGGTATCGCGACGGCTCCGACGGCGAACAGGTCGAACGCGGGAAGTTCGTACTGCTCAACATGGACGCTCCGCACCACACCCACCTGCGTCAGATCGTGTCGCGTGCGTTCACGCCCAGGGCGGTGGAACGACTGCGGGCCGAACTCGGGGCCCGAGCCCAGCAGATCGCGCGCACCGCGCTGGAACAGGGCGCCGGAGACTTCGTCGAACAGGTGTCGTGCGAACTGCCCCTGCAGGCGATCGCCGGTCTGATGGGCGTCCCGCAGGAGGACCGCAAGAAGCTCTTCGACTGGTCCAACCAGATGGTCGGCGACCAGGATCCGGAGTTCGCCTCCAACGACGCGATCGGTGCGTCGATGGAACTCATCATGTACGGCATGCAGATGGCCGCCGACCGGGCCGCCAAACCGGGCGACGACCTCGTCACCAAACTGGTGCAGGCCGACGTCGAGGGACACAAGCTGTCCGACGACGAGTTCGGCTTCTTCGTCATCCTGCTCGCGGTGGCGGGCAATGAGACGACGCGCAACTCGATCACCCAGGGCATGATGGCGTTCACCGAATTCCCCGACCAGTGGGAGTTGTTCAAGCGGGAGCGCCCCGCGACCGCCGCCGACGAGATCGTCCGCTGGGCCACTCCCGTCACGTCGTTCCAGCGCACCGCACTGTGCGACACCGAACTGTCCGGCGTACAGATCAAGAAGGGCCAGCGGGTCGTGATGTTCTACCGCTCGGCCAATTTCGACGAGGACGTCTTCGACGATCCGTACTCGTTCGACATCCTGCGCGATCCCAACCCGCACGTCGGGTTCGGCGGCACAGGAGCGCACTACTGCATCGGCGCCAACCTCGCCCGCATGACCATCGACCTGATGTTCAACGCCATCGCCGACCACATGCCCGACCTCACGCCGCTCGGCACACCCGAACGGCTGAGGTCCGGCTGGCTCAACGGCATCAAACACTGGCCGGTCGACTACACCGGTGCGTCTGCGAAACACCCTGCGGCGCAGCCGGATAGTCGATGATCGAACGCCAGTAGTCCTCAGGGATCTCGGTGTTCGAGCGCAGCACGATGGCCAGGCCGGTGGCCATCGCGATACCGAGGAGCCCGAGCCACAGACCCGCCAGCCCGATGAGCACCCACAGCACCGTGGTGAGTGTCGGCCACGGTGACGCCCACGCCAGCGCGGGTGCGAAGAAGAACCCCGCGCCGATGTACCAGGACGAACCCGCGCGGTCCGACGCCATCACGAATCGCAACCAACGGGGGATCTTCTGTTCGGCGGTTTCCATGGTGTGCCTCCTCGTTCGGTGGACACCTCCACCGTCGCGCCGATGCGTAAGCGTGGCAATTACCTCCGAAGTAATGGCGACGGGTTCGCCTGCGCGCCAGACTGAGACGATGACCGCCCCGGTATTCGGTGACGTCCTGCGGACGTGGCGTCGCCGCCGCAAGTTCAGCCAGCTCGACCTGGCGATCGAGGCCGACGTCTCCGCCCGTCACCTGAGCTTCATCGAGACCGGCCGGTCGGTGCCGAGTCGGGCCATGGTGCTCAAGCTCGCCGAGGTGCTCGACGTTCCGCCGCGCGACCGCAATCACCTGTTGACCGCAGCCGGGTTGGCGCCGGTGTATCCCGAACGCAGCTTCGATGACCCCGAGCTGGCGGCCGTGCGCGAGGGTGTGCAGCGGGTGCTGTCGGCCTACGATCCGTATCCCTGCGTCGCGGTCGACCGGTGCTGGAACCTCGTCAGCGCCAACGACGCGACCGCCGTCCTTCTCGACGGTGTGGCACCCGCACTCCTGGAGCGGCCGAACGCTCTGCGGCTGGCGTTGCATCCCGACGGGCTGGCCCCGCGGATCAAGAACCTCGGGCAGTGGCGTCACCATCTGATCAGTCGGCTGCGCCGGGAGGTGGCGGCGAGTGGATCGAACGAGCTCTCCGCGTTGCTCACCGAGGTCGAGTCGTACCCGGGGCCGGCACCGGAGTCGCCCGATCCCTCGGTCGTGGCCGTTCCACTCCAATTGTGTACTGCCTCCGGCAATTTGCTGACCTTCCTCAGTACCGTCACCACGTTCGGCACCGCGCTCGACCCCACCGCCGCCGAGCTCAGCATCGAGGCGTTTCTCCCCGCCGACGAGTCGACCGCCGCTGCGCTGGTTTGCCGCTCGGCATCCCAGGGAAGCCCGCAGTGAGTCAGGTGGCCCACGGCCGCGCGCCGGGTGATGTCGTCAACAGAACAGAGGTGGCACGTGAACAACCGAATCGTCATGGTGTTCGGCGCGGCATCGATGGCCGCGCTCACCGCGTGCGGCGGATCACCACCCGCGCTCGGCACGAGGACCGCCGAGGTGACGGTCAACGGGGAACGGGCGGCGAAGATCCCGGTCGAGTGCAGCCAGGCCGGCTGGAACTGGCTGATCTCCGACTTCGGCGAAGAGACACCCGGCTTCTCCGCGTCCCTGTCGACCGGAGAGAAGGTCACCGCGCATTCGGTCGAGATCCGCGACCTCGAGGGCTTCACCGGCGCCTACTGGGAGGGCACGGTCGGCGACGGCAAGGCCACCATCGACGGACGGACCATCACGATCACCGGCACGGCCAAGGGGGAATTCGCCGACAACCCGGCCACCGCCGCCGAAGCGACATACGAGATACAGACCACCTGCTAACTGGCCAGACCATTTGACCTCTGGCCGGCTGTGCTGTCATGCTCGATGGCATGGCATTGCAACCGGTCAATCGCCGCTCGGTAACCGAAGACGTCTTCGACCAGATCGTCACCGACGTGCTCAGCGGCGAGCTGGCGCCCGGACACCCGCTGCCCAGTGAGCGGCGGCTGGCCGAGGTACTCGGGGTGTCGCGGCCGGCGGTCCGCGAGGCACTGAAACGGCTGGCCGGCGCCGGATTGATCGAGGTGCGCCAGGGTGACACGACCACCGTGCGCGACTTCCGCCGCACGGCAGGCCTGGACCTACTCCCTCAGCTGCTCATGCGCGGCGGAGACCTCGACCTGTCCGTCGTGCGCAGCATCCTCGAAGTTCGTCTGCACAACGGGCCGAAAGTCGCCGAACTGGCGGCGGGGCGTGGCGGGCCGGAACTCGGCGACCGGCTCGACGCCGCGATCAGCGCACTCGCGGACGAAGTCGATCCCGTTGCCGCGCAACGACATGCGCTGGCGTTTTGGGACCACCTCGTCGACGCGTCGGAGTCCATCGTGTTCCGGCTGATGTACAACACGCTGCGGACCACCTACGAACCGGCGCTGCCCGCCCTGGCCGCCATGATGGCCGCGGAGGTCGGCCGCCCCGATGCGTACCGGGCCGTCGCGGCGGCTGTCGTGGCGGGCGATCCGCCGACCGCGTTCGACGCCGCCCGGCGCTTGCTGGAACCGGCCACCACCGCCCTGCTGGACGCACTCGGCGCACTGGAGACCCGATGAGCCGCCGAACCTTCACACTTGCCGATGCCGGACGGGAGTTCTGGCGTCACCCCTCACCCTGGTTGATCGCCGGCACGCTCGTCGTCGCGGCCTGCGCGCGCGTGGCCGTGGGCGACTGGCAGGTCACCGACCTGTTCGTCCCGCTGACGATGGTGGCGGTCTTCCCGTTCGTCGAGTGGGTCGTCCACGTCGGCATCCTGCACTGGCGGCCTCGGCGGATCGGCCGGGTGCGCATCGATCCCCTTTTGGCCCGCAAGCACCGTGAACACCACGTCGACCCGCGGCAGGTCGCGCTGATCTTTATTCCGTGGCAGGCACTGCTGTGGATACTCCCGGTCGCCGTCGGGGCGGCGGCGCTGGTCTTCCCACGCCCCGCGATGGGACTGACCTTCCTGGTGTGCCTGACCGTCCTCGGTCTGGCATACGAGTGGTGCCACTACCTCATCCACAGCGACTACAAACCGACGACCGCCGCGTACCGGGCCGTGTGGCGCAACCACCGGCAGCACCACTTCAAGAACGAGCACTACTGGTTCACGGTGACCAGCGCCGGAACCGCCGACCGGGTGCTCGGGACCTACCCCGACCCGGCGACCGTCCCCACCTCACCGACCGCCAAGAACCTGCACTCGACTACGACTGCACGATGACCGGATCGCCCATGCTGACGGTGTTGAAGTACCAGTCGGCGTTGTCGGGGCTGAGGTTGATGCAGCCGTGGCTGACGTTGGCGTAGCCCTGTGAGCCCGTCGACCAGGGGGCGCCGTGCACGTAGACGCCGCCCCAGGTGATGCGGACCGCGTCGTAGACCGTCAGCTTGTAACCCTCGGGGTCGTCGAGCGGAATGCCGATGGTGCGGGAGTCCATCACGACCACCGGTTCCTTGCCCAACACCCGGAACGTCCCGACCGGAGTGGGGAACTTCGGCTTGCCCATGGAGGCGGGCATCTCGCGGACCACCTGGTCGTCGATGCTCACGGTGAACGTGTGCGCGTCGATGTCGGCCACCCCGACGACGGCGGCACCGGTGCGGAAGTCCGCGGCGAAGTCACCCGCCGAGACCGAGATCGGCGAATGAGCGGGCCAGAACCCGGTCGGCGTCCACTGCATCACCGAATCGCTGAGCCAGCTGAACTCACCGGCCGGAGTGGCGGGTGAGGTGATCCGCAACGACCGCTCGGCGGCGAGCCGGTTGGGTACCGGGGCGCCGAACCGCACGGTCAGCGGCTGGGCGATCCCGACGACGTCGCCCGCCCCCGGTTCGATCGCCGTCACGGCCGGCGGTGTGCTGATCGAGGCGGAACCCGTCGCCGAACCGGTCATCGCGATGGCGACGGCCCCCGCTATGACGACGACCGAACGCATGACCGAACGCAGCATGTCCCCAGTGTAGGTGGACCGGTGGGCCGGCCTCCGGACTGCGAAACGCCCTCGCGCCTCGCCGGCGCCTGCACTGATACGGCTTGTCCCCACGTCATGGACATCGCGACCGGGACCGTCAGCGTTTCACCCCGGCCCGGCCGAACCCCGTGAGCAGGTATCCGAGACCCAGGAAGATGGCGCCGAGCAGACCGATGTTGACCGCCACGGTGAGGGTGCCGACGGATTGCGGGTCCAGGAAGTAGTAGGGGGCGCGGCGCCCGGCATGGTTGAGCACCGCCAGGGCCACCACCACGTAGCACGCCGGATAGGCCAGCCACGCCCACGGATACCACCACCGCACAACCGACTGACTGCGCCGCGCCAATCCCCACTCGGTGAGCGCCAGCACCGGCACGACCACGTGGAGCAGGAAGTTCGCCGGTGTGTAGCCCATGCTGTAGTCGGTGAGGAACAGGTTCCAGACCAGCCCCGCCACCACGACGTACAGCACGACGGCGCCGCGCAGCGCCGAGCGGAGGTCGGCCCGCGGGGAGATCAGCGTCGCGGCGTAGAACACCGCGGCGAGCAGGTTGGCTTGATAGGTGAAGGTGACCAGCCGCCACAGCACACCCGAACGTGACGTCAGCTCCACCAGCACGACGGCCACCACCACGGCGGCGACCACCGCCAGCCGCAGCGCGGTCCGCACGACGGGCATCGCCGCTGAGGTGTCGGTCGCGGTCACCAGCGCGAGGATAGCCGGATGGTCAGCCGGCCAGGATGTCGCGCAGCAGCGCCGTCTCGATGTTGCCACCCGACACCACGGCCACGGCTCGGCCGGCTGGACCGGCGCGGCGATACCCGGCCAGCGCCACCGCTCCGCTGGGCTCACTGACCAGATGGGCGCGGAGCGCGAGATCCCGCACCGCGCCACGGATTTCGTCCTCGGAGACGGTGATGACGTCGTCGAGTACCCGTTGCAGGTGGGCGAACGTCAGGTCGGACGGCTGTGAGCGCAGACCGTCGGCGATGGTGCGGTTACGGTCCTCGATCGACCAGTTCGCCCGCCGGCCGTTGCGCAATCCCTCCGCGGTGTCCCCCGCGAGTTCGGGTTCCACCCCGTACACCCGCGCACCGGGGCACAGCGCCTTGATCGCCGTGCCGATACCGGAGGCCAGCCCCCCGCCGCTGACCGGGACGAAGACGGCCTCGACATCCGGTAGGTCCTCGGCGATCTCCAGACCGGCGGTGCCCTGTCCCGCGATGATGTCGGGGTGATCGAAGGGCGGAACCAGCACACCGCCCGTCCGCTCGACCACGTCGGCCGCCACCGCCTCCCGCTGCCCGGCGCCGCACAGCACCACCTGCGCGCCGTGGCTGCGGGTCGCGTCGACCTTGACCCGTGGGGTTTCCTCCGGCATCACGATGTGCGCCGCGATCCCGTACCGCGCCGCCGCGTAGGCGACGGCTTGGGCGTGGTTGCCGCTCGAGTACGCGACGACACCGCGGGCCCGTACGTCCGGGTCGAGCCGGGCGATCGCGTTGAACGCTCCGCGGACCTTGAAAGCCCCGATGGCCTGCAGATTCTCCGGTTTGAGCCACAGCGGCCCCGCCCAGGCGGCCGGGATCAGCGGCGTGCGCAGGACGTCACCGCGGATCCTCGCCGCCGCGCTCCGGATGTCGTCGATCGTGACCAGGTGCACCCGACAAGTCTGCCCGGCGCAACGCCACGCACCGGCCCGGGGTCGCACGATCGCCGGCCGCCCGGGGTTATGCTCGCCGAGTCGTAGGTTCGTCGCGTGCCCGTGCTTCGGTTGCCGTCTGCGATGCGCGAAAACTGACGGGAGCGTCTGCAATGACGCCCATCGATCCCTGCTCCCCCGGCTCAGGCCGGCTGACCATCTGCCAGAGAGCGCCCATCCCCGGTGCGGTCGACGGCGCCTGGTGGCCGCGCAGCGCCGATCTCGGCGACGAACTGGCCGACCTCGTCGCGGTGGTGAGCCGGCTGATCGGACCCGTTCGGCGGGTGGTGTACGACCCCGCGTCGTGGACGTCGGCGCCCAACCGGGTCATGCACCGCAACCAGGCCGTGGCCGTCGACGCCTATCGCCTGGTGGCCAACGACACCCTCTACCTCCTCGGCACCCATTCCCGCGACGCCCTGCTCTACGTGATCGGACCGCAGGTGCCGCCGACCACGGCCCGGTCGGTGCTCGACATCGTCGACGCGGGACGGGAATCGATCGGTGTCGCCCTGTTGCGGCGGCTGTCGCACGCACAGCCCGAGTCCATCGCATACCCGACGAAAGGCGCTGCCCTGTGAGTCAGTTCACCGAGACGATGTTCGAGAACGCCCGCACGAGCGCCAACGGCATGGTCACCGGTGAACCGCACGCTCCCGTGCGCCGGACGTGGCATGAGGTGCACGTACGGGCCCGCCGCATCGCAGGCGGGCTGGCCGTGGCCGGGGTCGGTCCGGGCGACGCGGTCGCGGTACTCGCGGGAGCGCCGGAGGAGATCGCGCCGACGGCGCAGGCGTTGTGGATGCGAGGTGCCAGCCTCACCATGCTGCATCAGCCGACTCCGCGCAGCGACCTGGCGGTGTGGGCCGGTGAAACCGAGAACGTCGTCAAGCTGATCGACGCCCGTGCGGTGGTGTTGTCCGACCCGTTCATGGCGGCCGCCCCGGTACTGGAACAGCTCGGCGTGAGCGTGCTCACCGTGCCGCAGCTTCTCGACGCCGATCCCGTGGAACCGGTGCCGACCGCCGACGACGACGTGGCGTTGATGCAGTTGACGTCCGGTTCCACCGGATCGCCGAAAGCCGTTCACATCACCCATCGCAACATCGTGTCGAACGCCGAGGCGATGTTCAGCGCCGCCGACTACCGCCTTGACTCCGATGTCATCGTCAGCTGGCTGCCGCTGTTCCACGACATGGGTATGACCGGATTCCTGACGGTCCCGATGTATTTCGGCGCCGAGCTGGTGAAGGTCACGCCGATGGACTTCCTCGGCGACATCCTGCTGTGGCCGAAACTCATCGACAAGTACCGGGGCACCATGACCGCCGCTCCGAACTTCGCGTGGGCTCTTCTGGCCAAACGCCTTCGCAGACAAGCCAACCCGGGAGACTTCGATCTGTCGACCCTGCGCTTCGCGCTGTCCGGGGCCGAACAGGTCGACCCGGCCGCCGTCGAAGACCTGTGTGATGCGGGTGCCCCGTTCGGACTCGACCCCGGTGCCATCCTGCCGGCGTACGGCATGGCCGAGACCACTGTCGCCGTGTCCTTCTCCGCGCTCGGCGCCGGATTGAGCACGGACGAGGTCGATGCGGATCTACTGTCCGCCTTCGACCGCGCGATCCCGGCGAACACCGGCCGCACCCGTCGACTGACGTGCCTCGGACCGCCGCTCGGCGACATGGTGGCGCGCATCGTCAGCGCGGACGCGGTCGTGCTGACCGCTCGCGAGGTCGGGGTGATCCAGGTGCGCGGTTCGTCGTTGAGCCCGGGCTACACCACGATGGCCGGCTTCCACCCCGCGCCCGACGAGTGGGGCTGGTACGACACCGGAGATCTGGGCTACCTCACTGAGGATGGGCGAATCGTGGTGTGCGGCAGGGTCAAAGAGGTGATCATCATGGCCGGGCGCAACATCTACCCCACCGACGTCGAACGCGCCGCGGCGCGAGTCGACGGTATCCGGCCCGGCTGCGCGGTCGCGGTCCGGCTCGACGCGGGCCATCCGCGCGAGACGTTCGCCGTCGTGGCCGAGGCCGCCTGCTGGCAGGACCACGCCGAAGTGCGGCGCATCGAGCACGAGGTGGCACACGCGGTGGTGGCCGAGGTCGACATGCGTCCACGCAAGGTGTCGGTCGTCGCGCCGGGCACCATCCCCAAGACACCGTCCGGAAAACCCCGGCGCGGGCTGGCCGGCGCGCTGATCGGCTGACGCCGTAGGGAGTTAGGGTGTGCCGGTGCCGTCCGATTCACCCCGGGAGTTCGCGCTGCCGATCGTGCCGCGCTACGCCGAGGTCGACCAGCAGGGCGTCGTGTTCAACGGTCACTACCTGACCTGGTTCGACGAGGCCTGCACCGCGTTCTTCGACCACCTCGGCGTGGCGTACCCGACGCTGATCGCCGACGGCCTCGACTTCCAGGTGGTCCACAGCGAGATCGACTACGCCGCATCGGTTCGCTGGCGCGACGCGGTACGGGTGGCGGTGCGGTGCGAACGGGTCGGAACCACCAGCTTCACGCTTGGGTTCACGGTGTCACGCCGGGGTGGGGACGCCCCCGAGCAGGTCGCGGTGACCGGGCGCAACGTCTATGTCGTGGTGTCCACGTCGGACTGGGCCAAACGCGAAATCCCCGGGGCGCTGCGGAACGCGCTGTCGGGCGGTTGATCGGACCGCGGGCCGAGGCGACGGGCGGTACGGTCTGCGCATGGGCCATGATCACGGCGAGCCGCCGCACCGCGACCTCCCACCCGGACTGGCCGAACAGCTCGACCTCCCCTATGCGGGGATGGTGTCCTTCGGCCACCGGCCCTTCCTGACCGAGACCGCGCAGCTGGAGTCCTGGCGGCCCGACGTCGCGATCGTCGGCGCACCGTTCGATGTCGGCACGACGAACCGCCCCGGCGCCCGGTTCGGTCCGCGCGCCATCCGGGCGACGGCGTACGAACCCGGCACCTACCACATGGATCTGGGGCTCGAGATCTTCGACTGGCTCGAGGTCGTGGACTTCGGTGACGCGTACTGCCCGCACGGGCAGACGGAGGTGTCGCACACCAACATCCGGGAGCGCGTCGCCGCGGTCGCGTCCCGGGGCATCGTGCCGGTGATCCTGGGCGGGGACCACTCGATCACCTGGCCCGCAGCCACCGCGGTGGCCGATGTGCACGGCTACGGCAACGTCGGGATCGTGCACTTCGACGCCCACGCCGACACCGCCGACGTGATCGAGGGCAATCTGGCCAGCCACGGCACACCGATGCGGCGGCTCATCGAATCCGGCGCGGTACCGGGCACCCATTTCGTGCAGGTCGGGCTGCGCGGCTACTGGCCGCCCCAGGACACCTTCGAGTGGATGCTCGAACAAGGCATGACGTGGCACACCATGGACGAGATCTGGGAGCGCGGCTTCAAGGCGGTCATGGCGGACGCGGTGGGCGAGGCGCTGGCCAAGGCCGACAAGCTCTACGTCTCGGTCGACATCGACGTCCTCGACCCGGCGCACGCACCGGGGACCGGCACCCCGGAGCCGGGCGGGATCACCAGCGCCGACCTGCTGCGCATGGTGCGTCAGCTGTGCTACGAGCACGACGTGGCCGGAGTCGACGTCGTCGAGGTCGCACCCGCCTACGATCACGCCGAACTGACCGTGAACGCCGCCCACCGGGTGGTGTTCGAGGCGTTGGCCGGGATGGCGGCCCGACGACGCGACGCGGCGGGTGCCGCGGCGGGCCCGCCCGCCCGATGACGGTGCGGGACGCCGAGGCGCGCGATCTCACGGAGATCGGGCGCATCTACGCCTACCACGTGACCACGGGCGTGGCGACTTTCGAGGTGACGCCGCCGGACGCCGGCGAGTGGCATCGGCGCTGGACCTCCGCCCGCGCCAACGGCCTGCCGTTTCTGGTCGTCGAGCGCGACGGCGGCGTCGCCGGATACGCGTACTGCTCGCCATGGAAGCCAAGGCCCGCCTACCGCCACACCGTCGAGAACTCGATCTACCTCGCACCGGAGGCCATCGGCCTCGGCCTCGGAGGACGACTGCTCGACGTACTGCTGGAGCGGTGTGTGGCCGCGGGGCTTCGGGAGGTCATCGCCGTGGTCGTCGACGCCGACGCCGCCGGATCACTGGCCTTGCACCGCAAACGCGGCTTCAGCGACGCCGGCCGCCTGACCCGTGTGGGCTTCAAGCACGGCCGCTGGCTGGACACGCTGCTGCTGCAGCGCAGTCTCGCGCCGGCTAACCCTTCGTCAGCGTGAACTGCGCGACGTCGGTGTAGCCCTCGCGGAAGAGGTCGGCGCACCCGGTCAGGTACTTCATGTACCGGTCGTAGACCACCTGCCCCTGCAGCGCGAGCGCCTCCTCCTTGTGCGCCTCCAGTGCGGCCGACCAGATGTCGAGGGTCTTGGCGTAGTGCAGCCGCAGCGGTTGCACGAGCTTGACCTCGAAACCGGCCCTGGTCGCATGGTCGGTGACGGCACTGGCCTGGGGCAGATCTCCGCCGGGGAAGATCTCGTCCATGATGAACTTGAAGAACCGCAGCTTGGCCATGGTGATGGGCAGGCCGCGCTCTTCGAATTCCTCGTTGCTCGGCTTGATGATCGTGTGCAGCATCATCACGCCGTCGTCGGGCAGGGCGTCGTAGGCCATCTTGAAGAAGTCGGCGTAGCGGTCGCGGCCGAAGTGTTCGAAGGCGCCGATCGACACGATCCGGTCGACCTTCTCGTCGAACTGCTCCCAACCCTGCAGCAGCACCCGCTTGCTGCGGGGGCTGTCCTGCTTGTCCAGCAGCTGCTGCACATGCGCCTGCTGGTTGCGGGACAGGGTCAACCCGATCACGTTGACGTCGTACTTCTCGAGCGCGCGGTTGATGGTCGCACCCCAACCGCAGCCCACATCGAGCAGCGTCATACCGGGCTGAAGGCCGAGCTTGCCCAGCGAGAGGTCGATCTTGGCGAGCTGCGCCTCTTCCAGCGTCATGTCGTCGCGTTCGAAGTAGGCGCAGCTGTAGGTCTGTGTCGGGTCGAGGAACAGACGGAAGAAGTCGTCGGACAGGTCGTAATGCGCCTGGACATCCTCGAAGTGGGGCGTCAAGCCCTGGGCATCACTGCTTGTTTCTGGCAAAGTACAGCCTCTGACGTCGTGGTTGTGGTCGTCGTGTGTGGTTGTGCTCGGCGCTCCCCCTGGTTCGAGAGCGGCCCCCGTCGTCTGCGCACACTACCCGAAGGGGTACGCCGCGAAGACCACACCGGGCAGGTCAGACCGCCCGGCCGCCCGCGCCCGCGAATCCAGCGCCACTCGCCACGGTGATCATCACTATCGTGGTGACACGGCCGCAAGTCGGGCTGATGTCGAAGCAGGGAGGGAGACCGCTCATGAGTACTCCGGATGAACCGGTGTTCGGTGACGACGCTCCGGAAGCCGATGTCGTCGAACAGCTGATGCCCGTCGACGCCGACGACGAGGAGGAAGGTGGCCTCGACGCCGCACGCGTGTCGGTGTCGAGCAACTGGGACGCCAACGAGGCCGACCTGATCGAACAGTCGATCGCCGTCCCGCTCACGGACGACGATCCGGATTTCGACCGCTGACCGTGCGGTCGCCGCTGCGCGGTCTGCTGGCCGCGCTTGCGATGGCCGGCGCCGCCCTCGGTGCCGCCGTCACCGCCACGCCCGCGCACGCTGACGACGGCGGCCCCCTGACCGCCCTGGTCGACGCCGCCGCGCAACGGTTGAGCACCGCCGAGCCGGTGGCGGCCAACAAGTGGAACACCAAGGCGCCGATCGAGGATCCGGTCCGCGTGCAGCAGGTGCTGGCTGCGGTGACCACCGATGCGTCCGCGCGCGGTGTGGACGCCGAGCGGGTGCGCCGCGTGTTCGCCGACCAGATCGCGGCGACCGAGGCCATCCAGTACAGCCGCTTCGCGCAGTGGAAGCTCGATCCGGCGGCCGCACCCACCACCGCGCCGGAGCTGGCGTCCTCGCGTTCGGTGATCGACGGTCTGAACCGCACCATGGTCGAGCAGATGGCCGCACAGTGGCCGCTGCTGCAGTCGCCGCAGTGCGCCGACCGGGTCCGCGAGGCGACCGAGGCGGTGGCGACCGCACGGGCGCTCGATCAGCTCTACCGCGACGCGCTCTGGTTCGCCACCCGCTCCTACTGCGGCTGAGCTGCCAGAATGAGGCGATGACACAGCCGACGACGAAGTCGATCTTCATCACCGGCGCCGGCAGCGGGATGGGTCGGGCCGGCGCGTTGCTGTTCCACGGTCGCGGGTGGCGCGTCGGCGCCGTCGACCGCAACGAGGACGGATTGGACGCGCTGGTCTCCCAACTCGGCGGCGACCGGGTGTGGACCCGTCAGGTCGACGTCACCGACAAGGCGCAGCTGGACGGTGCACTGGCGGACTTCTGCGGCACCGGCGGGCTCGACATGATGTAAAACAACGCGGGCATCGGCGAGTCCGGCTGGTTCGAGGACGTGCCGTACGACGCGGCGATGCGGGTCGTCGACGTCAACTTCAAGGCGGTGCTGACGGGGGCGTACGCGGCGCTGCCGTATCTCAAGCGGTCCCCGGGCAGCCTGATGTTCTCCACGTCCTCGTCGTCGGCGACCTACGGGATGCCGCAGATCGCGGTGTACTCGGCCACCAAACACGCGGTGAAGGGTCTGACCGAGGCGCTCAGCGTCGAATGGCAGCGGCACGGTGTGCGGGTGGCCGACGTACTGCCTGGGCTCATCGACACCGCGATCCTGCGTGAGACTCCCAACCACTCCGCGACGCCTGCGCGCACGCAGCTCGCCGACGGCGACGTGACCGCATCGGCGCCGAAGCGGGGCCCGTTCCGGTTGATGCCCGCCTCCAGCGTGGCCGAGGCGGCGTGGGCGGCCTACCGGCATCCGACCCGTCTGCACTGGTATGTGCCCGACGGCATCCGGTGGCTGGATCGGATGAAGGCGCTCAGCCCGGAGTTCGTCCGCGGTCGGATCCGCAGGGCGCTGCCCCGGCTGACCGAGCGCTGAGGAGTTTCGGCGGCCGGCACGAGGGTATTTCGCAGGCCATGAGCAGCGACCCCGCCGACACGGGCCAGGACCCCGACGCCGATCCCGAGATGAAGCAGAGTTCCGCCCAGACACAGGCCGATCAGGCCGAAGGCGAGGACGACGGGTCGGAGACCTCCTCGCAGTGAACGTCAGGTCTCCCGCGGCGTGAGTTCGGCGACGAACCGTTCGACGAAGGCGTCCATGGGGACCGCCGCGGCCGGACGGATCACGAATTTCGTCAGGCCGGCGGCGAGATAGGCGTCTAGCTGACGGTGCAGCGCCGGCCAGTCGCGGGCGATCAGTTCCGACGGGTCCACATCCGGGCGGCGCCTGCGGACCACCTCCACCGTCTGGTCGCCGAGTTCGCCGTCTGCCACCGCCAGGGAGATTCCGAAGTGGTCGGCCTCGATGTGGCGGCCGGCGTCGGCGGCGGCCCGCTCGATGGCCTCGCGCCCGCGGCGCGCCTCCTCCGGCGTCAGGAAGCTGCCGAGCCAGCCGTCTCCGAGTCGGCCGATCCGGCGCAACGCCGCCGGCGCCGACCCACCGAGCCAGATGTCCAGCGGCGGTGCCGGCCGAGGCGCGACGGCGACGTCGTGCACCGTGTAGTGCTCCCCCTCGAAAGTGACGTCCGGTGATGTCAGCGTCGCCCGGAGCACCTGTAGCGCCTCGTCGAACACCGCGGCGCGCCGTCCCGCCGGGACCGCGAAGATCGCCCGCTCGGCGGGGATCGCCGACTGCAGGCCGAACACCGGGAGCACCCGCTTGGGGGCCAGTGCGGCCAGTGACGCCAGTTGTTTGGCGACGAGCACCGGATGGCGACCGGGGAGGATCGCCACCGAGGTGCCGACTTTGAGACGGGTGGTGCGGCCCAGCGCGTACGCCATCCCGACGAACGGATCGGTCGCCTCGGTGTAGACGAGTTCGGAGAACCACAGGGAATCGACCCCGCTGCTCTCGAGGTGGTCGACGATGCCGGCCAGTCGGCCGGCCGGAGTCTCCGCGCCGATCCCGACGCCGAACCGGATCTTCACAGCGCCGAGTCAACGCGATCGCCGATCCGACGGTCGAGGCGGGTGGTGTCTGGCAGGCTGCGGGGATGCAGGGTTCGGTCAGCGTGACGATGAAGGCACCGGCGGACGAGATCTGGGATCTGGTCGCCGACGTGCGCAACACCGGTCGCTTCTCGCCGGAGGTGATGGAAGCCGAATGGCTCGACGGTGCCACCGGACCCGCGGTCGGCGCCCGCTTCCGCGGTCACGTCCGGCGCAACGAGATCGGCCCGGTGTACTGGACGACGTGCCGGGTCACCGCCTGCGAGCCGGGCCGCGAATTCGGCTTCGAGGTGCTCCTCGGTGACCGGGCGGTCAACAACTGGCACTACCGTTTCACCCCTGTGGAGGGTGGCACCGAGGTCACCGAGTCGTTCCGCCTCAACGACTTCCCGCTGATGCGGGTCTTCGCGATCGCAGGCGGCCAGCTGCGGCGGCGGCGCAACATCCGGGACATGCGCAAGACGCTCGAACGGATCCGGGCCGTCGCCGAGGCGCAGGGCTAGGCGATTTCGAAGTCTTTCGGGTCCGGCGTGCGGGTCCACGTCCAGTAGTCGACGAGGCGCCACGGGCTGAGCGTGTAGATCTCCCCGTGGGAGTTCTTGTAGAACGAGTGCTTGACCGACGGCTGCGACCACACCAGCTTGCTGAGCTCGTCCTGGCTGCGCCTGCGCCAGTCCTCGGCACATTCGGCGCGCGGCTGCAGCCACCGGTGGCCGCCGCCGATCAGCAGCTCCAGACACTGTGCGATGTAGCGCATCTGGCACTCCGAATGGAAGATCAGGCTCCCGCCGTGGGCCAGGTTCGTGCCGGGACCGTACATGCAGAAGAAGTTCGGGAAATCCGGCACCGTGATGCCGAGATAGGCCGACGGGCGTTCACCCCACTGTTCGCTCAGCACCTTCCCGCCGCGCCCGACGATCCGCATCGGCCACAGCATGCGGTTGGCGTGAAAGCCGGTGGCATAGATCAGGATGTCGGCGGGATGGCGGGTTCCGTCCTCGGTGACGACGGCGTCGGCCTCGATCCGGGCGATACCGGTGCGGACCAATTCCACGTTGTCGCGGGTCAGCGTGCGCAACCAACTCCCGTTGTCCTGCAACGTCCGCTTACCGGTCGCCGGATAGTCGGGCAGCACCTTGGCGATCAGCTCCGGATCGTCACCGACCTGGCTGGTGATCCACTCGGTGAACATCATCCGTGCGAGGTCGTTGACCTCGCTGACCGCGCGCCGCGGATCGGGGTAGTCGGGATCGACCCTGGCCGCCTCCAGCCCTTTGTCGCAGCCCGGCCAGAACAGCAGGAACCGGTACCAGCGACCGTAGAACGGCAGATGGCGCAGTGCCCAGCGCATCCCGGCGCCGACCGACGCGTGGTAGTTCGGGTTGGGGAACATCCACTGTGCCGTGCGCTGGAACACCGTCAACCGGTTGACGTCGGGCGCGATGGCGGGCGCGATCTGGAAACCACTCGCTCCCGCACCGATCATCGCCACGTCGCGGCCGGCGAGGTCCACCGAGTGATCCCACTCCGCGGAGTGGAACGCGGGCCCGGCGAAGCCGTGCTGTCCCTCGATCACCGGGGTGTGGGGACGGTTGAGTTGACCCACGGCGCTGATCACGGCGCGGGCCCGCAGACTGCTCACCGCGCCGTCCCGGCCGCGCACGTACACGGTCCACGTCGCGCTGTCGTCGTCCCAGACCGCCTCGGTCACCTCGGTGTCGAACCGTGCGTGCGGTGCGAGGCCATGGCGGTCGAACACCCGCTGGAAGTAGGCCTGAAGTTCGGGCTGTTCGGCGAAGAAGTGCGTCCAGCCGTCGGACGGTTCGAAGCTGTAGCAGTAGAAGTGGTTTCCGACGTCGACCCGCGCGCCCGGATAGGTGTTCTGCCACCAGGTCCCGCCCACCCCGGCGTTGCGCTCCAGGATCGTGAACGGGATGCCCGCCTCCTTGAGACGGATCCCGGCGAGCAACCCGGATTCGCCACACCCGATCACGACCACCGGGAAGTCGGTCCGCGCCGGATCGGCCTGCGGCACGGCCCGGGTGTCGCGCCCGTCGAGTTCCATCTCCTCCAGCAGCATCGGCACGTATTCAGCGGGCACGGGTTCGCACACCAGCCACTGCATCATCTCGTGCAGCAGCTCGGGGCGGATCGGCGCGGGCTCCGGGCATCCTCGGTCGCGGTAGTCGGCGATGATCGGCAGCGCGATCGCGCGCACCGCGGCCTTGTCCTCCTCGGACATGTAGCCCTGCACCTCGTTGAGGAACAGTCCGGCCGGACGGAGAGGACCACGGATCAACGACTCGTCACCGGACATGTGGACCAGCGACATCACCAGCGTCGGGATGCTGACGTCGAGGAGCGCGTGGGCGATCTGCTCGTCGGAGTCGGTGAACGGTTGCCCGGCATGTGGGTTGCGCACCGTCCGGTGCTATCACGTTTTCCCCCGCCCGGTGGGGGTATTTGGGTCCGGTGAGTGAGCTCTCGGACAAACCCGCCGACTACGACCGCAAGCTTCCCGACGACGTCTCCGACGCCACCGTGGAGGCGGTGGGGTCGGTGTCGGAGGCGCTGGAATGGGTCGAACGCGCGCGGGGCCACCTGTACTCGTTCCATCAGCTGATGGGGCGGGCCGACCTGCTGCTGGGTGAGGCCTGCGACAAACTCCGCGAAGCCGGCCACGACGAGGTGGCCGACCGGTTGGCGGCCGAACTGGTGGGCCGCAATGTGCTCTACGGCCGGTGGACGTTTCAGATCGTCGAGGATTTCGACGACAACTACTGGTCGGTGTTCCGGGACCATGAGCGGCGGGTGCGCGACGAGCTGCAACACGGCCATCGCCACGTCTTCGAGGCGAGGATGAAAGAAGACCGGCGCACCAAGGGCCGGTCCGGACACGAGGGCCGCCCCGAGGGCTAGGCTCGTCGCCGTGGGCATTGCGGCGCGGGAGAACGGCGCGGTTCCACCTGACGTGCCGCTCTCCGAGGTCAACCTCGGTTCGTGGGAATTCTGGGCTCTCGACGACGACGTCCGCGAGGGCGCGTTCCGCACGCTGCGCCGCGAGGCCCCGATCCGCCACTTCCCGGAGTTCATCGGCGAGGAGGGGCGCGGGCACTGGGCCGTCACACGCTACGACGACGTGTTCTACGCCAGCAGGCATCCCGAGATATTCAGCTCCGCCTCGGGGATCACGATCGGCGACCAGACCCCCGAATTGAACGAGTACTTCGGTTCCATGATCGCGATGGACGATCCGCGGCACAGCCGACTGCGCAACATCGTGCGCAGCGCATTCACCCCGAGGGTGTTGGCCCGGGTCGAGGACGCCGTGCGCGAACGGGCCCGCCGGCTGGTCGCCGAGATGGTTGCCCGCCACCCCGACGGCGACGGTGACATCGTCACCGATTTCGCCGGACCGCTGCCGCTGCAGATCATCTGCGACATGATGGGCATCCCCGAGGACGACCATCAGCGGGTGTTCCACTGGACCAACGTCATCCTCGGGTTCGGGGACCCGGATCTGACCACCGACTTCGACGATTTCGTCAGGGTCGCCATGGAGATCGGGGCGTATGCGAGTGCCCTGGCCGACGACCGGCGCGCACATCCCGGTGACGATCTCACCACCAGTCTCGTCCACGCCGAGGTGGACGGCCATCAGCTCACGTCGAGCGAGGTGGCGTCGTTCTTCATCCTGCTGGTGGTCGCCGGCAACGAGACCACCCGCAATGCCATCAGCCACGGCGTGCTCGCGCTGAGCCGCTACCCCGACCAACGCCGGATCTGGTTCGACGCGTACGACGAGGTGGCGCCGACGGCCGTCGAGGAGATCGTGCGGTGGGCGTCCCCGGTCAGCTACATGCGACGTACCCTGACCCGCGACGCCGAGTTGGGTGGCGTCAAACTCGCTGCGGGCGACAAGGTCTCGCTGTGGTACGGCTCGGCGAACCGGGATGAGTCGAAGTTCGCCGATCCGTGGACGTTCGACGTCCGCCGGAACCCCAATCCGCACGTCGGGTTCGGCGGCGGCGGCGCGCACTTCTGTCTCGGCGCTAATCTGGCCCGCCGGGAGATCACCGTGGCATTCGAGGAGTTGCACCGGCAGATACCCGACATCGCCGCATCCGAGGAACCCAGCCGGCTGCAGTCGGCGTTCATCCACGGGATCAAACGGCTCCCGGTGACGTGGACACCGCCGCGATAGCGGCGAGGGATGCTGGCGCCGCGATAGCGGCGAGGGATGCTGGCGCCGCGATAGCGGCGAGGGATGCTGGCGCCGCGATAGCGGCGAGGGATGCTGGCGCCGCGATAGCGGCGAGGGATGCTGGCGCCGCGATAGCGGCGGCGGCGTAGGAGTCGCACAGGTCGGCGAGACCGGACCGGGTGGGACCCGGCGGCACCGGCGGCCGCCAGCCGCCTGCGTAGACCGCCCGCGCCCGCGCCTCTGCCGGCGCGAGACCGGCGGGCGGCGCGGCCATCGTCGCGTATGGCTCGACCAGCGGCCGCAGGGCGGGATCGGCCTCCGACGCCGCCACGATCAGGTCCGACGGCAGCGCGGCCGCCAGGTCGATGTCGCCGCCGCCCCAGCGCCGCACCCGGTCGGCGTCGACGCGGCGGTGGTCGTCGAACCACGGCCGCACGTGGCGTTCGCACCAGGCGTCGAACCGCACTGTGGCCGAATCGATGTCGGGTTCGTCGTCGAGTGTGTGCAGCAGGGCGCGTGCCTGCATGAAGCCCAGTGTCACGCCGCGGCCGGCGAGCGGGGTCGTCGTACACACCGCGTCACCGACCGAGACCAACCCGGGCAGCTGCGGTGTACCGTCGTCGCTCACCTGGCGGCGGTAGCTGTTGTACAGCCGGCCCCCGGGCAGTACGGGCGTCAGCGGATACGACCGCTGCGGGTCGATCCAGTCGCACAGCTGCGGGATCGCGCGCACCGCCGCCTCGAACACCGCGTCCTCCCGCAGCCTGCGCAGCCGGGTGTCGGTGCCGTCGTGGGTGACGGTCACCGAGAAGGTGCCGCGGTCATGGACGAACGCGATGGCGGCGTAGCCGGACATGCTCAGCGACAGGCCGATCGGCGAATTCACCGGGCCGGGCGGCGCACCGTCGTACAGCCGGTACTGCCGTGTCGCGTAGACGGCGCCGCAGTCACCACCTTCGGCGTCCGGGCGGAACGTGCGCAGGTATCGGGCCGCCCGGCCGGAGGCGTCGATGACGACGTCACCGGTCACCACGCGACCGCCGATCACCACACCCGTGACGCGCCCACCCACGAGGTGCGGGCGCTCCGCTGTGCCGACGAGACGCGTCAGTCGCGCCTGCTGCGCGGCGACACCGTGCAGTACCCGTTCGAATGTCGACCGGCGGCACAGCAGTGCGGCGACGTCACCGGCGGGACCGTGGGCTATGCCCGCGCCCGAGACCCTCAGCGCACCGACGGCATCGGGCAACTCCGCGCGCATCGCGTGCAGTACCGGTGCGCGGAAGGTGTGGGCGTGTGCGAACTGCATCACTCCCCTGCGCCGCCACGGCCCCGACGGCGGCGGCCCCGGGTCGCGGTCCACGACGACCACCGTGTGACCGCGTCGCGCCAACGCGACCGCGGTGAACAGCCCGACGGGACCGGCGCCCACGACGATCACATGCATACGGATCTCCGTTTGAGGTAACTTCGAGTGAAATGAATCCTTCGAGAGTGAACTGACATGACGGACAAAGTCAAGAGGAGCTACCGATCGGATCTGCGCACGGCGCAGGCGCAGCAGACCCGGCGCACCCTGGTGGCGGCGGCCGCCCGGCTGTTCGTCGAGCAGGGCTACGGTGCGACGACGATCGACGCGGTCGCCGAGGCGGCCGGCGTCAGCCGCAAGACGGTGTTCACCGCGGTGGGCGGCAAACTCGACCTGCTCAAACTCGCGGTGGACTGGGCGGTGGCCGGCGACGACGACGACGTGGCGGTGGCCGACCGGGATGAGATCGGGCGTGCGCTGGCCGCGCACGATCCGGAAGAGCTCCTGCGGCGCTGCGCGCGGGTCATGGCCGGGGTCAACGAGCGGGTCGGGGACCTGGTCCGCGTCCTCGAAGTGGCCGCGGGAGTGGACGCCGAGGCCGAGACGCTGCTGGCCGCCGTCGGCGAACAGCGGTTGGCCGACGCTCGCCTGGTGGCGCGCCGACTGCGGGCGCTGGGGCTGCTGACCGGACGCACGGCGTACGAGGAGGCGGTCGATCTGATCTTCCTGACCACCGATCCGCACCCGTACGACGTGCTGGTGCGTCAGCGCGGGTGGTCGCCCACGCGGTACGCACGGTGGCTCGGCGACTGGCTGGTCGGACAGTTGGTCCCGGGCTGATCCGTTTGTCCGACGGGCGTGCGGGCACTCAGTGTGCGTTGTACTCGATCAGGATGGAGGACCATGCAATCCGAACGTTTCCGCACGCTGGCAGAGTCGAAAGGACCCTACGCGTCGGTGTACTTCGACGATTCGCACGATACCGAGGACGCCGCGGCGCAACGGGATCTGAAGTGGCGGGCGGTCCGTGACGAACTCGAGCAGCAGGGCGCCCAACCCGAGGTGATCGAGGCGCTGCAGCACGCCATCGTCGACGCGGCTCCGGCAGTGGGCCGCAGCGGTCGGGGTCTGGTCGCCGGGGCCGACGGTGTCCTGCTCAACGAACACCTGATCCGGCCGATCGAGACGCCCGTCGTGCGGGTGTCATCGCTGCCGTACCTGGTACCGGTGGTCGAGCATGGCGCACTGCACTCGACATACGTGGTCGTCACCGTGGATCACGCGGGCGCCGACATCGCGCTGCACCGGGACCAGAAGGTGGAATCGGACACCGTCGACGGCGGGGGCCACCCGATCCACAAGGCGGACAGCGCCGAGACACCGGGTTACGGCGATCCGCAACGGCGCACCATGGAGGCCGGGCGCAAAAACCTGCGCGCGGTCGCCGAGCGGTTGGCGAACCTGGTCGACGACCTCTCCCCCGAGGTCATCTTCGTCGTCGGTGAGGTGCAGTCACGCTCCGACCTCATGCCGACGCTGGAGGACCGCGTGGCCGAGCGCGTGGTCGAACTGGAACTCGGGGCACGGCACAGCGGGATCGACGAGGCCGACCTGCAGCACGCCGTCGACCAGGAGTTCCTGCGACGTCGCCTCGCGGCGATCGAGCATGCGGCAGAACAGTTCTCGCAAGCGATCGGTCAGGGCTCGGGGTTGGCCACCCAGGGTCTGGACGGTGTCTGTGCGGCGCTGCGCGCGGGCGCCGTCGAAACACTGATCATCGGCGACATCGGTGACGCGACCGTCGTGGCCGGTGAGGATCTACTGACCGTCGCGCCCAACGCGAACGTGCTGTCCGAATTGGGCACCGCGCCGGACCAGACCCTGCGGGCCGACGAGGCGCTTCCGCTGGCGGCGATCCGCACCGGTGCGGCACTGATCCGCACCGACGAGCGCATCGACCCGGACGACGGTATCGCCGCGGTGCTGCGGTACGCGCTGCCCTGACCGTCGGCGCGCTCAGTCCAACAGCGCGGCGACGGGACTGTCGGCGAGGTGCGCGCGCAGGTCTTCGGCGTTCTCGAAGACCGCGCGCGCACCCGCCTCGGTCAGTTCGCCGCGCGACACCCCGCCGCTGAGCACACCGATCGACGGCACTCCGGCTCGCTGACACGCCTCGATGTCCCAGACCGCGTCCCCGACGAAGACCGCGCGACCCGTGTCCACCCCGGCGCGTTCCAGGGCGATGTGGACGATGTCCGGTTGAGGTTTGGCGGTGTCGACGTCTTCGCCGGAGGTCATCGCGGCGATGACGTCCTCACTGTCGAGCACCTCGCGCAACACCTTCAGTTCGTCCTCGGGTGCGGAGGTGGCGAGCACCACCTGCAGCCCGAGTTCGTGCACCTTCTCCAGCAGCGCCCGCGCGCCGGGCAGCAACCGCAGCAGCCCCTTGGACTCCAGGTAGTAGCGCGAGTGGCCCTCTTTGAGGCGTTTGCGGGCGTCGTCGTCGGCGTCGGGCACCAGGGCGTCCAGCAGCGTGGAGCCGTCCATTCCGATGGATCGGTGCACACGCCACGATTCGACGGTCAATCCCTCGTCGGCGAACGAGCGGTGCCAGGCGTGAACGTGCAGATAGTTCGAATCGACCAGGGTGCCGTCGATATCGAAAAGCACGGCCGGTGCGGAACCGGCCGTGCTGTGCGGTTTGGTCATCGGATGGGACGGTCGGCCGCGGTGCGGCCGTGGTCATCGGTCACGTTCGGATCCTGGGCGCCCGGTTGCCGACCGAAGGCCTGGTGGCTGTCGGGGGCATCGCCGTGGAGGTCGCCGCGGGGTGCGCCACGCAGGTCCTCGTGCTTACCGGCGACCGGCGTGTCCGGCTGCATGTCATCGGCTTTCGGTGTGTGCGGGTCGATCTCGTCGGCGAGCTTGCGCCGCTCGTCGAGTTCCTGGCGCGACGTCGTCACCGCGTCGCGGTGGGTGGACGCGACATCGCGCAACCGGGCGGCCTCGGCAGCTTTGGCTTCCGCCTCTGCCTCGGCGGCTCTGGCCTTGGCTTCGGTCTGCTGGGCCACGAGGTCGCGCTTCTCGACCCGTTGATGATGTTCCTGCACTTCCTCGCGGATGCGCTGAGCTTCGAGGTGGCGGTGTTCGTTGCGGCGTTTACGGGCCAGCATCGCCAGGGCGGCGATCACCAGCAGCGCCACCACCACGGCGATGACGATCCAGACGACGGTGTTGGTAGCCACGTCGGCTCCTTCGATAGGTCGGGCATGGTCGAGCTATTGACCGTCCCGCTGATTACGGGTGCCCGCCCACACCACCGGCTAAACGGTGGCGGGCTACCGCGGACCCATCGCGGCCAGCATGCCCGCAGCGGCCCGCGGCCAGGTGAACTGTTCGGCACGTCGACGCGCGTTGCTGCGGCGCAGCGCCTCCGGGATCTCGATCACGCTGTGAACGGCGTGTGCGATGGCTTCGGGGTCGTTGTCGGCCGCCGCGCCGCTGTCGGCGGTGAGGATCTCCGCGAGCGCCGACGTCTGCGACACGACCGCGGGCGTTCCGCATGCCAGCGCCTCCAACGCCGCCAGGCCGAATGTCTCGTGCGGACCGGGGGCGAGTGCCACGTCGGCGGACGCCAGGATGCCGGCGACCGTGTCGCGGCAACCGATGAAGCCGGTGAAATGGACGGGCAGCCCGGCGGCCTGGCGTTCGAGGCGTTGCCGCAGCGGGCCTTCGCCCACCACGACCAGGTGCGCGTCGGTTCCGGAATCCCGCAGCGCGGCAACCGCGTCGATGCTGCGGTGCGCGTGCTTCTCGACCGACAGCCTGCCACAGTGCACGAGGAGTGTCTGGTCGTGATCGGCCCACCGCTTCCGCACCTCCGCTGAGCGCCGCCGGGGGTGGAACTGGTCGAGGTCCACTCCGAGCGGCACTGTGACGACGTTGGTGGCGTCGATCCGGTCGAACTCCCTGCGCGCGAACGCCGTCGTGCACACCACGGTGTCGTAGTTGCCCGCGGTGCGACGGTTGGCGGCGTCCGCGAGCAGGCGGGCGGTTCGTCCGGGCAGCACCTGACCGATCAACCGGTCGAGCCGTTCGTGAGAGATCATCACCGTCGCGGCACCGTGCCGTCGCCCCCATCCTCCGAGCGATCGCAGGGTCAGCCGGTCGGAGACCTCGATCGCGTCGGGACTCAGCTCGTTGAGCAACGCGGTGACCGGTCCGGGCAGGACGGCGCGGTAGCCGCCGGTGAACGGGATCAGGCGAGCGGGCAGGGTGATCCGGGTGACACCGCTCGGCAGGCGCTGGTGTTCGGTGCGACGGCCGGGGACCACGAGGAACACCTCGTGGCCGGCCGCACAGTACTCCGCGCCGAGCCGATCGACCGCGGTGCGGAGCCCGCCGGAGCGGGGTCCGTAGAAGTTAGCGACCTGTACCACGCGCACATCTCGATGACAGCGTCGCAGCCTGTGCGCTCCGCTGCGACCGGTCGACGGGTGACTGAACGGGCCGTGAACCCTTCTCGCCTCCGCGGACCTCCGGGAATCCCACACCGGCGAGGACGACCACCCGAACAGGTGTCACCGGGCGAGGTAGCGGGTGAACCAGTCCTGCACCCGGGTCCACGCGTCGGCGGCAGCGGTGGCGTTGTACCGCTCACCGGTGTCGTTGAAGAACGCGTGATTGGCGTCGGGTTCGGTGACGAGTTCGAACACCATGCCTGCCCTCTCCAGCGCGGCGCGGGCGACCGGTTCGGTGGCGTTGACGCGTTGGTCTTGGGCGGCATAGATACCCAGTACCGCAACGTCTTTCGAGCCGGAGAAGTCGGGGTTCTCGGGTGTCGGGCCGTAGAACGGCACCGCGGCGGCAAGCCGGGGCTCCCCCGAGGCCAGCAGACGCCACACCATGCCTCCGCCCATGCAGAACCCGACCGCCGCGAGTTTGCGATCCGGCACCCGGCGTCCCAGCTCGGCGATGCCCGACTTGAGGTCGGCGACGGCCTCTTCCGGCGGCAACTTGCTCAGCGCCGCCGTGGCTTCGGCCGGGTCGGCGAACGCCGCGGTGCCGCCCTGACCAGAGAGGAGGTCGATCGCGAGCGCAGAGTAGCCGATGCCGGCGAATCGGCCGGCCACCGAACGGATGTAGTCGTTGAGCCCCTTGTTCTCGTGGACGACCAACACGGCGCCGCGCGGTTCGGCCGCGGCGGCCCACGCGCCCCGCAGTTGACCGCGCGGCCCGGCCCACGTCACCGGTTCCGTCGGCACCGCACCCTCGGCCCCCGGCGGCGGGGCGCTCACCGTGGCGGCGCCACTCGAGGTGACCGGGGCCTCCGCCTCCGGTTGCCGGTTCTCCGCGCACGCGGCGAACAATGCCGTGGCGCCCGCCGTGCCGATGCCCAGCAGGGAGAGCCTGCGCAGTGCCTCACGGCGGGACAGCAAGCCGTCGACGTGGTCGGTGGCGATCTCTTCGGCGATGTAGCGCTGCAACGGTGTCACCTTCGCGAGTATGCGCCGCGCGTGGAACGGCCGGTGCCGATTGCCGCCCGCGCATCGACGGCGACGGAGACAGCGTCCGCAGTTCAGTAGACACATCGGGAAATCTGTGCACAGATTTCGTTGACACCTGCGTTACCGGGTTGTTCTATGACAACGTGACCTACGACACGATCATCCGTAACGGCCGCTGGTTCGACGGCACCGGGGCGCCGTCGGCGGTCCGCACCATCGGCATCCGCGACGGCCACATCGTCACCATCACGCCCGACGACCTCGACGCCTCCGGATGCCCGCAGGTCATCGACGCCACCGGCAAGTGGGTGCTGCCCGGAATGCTCGACATCCACACCCACTACGACATCGAGGTGCTCGAGGGCCCGGCGCTCGTCGAATCGCTGCGACACGGCGTGACGACGGTGATGCTGGGGTCGTGCTCGCTGTCGACCGTCCACGTCGACGGCACCGACGCCGGAGACCTCTTCGGCCGCGTCGAGGCCATTCCCCGTGAGCACGTCATCGCCGCGGTCGACCGGCACAAGACCTGGACCACGTGCGAGGAGTACGTCACCGCGCTCGAATCGCGGCCGCTGGGTCCGAACGTCTGCGCGTTCATCGGCCACAGCGACATGCGGACCGCGGTCATGGGTCTCGACCGCGCCACCCGCAAGACCGAGCGACCGACGGCCGCCGAACAGGCCCGCATGGAGGAGATGCTGGGCGAGGCGCTGCAGGCCGGGTTCGTCGGCATGTCGTCGCAACAACTCCTGTTCGACAAGGTCGACGGCGACACCTGCCGCTCCCGCACCCTTCCCTCGACGTACGCCAAACCGCGCGAACTGCGCCGGCTCAAGGCGCTCCTACGGCGCAGCGGCCGCGTCCTGCAGTCCGGCCCGGACATCGAGAATCCCCTCAACCTCGGTTCCCAGGTGGCCCAGTCGCTCGGGATCTTCCGCAACCCGCTCAAGACCAGCCTGCTCTCGGCGGCCGACGTCAAATCCAACCCGTACGCGATCCGCGCGATGGGCCCCGTCGCGCGATTCGTCAACCGCCTCGGCGGCAACTTCCGCTGGCAGCACCTGCCCGTGCCGTTCGAGGTCTACGCCGACGGCATCGATCTGGTGGTCTTCGAGGAGTTCGGCGCCGGCGCCGCCGCGCTGCACCTGCGCGACGAGGTCGAGCGCAACGCCCTGATGCGTGACGAGGACTACCGCCGCCGCTTCCGCAAGGACTACGAGAACAAGATGGGCGTGCGGGTGTGGCACCGCGACTTCTTCGACGCCGAGATCGTGGCCTGCCCGGACGACTCGCTCGTCGGTAAGTCGTTCGGGCTGGTCGGCGTGGAGCGGGGTCTGCATCCCGTGGACGCGTTCCTCGACCTGGTGCTCGAGTACGGCCGCGACGTCCGTTGGCGCACCACCATTTCCAATCACCGTCCGGAGGTCCTCAAGAAGATGGCCCGGGAGCCGGGGATCCAGATGGGTTTCTCCGACGCCGGGGCGCATCTGCGCAACATGGCGTTCTACAACATGGGCCTGCGGCTGCTGCGTCACGTCCACGACGCCGAGAAGGCCGGCCGGCCGTTCATGTCCGTCGAGCAGGCGGTGCACCGCCTCACCGGTGAACTCGCCGACTGGTACCGCTTGGACGCCGGACACCTGCGCGTCGGGGACCGGGCCGACATCGTGGTCGTCGACCCGGCCCACCTCGACTCGACGCTCGACGCGTACGCCGAGGACCGCGTTCCGTTCTACGGCGGGCTCGAACGGATGGTCAACCGCAACGACGACACGGTCAGCGCGGTCCTGGTCAGCGGCCGCACCGTGTTCCGCGACGGCGCACCGACCGAACTGGTCGGCACCCAGCGCACCGGTCGGTTCCTGCGGGCCGCCCACCGCGCCCCCGCCGTACCGGCGTCGGCTTCGGAGTTCGCCAGTGTCGGTTGAGGATACGGTCCTGGGCCTGTGGAAGTCGCTGTCCGCCCGGGACTGGGACGCGGTGACGACGTACCTGTCCGACGACTGCATCTACGCCGACATGCCGGTCGGACCGGCGCTGGCCGCCCGCGGCCCCGAGGACATCGTCAAACGGCTCAAGGTCGGACTCGAACCGCTCGCCGGGTATGAGAACCACGACGGGCTGCTGGTGACCAACGGCGCCGACGCCATGTACGAACACTCCGAGACGTGGAAGTGGGCGACCGGTGAGACCGCGCTGCTGCGCTTCGTCACCGTCCACCGCGTCGAGGACGGCAAGATCACGCTGTGGAAGGACTACTGGGACATGTCGGGGCTGACGGCCACCGCACCACCCACGTGGCTCGAGGACCTCGCGACGGCCGACACCTCCTGGGTGTTCGACGCGACCGGGATGATCTGAGCGGGCGCGCACGCGGTCTCGCGGTCACACACTCCAGGCCATCCGGAATGTGTCGGCCATCTCCTGCGGCGACAGCGCTCCGAAGTTCTCCGCCTCGTAGCGCCGCACCGCGACCACGGCGTCGACGACGTCGTCACCGAGGATCCGGCGCATCGAGGCGGACTGGTCGAGAACGCGCAGCGCGTCGAGTTGCCCGGCCGGCAGCAGGACCGTGCCCGCCTGTGCCCGTTGATCTTCGGTGAGTGTCGCCGGGTCCACGCTGGTCTCTTTCGGCAGCGCCGACTCGCGTTCGATGCCGTCGAGCGCCAACCCGAGGATCGCCGCCGATGCGAGGTAGGGGTTGGCCGAGGGGTCACCGACCTTGACCTCGACGTTGCCGCCGTGGATGTTGGCGGGGCCGCCCTGCAGGAACCGCACGGCGGCTTCCCGGTTCTCGGTGCCCCAGCAGACGTAGGCGCCCGACCACAGACCCGGCTGCATCCGCAGGCCCGAAAGCAGTGAACCGCAGAGGATTCCCTGCGCTTCGGGCAGGCCGGCGACCAGCCCGGCGACGGCGTGCTCGCCCTCGGGTGTCATACCGTGCGCGCCCGAACCGTCGGAGAACAGCGGAGTCCCGTCACGCACCAGCGAGAAGTGCTGGTGCGCACCGTTTCCCACACTGCCGGCGAACGGGACGGGCGACAGGCTCACCCGCATCCCGTACCGGCGGGCCACCCGGCTGACGATGATGCGCATCAGCACCAGCAGATCCGCCGCGGCGACCGGCGACATCGGAGGCAGCGAGATCTCGAACTGGTTCGCCCCGTACTCGGGGTGGAACTGTTCCATCGGGATACCCGAACTCGTCGCCGCATCGGTCACGTCACGGACGAAGCCTTCGTGCTCCAGCACCCCCGCCAGGCCGTACTGCGCCCACAGCGTCGACGGCAACCGGCCGCCGTCCGGACCGACGAGGACGAACTCCATCTCATGGCCGACCGAGGCGGTCAGGCCGGCGGCGGACAGCCGCTCCTCCACCCGGCGCAGCGCACCACGGGTGCAGTACGGGTCGGGTTCGCCGTTCTGGTCGAAGAATCCGCCCGGCGCCCAGGCCAATCCGTCACCCAGGATGCGCAGCGCGCCGAGGTCGATGCGGATGCGCTGATCGCCGACCACGCTGATGCCGTCGCCGAAGACGATGCCGGTCTGGTCGATCGCGAACGCGTGCCACACCGGGCTGGCGCCCAGCCCTGGATCGGCGAAGGCTCCCATCCGGCGCAGCGGAACGGTCTTGGCGTGGGTGAGTCCCGCCGGGTTGACCACCGTGCCGATCAAGGTGGCGACACCGTCGGACTCCAGTTGCGCGATGGCGGCGGCGGCGAGGGGTTTGGCGGCCATATCGCGCCCGATCACAAAGTGAGCCGGCAGCTCTGGCCGATGTCGAGGGTGCTCAGCACCCGCCCCATGCCGACCCACATCGCACAGGACAACGCCAGATCGGTGATCAGGTCGGCGTCGAAGTGCTCCCCCGCCCTGGCCCAGAAGTCCTCGTCGTCACGCAGTCCGGTGTGGTCGGTCGCGAAACGGTGCGCGAACTCCGCCGCGATGCGTTCGGCGGGGCTGTATCCGGGCCAGGTGCGCCACTGGTCGGCGTACCGGTAGAGGTCTTCGTCGACGCCTTCCGCGGCGCCCTCGGAGTCGCGGGTGTTCTGACACACCACGCACTCGTTGGCGTTCGCGATGACGACCCGCGCGAGTTCGCGCACCCGCATGGGCAACCGGCCCTTGGTGTAGACGGCGTGGCTGAACCCGGCCATGGCCGCACCGAGATCGGGTGAGCGGACCGCGAACGCGGTGATGTCGTCGTCGGCGAAGTCCCCGATTCGGCTCATGGGGCGCATGTTACGCGCCGGGCGAGGTCAGGGAGCGGGTTCCAGTTCGTCGTCCCATTCCCAGTCGCGCTGGACGAGCATGCGGTGGGTGATCCGTTCCAGCGCCGCCTCGACCTGGACGCGGTCCGGGCGTCCCTCGAAGGTCGGTGATGTCGCGAGCTTGTCGACGATCATGCCGACGAACGCCGCCGACACCGCGTCGACCTGGCGGGCACCCGACTGGCTGAGCCACAACAGGTCTCCGGTCCGCACGGCGTAGCCGGTGGACACCAGTTCGTCGAAGACCGGCTCGACCACTTCGCACGGGATCCGCAGGCGGTCGGCGATCTCGCTCAGCCGGGCCGAGCCGAAAACCTGGTTGTGGCGGTAGATCTGCAACAGCGCCCACAGCCGTGCGACGTCGAGTTCGCAGCCCTGCCGCCCGGCGACCGCACGCAACCGGATGTCGGGCGAGTTGCGCAGCAGCCGCCCGACCGCCGATTCGAGCAACTGCTCGGAGGTTTCCGAGCCGGGCATGGCGAACCCCTCGCCGAGGTCCACGGCGGTACCGGTCTCGATGTCGCGCAAGGGCACCTCCTTGAGCAGCAGAGCCACCAGGAAGCCGACGGCCGCCACCGGAGCGGCGCACAGGAACACCAGGCCCAGTGAGTCGGAGTACGCGGTGACGATCGGCGCGGCGACGTCGGGGGCGAGCGCGTGCAGCGCCTGCGGCGACTCCGCGGCGGCCGGCGGAGCACCGCTGCGCATCAGGGCCGCCACGATCCGGTCGTCGAGGAAGTTCGCGAACAGGGATCCGAAGATCGCCGCACCGAACGAGCTGCCGATGGTGCGGAAGAACGTCACCCCCGACGTGGCGACGCCGAGATCCTCGAACGTCGAGGTGTTCTGCACCGTCAGCACGAGGACCTGCATGCACATCCCGATCCCGGTACCGAGGACGAACAGGAACAGCGACTGCTGCAGCAGCGGTGTGGTCTCGTCCATCCGGGACAGCAGGACGAACGCGACCACCATGATCGCCGTACCCGCGATGGGGAAGATCTTGTACCGGCCGGTGCGGCTGACGATGACGCCGCTGCCCATCGACGTGATCAGCAGACCCACCACCATCGGCAGGGTGCGCAGCCCCGATTCGGTGGCCGACACGCCGTCGACGAACTGCATGTAGGTGGGCAGGAAGGTCAGCGCCCCGAGCATCGCGAAGCCGACGATGAACGACAGGATGCAGCAGACGGTGAACACCTGGCTGCCGAACAGCCGCATGGGGAGGATGGGTTCGGCGGCGCGCCGCTCGACGCCGACGAACACCGCCAACGCCGCCACGGAGGCGACGAACAAACCGATGATGACCGGCGAGGACCAGGCGTACTCCGCCCCGCCCCAGCTCGTCGCGAGCGTCAGGCCGGACGCGCCGAGACCGACGAAGACGATGCCGGCGTAGTCGATCTTCGGGCGGCCGGTCCTGCGCAGCGCCGGGATCGCCGCGGCGGCCACGAACAACACGACGATGCCGACCGGCACGTTGATCCAGAACGCCCAGCGCCAGCTGAGGTGATCGGTGAAGAAGCCGCCGAGCAGTGGGCCGATCACGGTCGTCACACCGAACACGGCACCCAGCGCGCCCTGGTAGCGGCCGCGGTCCCGCAGGGGGATGACCTCCCCGATGAGCGCCATGGCCGTGACCATGAGCGCACCGCCGCCGACGCCCTGCAGCGCCCGCGCACCCACCAGCATCGACATCGATCCCGCCAGACCGCACAGCACCGAACCGGCGAGGAAGAACACCACCGCCGCCTGGAAGACGCGCTTGCGGCCGAACAGGTCACCGAGCTTGCCGACGACCGCGGTGACGATCGTGGAAGCCAACAGGTAGCTCGTGACCACCCAGCTCTGGTGTCCGGCCCCGCCCAGATCCGCCACGACGGTCGGCAGCGCCGTCGCGACGATCGTCTGGTCGAGTGCCGCCAGGAGCATGCCCAGAAGCACGGCGACGAAGATGAGGTTGCGCCGCTGCACACTGATCGTCGCGCCGCCGGATTCGGGCGGCGCCGCGGTGGGTGCCGGTGAACTCGCCATGCCTGCCTTTCGTGACGCCGAACGCTACATCGTTAGCGTGGCTATAAAAGTTACGGCGGGCCGGTTCATTCCCGAGCCGTGCTCGACACGAACTGACCCGCGCCTCCGGTTACCCCCGAATGGCGCGGGTCAGTCGGTACGGCGGCTATGCGGTCACTGGGGAGGACGCGATACGCACTGCGCCGCGTAGAGCTGCTCACCCAGCTTGTCCATCAGCTCGAGCTGGGTCTCGAGGTAGTCGATGTGCTTCTCCTCGTCGGCGAGGATGGTCTCGAACAGGTTGGCGCTGGTGGCGTCGCCCTTCTCACGGCACATGACGATGCCGGGTTTGAGCCGGCCGACGACCTCGTATTCGATCGCCAGATCCGCCTCGAATTGTTCGCGCAGTGTTTGACCCACCCGTAACGAGAACAGGCGCTGATAATTCGGCAGCCCGTCGAGAAGCAGAATTCTGTCGGTGATCGCCTCGGCGTGGCGCATTTCTTCGAAAGACTCGTCGCGGGTGTGCCCGGCCAATTCGGTGAAGCCCCAGCTCTCCTGCATCTTCGAATGGAGAAAATACTGGTTGATCGCCGTCAATTCGCTTGTCAACTGCTCGTTGAGCAATTTCAGGACATCGGGATCGCCTTGCATGGACCTCTCCTCACGACCGGATGGGCGGCTCGGGTCTCACTGTTTGCCGTACCCATGCAATCTAGCTGCGTTTACCGCCGACGGCGACCCGCTTTGCTTGATAGCGGCGTGTTTTGGCGAGACTGGGCATCCGCGGCGGGTTGCTGCGCGCCTCGTGTGCCGGGTTCTCTGGACTGCCTGTCCTAAGTAAGGTTAGACTCCACTAACATGCGGACACGGACCTCTGACAGGCGGGAAACAATGGGTGAGCACGGCCTTCACTCATTTATTCTCGCGTGCGATTTCCGTGTCGATGATCCCGAGCGCATGTGGACGTGGCTGAAAAAGCAGAAATCCGGTTTGAATTCGATCGGTGCGCACCATGTCGTGATCTACAGATCGATTTGGGAACCAGGCCGAATGCTGACGACGATCGGTATCCGCAATCCGAGTTCGGTGCGGGAGGTGCTGCGTTCCCCCGCCATATTCGAATGGTTCGACATATCGGGAGTTCAGGACATTCCGCCGGTGTTCGGCGGTGAGGTCGTCGAGAAGATCGACCTCGACGGCCCGTCGTCGGAGCGCCACGTCGCGGGCGTCATCGTCGGCGCGATGGCCGCCGTCGACGACGTGCAGGCGCTGATGGACAAGGTGCACGACGGGCTCGACCGATTCCGGGAGGCCGGCGTCCGCAAGGTGTGGGTCTACCGGGCCGTCGACGACGGCCAGGAAGTCATGATCCTGCAGGAGATCGACGACGAGCGACGCGCCCGGCAGTGGATCGACCATCCGGACGCCTCCGCCGAATGGATGTCGAGGGCCGGCCTCGGCGCCTACCCCACGCTCTTCGTGGGCAAGCTCGCCCACGTCATGACCGTGGACGACGAGGAATAGCGGGGTACGCCGTGTTCGTCTGCCTGTGCGTGGGAGTGACCAGCCACGTGGTCAACGACGTCGTCGCCGCCGGTGCCTCCACGTCGAAGGAGATCGCGGAGGCCTGTGGCGCGGGCAGCGAATGCGGCCGGTGCCGTCGGACCCTGCGGGCGATCCTCGAGGCACACGCCGTCAACGGGTGCCCCACCCAGTTCAACGGCTGCCCGTCGCGCGCCTGAGGTCCTCCGTCACCCCTGTCGGCGGTCGGCGAACGCGGCGAGGGCGTCGGCGTTGGCCGCACTGCCCAGCAGAACCTCGAACTTGGCGTACTCGCGGGCGATCGCGGCCTTCACCTCGGCCCTGGTCGGTTCGACGATCGTCTCCTTGACCGCCATGAGGCTCGAGATCGGGCGGGACGCGAGGATGCCGGCGTGGCGGCGGGCCTCGGCGAGCAGTTCGTCGGGTTCGCAGATGTGCCAGGCGATTCCCATCCGGTGCGCGTCGGCGGCCGACACCCACTCCGACGACATCAGCAGCCAGGCCGCGTTCTGCCGGCCCATCAGCTGAGGCAGCAGATAGGACGACGCCGCCTCCGGCGCCACCCCCAGGCTGGTGAACGGGCACTTCAACCGCGCGGCCGTCGACATGAACACCAGGTCGGCGTATCCGAGGATGGTGGTGCCGATCCCGACGGCCAACCCGTTCACCGCGCACACCAACGGTTTGCGCAGATCGAGCAGCGCCTCCATCAACCCGGGGAAACCGTGCTCACCCGGCTGGAACTGCGGATCGGTGACCCGGGCGGCCATCTCGTTGAGGTCGTTACCCGCGCTGAAGGCGCGACCGGCGCCGGTGAGCAGGACGACGGCCACCGACGGGTCGGCGTCGGCCTCACGCAACGCCACCGTCGTCGCGTCGTAGAGCGCCTCGTTGAAGGCGTTGAGGGCTTCGGGGCGGTCGAGGGTGACGGTGCGTACCCCGTCGTCGTCGCTGATCTGCAGGGTCACGGCAGCAGCGTAGCGTCAGCCCGCCGCGAACGGGCTCCTCATGACGTAGCGACTGGTGGGCACCGTGTCGATGTCCCGGTTGGCGCCGAAGGACTCGGTGCTGGCCAGCATCCGCTGCATCCGGTCGGCGAGGTCGGCGTCGTCGGCCGCGCCGAAGAAGGCGTGCAGATCCGACACCGCCGCAAGGGGAAAGAGCTCCTCGACGATCGCGGCGATCGCCGGGGCATCCTCGGTGAGCGGACGGACGACGCTGTTCTGGACGTAGCCGAACGTGGCCTGGGTGGCGATCGCGACCGGGGTGTGGGCGAGGTGCCAGCGGGTCCGCCACGTCGGCTCGTCGAGATCGTCCGGGCGACGCAGCAGCGCGATGTTCGCGAGTCCTTCGGTGCGCTGCCCCGGTCCGGTGACCGGTGGCGGCAGCGGCACCGATTCGGTCACCAGATAGGCCGCGAGCGCGTCGCATTCGGGGGCCAGCACGTCGATCGCGCCGCGGAGGTCAGCGCCGTAGGACTGCTGCGTCCACACGGTCACCACGGCCGTCGCCGGCGGGTCGAGGGTGGTCAGCGTCATCAGGGAGTCCCGCACGGGCGCGTCGCGCACATTCACCGTCAGCCCCGGCACGCCGAGATCGAGCAGCCGGTGCGCCACCTCCGTGCGGATGCGGGTGCACCAGGCGTCGTCGGCGTCCGCAGAGCGCAGTGTGATCATGACCTTCTCCACGCCTGCAACCTACTGACATACCGACATACCGACGCGCGCCACGCCAGACCGCCGGCACGACGGGGGACAATGGTCGCGTGCACGTCGACAGCCGGATGATGGACACGGTTCGGCTGACCACGCCGGGCGTCGGTGCGGTGGTCCGCAGCCTTCTCGGGGTGCTGGCGCTGACCGCCGTAGCGCTGTACGCGATTTCGCCGACGGCGGCGATGTGGACGGCCGGTGCCGGCATCATCACCGGCGCGATCGCCCTGCAGGACACGCCGGGCCGGCGGCTCCCCATCGTTCTCATCTCGTCGGCCGAAGTGGGGGCGGCCGCCCTGGTCGGTTCGCTGACCACCCGCTACGACGTCCTGTTCGTCGCCGTGGTCGCGTTCTGGTGCTTCGTGGCGGGTATGCAGTGGGCGCTGGGCGCCAACGCCGGATTCGTGGCCGCCGCCGCGGCCGGTCTGCTGGTGATCACCCCGCCCGAGGCGATGTCGCCCCCCGCGGTCGTCGCCACGACGGCGTTGACCGTGGCGACCGGCCTGCTGCAGGCCTTCCTGGTGTGGCTGCGGCCGCCGCAGCGGTGGCGCACCCAGCAGCACGCGCTCACCAGGGCCCACCGGTCGCTGGCCCAGGACGCCAGGAACCTGGCCGGAAACACCGAGACTCCGCTCGACCCGGCGCAGCTGACATGGCTGCGCGAGGTGTTCAGCAACATCCCCCAGCACCAGCGGCCCAAGGCCTACCAGCTGGGTTACCAACTGCCCGAACGGATCGCCGCGACACTCGTCGCGCTGCGCCGCACGGATGCCGATCTCACGGAGCTGTCGTCGGCGGCCGGTGAATTCCTCGACGCGATCGCCGAACACGGCGTCGCCGCACACCGCGGGGCCGACGCCGCGCTCCAGCGGGTCGACGCCGCCGCCGCGGCCGTCACCGGTCCCGGCGCCGGCGCCGCCCAGCGCTTCGCCGAACAGCTGCACGAGGCGGCAGTGCTGCGGTTCGGCCGGCTGCGCGGCCCCGACCTGAAAGGCTCCCTGCGGGGGTCGGCCGCTGTGCTGCGCCGCCACCTGGTGTCGACCTCGCCGGTGCTGCGCCACGCCGTCCGGCTGGCCGCCGCGACCGCGGTCAGCGTGGCGGTGGCGCGTTTCGCCGATCTCCATGAGCCGTACTGGCTGGCGCTGACGGTGCTGCTGGTGTTGCGGCCGGAATCCGCGCACACCTACACGCGCTGCGCCGGCAGGCTGGCGGGGATCGCCGCCGGCATCCTGGTGGCGTCCGCGATGAGCGTGCTGTGGCCGCCGACGGGCATGGTCGCGGCGGTCAGCGCGGCGGCCTTCGTGGGGGTGGCCTATGCGGTGTGGGGTTTCGGCTACATCGCGGTCAGTGCGGCGTTGGCCGCCGCCGTCGTGTTCCTGCTCGGGATCGCCGAACCGGTCCAGAGCACCGAGGTGCTGCATCGGCTGCTGGCCGTCGCGATGGGTGGTGGGCTGGCGTTGATCGCCCATGTCACGCTGCCCGACGATGCGCTGATCCGGTTGCGTCAGCGCGCCGGCGAGCTCCTGATGACCGAGATCGACTACGCGGCGATGGTGGTGCGGGCGTTCGTGCACGAACTAGACCGACCGGCCGACGCGCTGGCGGCGGCGTGGCAGCGGGCCTTCCGCGCCCGCGCCGCGTTCGAGGCGGCCTCCGGCGCCACCCGGCTGCAGGACCCCGACCAGCGCCAGTGGTTGCGGTCGCTGCGGACGGCGCTCAACGCGATCACCGGGGCGTGCACGACGATGGAGAGCAGTCTGCCGCCCGAACCGGTGACGCTGAGCCCCGAGTTCGTCGCGGCCGTCGACGACTACGTGGACGCACTACGCGGGGCGCCGCCGAACCCGGCGACGCTGTGGACGGTGGACCTGCCCGAGCTGATGGCGGCCGACCGCCGGGTGCGCGAGGTGGCCCACACGGTCACCGGGGCGAGCAGCGGTGCGCGCGTACTGGTCGCCGAGCTGACGGCGATCACCCGCAGCCTTGCGGCGATCACCCCGATTCCCGAGCCCACCTGGGCTGGATGAACACTCCCTCGGCCTCGACGGTGACCCCCTCCTCGTCGGCGAGATGACCGACCGCGAAGGCCTTGAACCCGTCGACGCGCGCGATGTGCGCCTCGGCGTGCAGCCGGCCGAGTCGCGTGGTGCGCAGGTAGCGCAGCGTGATGGTGCCGGTGAGCCGCGGCTTGTGCTGATTGCTCGCCGCCTCGCCCAACACGTGGTCGAGCACCAGCGCGGCCACACCGCCGTGGACGTGGCCCGGCGGTCCCTCGTACGCCGCGCCGAGGTCGAAGTCGGCGAAGACGCGGTCGTCCGCGTCGCGGTGGATCTCCAGCGGCGGCGCCATCGGGTTGCGGATCCCCACGACCGGGTTGCCCCAGGGCATCTGGTCGCCGTCGGAGGTGAACTGCAGCCCGAAGGGGCCGTCCAGTTGTCGGCTGCGCAGGCGGGCGGTGGCCGCGTCGATCTCCGCCGTCACGGCCGCCACCGTCTCGGCGCCGACCTCGGTGCGGATGGTCGCGTCGATCAGCGCCCGCACCGACGCCGTCAGCGGCTCGTAGATCTCCCGTAATCGGGTGACGTCGGCAGAGCTCAAACCCTCGACGTGGGTGTACTCCAGCATTTCTGCACTAGAACACGTTCCAGCCGCCGGTGTCGAATCACGGGTTGGGCGTCAGCGGCGGGATGTTGTGATTCACCCGGAACATGTTGTCCGGATCGAACTCGGCCTTCGTCCTGCGAAGGTGGAGGTACACGTCCTCGTCGTATGCGCGGCGGGTCCCGGACTCGGTGGCGTCGGCCGGTCCGAGGAAGCCGGGATGGGATCGACCGTGAAGCCAGGGTCTCAAAGCGGCGATGAATTGGGGACCGGCGTCGCGGTGTGCGGCGGGACCCTGTCCGGGCGGGACGATGGTCAAGGTGAAGAAGGCGTACGCCGCATCGCGGGCCCCGATGGCGTACGCCGGCCCGGAACAACGGCTGAACGCTCCGTCCAGGTGGCGGATGTCCACGATGTTCACGCCGGTGTGCCCGTCCGGTCCGGCGGCGGCGACCGCGTCGACGGTGTCTTCTGTGAATTCCCGGAGGAGGCCGAAGTGCTCGATCGCCGCAGCGGGCGTCGTGGGGTCAGCGGTGATGGAGGCGAAGTCGGCGCAGTCGATATCGGCGACGGTGTCCATGACGAGCGGCGCCGCACGGCGCAGCGGCTCGACCAGCCGGGCACCCATCCCGCTGTCGCCGACCACCGACACCCGCACCGACACCACAGGCGTGCCCTGCATGAAGGACGGGAGATCGGACAGCGGGGGAAGATCGATGAGCGCCACACCACTGGACACCGCCTCGGGTGCCGATGCGGTGAACTGGCGGTAGGCGTTCAGCACCACACGGAGGTGCTCGGCTGAGTAGTACAGCGCCCCGGCATACAGCCGGGTGACCGGGAACAGCGCGCACTCCATCGCGGTGACCACCCCGAAGTTGCTCTTGCCTCCCAGCAGTGCGGCGAACAGATCCGCCTCGTGATGTGGCGAGACGTGGCGCAACCTCCCGTCGGCGGTCACCACATCCAGCGATTTGACGTGGTCCGACGCCCAACCGAAGGTGCGGCCCAGAGTCAGGCTGGCGCCACCACCGAGCGTGAATCCCACCACGCCCACTCCGGGTGAGGAACCCGCCAGCGGCGACAACCCCAGCGGCGCCGCCTCGGCGACCAGGTCGCCGAACCGGACGCCCGCACCAACCCGGACCGTCCGGTTCCGCGGGTCGACCTCGATGTCGCTCATGCGACTGGTCGTGATCATGACGGTGTCACTGTCCGCCGGAAGGCTCGGACCGTGGCCCGTGTTGAGGACCGCGACCGCCATTCGGTTGCGGCGCGCGAATGTCACTGCGCCGCAGACGTCGTCGGCTGTCGCAGCACCCACCGCGACAGCCGGCCGGTGCACAACCGCACGGTTGAAACCCGCCACCTCCTCGTCGTAGCCGCGGTCTCGCGGCAGGAACACCGGTCCGGTCACGCCGGCCACATCCCTATACCGATCATTCATCGCTGGTCCGTCCGATGGTCCTCACATGCGGCACCCCCGGTGCAACGACGCAGGCGCGGTCCGGTCATCCGCGCCCCGCGGGGAAGACCTCCGCCGGTGAGCGATTTGGGACGTGGACTTGTACCGGTCGGTGCCATACGACTTAGACTTCGCGGCGCTGCTGACCAGATCGCGTGACCGGCATCGCAGGTTTCCTTCGGCCGCACTGAGGGGCAACCCCCAGGGGCGCCACCCTGCCAGCAGGTATCACAGACGGTGGTCAGCAATGCTGACGGCGGCGCGCAGGTTCGCGACAGTGGGTGGGCCGGTGCCCGCTGAGACGAAGGACCACCTCGTGATCGCTCACCCCGACGTGTCGTGTGTCGGATCCGCCGAGTGGACCCGACCACGGCTCGCCGAACTCCTGCAGGCGCTGATATACCGGCACGGCGACCGGCCGCTGGTCGGGCAACGCGCACGCGTCCCGCGGATCGACCCCCGCACCGGTTGGACCACCGCGACGCTGACCGACCGCTTCGCCACGGCCTCCGGCGGTGAACTGTGGGCTCGGGTGCGCGCCGTCGCTGCTGCGCTGCACCGCGGAGCGGGCCCACCGGTGCGGCGGGCCGACGCGGTGGTCACGATCGCTCCGCCCGGCATCGACGGTCTGGTGATCGACATGGTGTGCGCACACCTGGGTCTCGTCTCGGTTCCCCTGCCGCCCGATGTACCTGCCGAGAGCATCGCGGAAATCCTCACGCGGACAAGGCCTTCGGTGGTTGCGGTGACCGTGGACCGGCTCGACGTCACCTGCGGCGCCATGACCACCACCGACCTGCCGAGCCGGCTCATCGCGCTGGATTACCGCCTGCAACTGAGCGGCCACCGCGAGATCGTCGACCGCGCCAACCGGCGGTTGGGCGCGTCACCGATCCTCTTGACCGGGCTCGACGAACTCGCCGACCGGGGGTGCCGGTTGCCGTCGGCGCCGTTGTTCACCCACGGCGACGGCGGCAGGCCCGCCATGGTGAGCTATCGCGGCGGCAGTTCGCAAAGCGTCGTGGTGACCGAGGAGACACTGTCCCGACTGTGGTCGAAAGCCCTTCTCCCCCATGACGGATGGCCGGTCGACAGCCTCACCTACATACCGCTCGACCATCCCGGCGGCCGGCTGCCTCTCGTGTCGGCCCTGCGCTCGGGCGGAACGACGCATTTCGGCACCGGCACCGACACAGCCAGTCTCGTCGACGATCTGGCGATCCTGCGACCGACCGAACTGGGCCTGGTTCCGGCGGTCGTCGACCGCCTCTTCCACCACCACCGCACGGTGATGGATCGTTTCGTCGCCGCAGGCGCGGACGCCGAGACCGCGCAACGGCGCGCCGACCGGTACCTACGCGACGATGTGGTGGGCGGCCGGGTGATCGACGCGTGGGTGAGCGCACCGCTGTCAGGAGGGTTGCAGCACTTCATCGACCGGGTGCTCGGCATCCGGGTCGTGGCCGTGTCCCGGTAAACCGATTGCGGTTGCGGGCGGGACGAACCTCTAATGAGTTCCGATGCGACGGATACTCGTGACCGGCAGCTCGGGGCACCTGGGTGAGGCGCTGGTCCGCACACTGACGGCACAACGCCACGACGTCGTGGGCTTCGACACCCGTGCGTCGCCGTGGACGAGCATCGTCGGATCGGTCGCCGACCGCGACGCCACGCGGGCCGCGGCCGACGGCGTCGACGCGGTGATCCACACTGCCGCCCTCCACAAACCCCAGGTGGCCACGCTGCCACGCCAGGCGTTCGTGGACACCAACGTCAGCGGAACCCTGACGCTGCTGGACGCCGCAGTCGACGCGGGTGTGGCGGCGTTCGTGATGACGTCGTCGACGACGGTCTTCGGGGACACTCTGATTCCGGGCGACGGCGCCCCCGCGGCGTGGATCGACGAAACGGTCACCCCGGTCCCCAAGAACATCTACGGCGTGACGAAGGCCGCTGCCGAGGATCTGTGCCAGATCGCGCATCGCAACCAGCGTCTGCCCGTCGTGGTGCTGCGCACGTCACGGTTCTTCCCCGAGTCCGACGACGCACCGGGCACCCACGGCGGGCGGTGCGACGACAACGTCAAGGCCGACGAGTACGCATACCGCAGGATCGCCCTGGACGACGTGGTCGACGCCCACCTGCTGGCCGTGGACCGTGCAGGCGACATCGGATTCGGGCGCTATGTGGTGTCGGCGACGACGCCGTTCTCGCCCGGCGACGCCGTGGAGCTCCGCCGGGACGCCCGCGCCGTGTTCGACCGGCGCGCGCCACAAGCGGCGGCCGTGTGGCGGGACCGCGGCTGGCGGTTCGCCGACCGGGTGGACCGGGTGTACGACAATGCCCGCGCGCGACGCGATCTGGGCTGGGCACCCCGCTTCGATGTGAACGCGATCGCCGCCCGCGTCGCCGCGACCGGATCGGTCCTCACCCCCATGGCGAGCGTGGTGGGGTCGAAGGAGTACCCGGGTAGCGCCTACCACCTCGGCCGGTTCGGCTAGCCGGATCTACTCGGCGGCGATGAACGCCACCTCGACGTCGTCGGCGAGCACGACGTACAGCCGCTGCCACGGATCGTCGCCCTCCAGCCGCCACTTGTGCCCCGAGCCCGCGGTGTCCTCGGCGAGCAGCACGTCCCCCGGGCCGAGGGTGAACTCCTCGCCGTCGCGGGTCGAGAAGACCAACGACCCCGCCAGGGTCACCACGAGTTGGCGCACAGGGGCGGTGTGCCAGGCCAGCGATCCACCGGCCGCCGTCTCTTCCACGGTGACGTGCGTGGCCGGCATCACCGCGGACACGAGATCGTCGTTGCGGCCGGGCCGCAGGTCGAGACGGCCGATCTGGAAATGCGACGCCTCGTCGTCGCCCGACCACAGTCGCACACACCGGATCATCTGGTCACCGTAGTGTCCGCGCCGCCCGCGCGCTCGACGAATCCCGCGCCGGACACCACCGCGTCACATCTGCCGCACGTCGTGCCGGAGAACACGGGCCACGGCGCCCCGGTTTCGTAGACAACTGTCTACGAAACTCGTTAGGCTCCCGATGTGGCAGCACGGACACACAGCGCGGATCCGCGCGCGGAGCGGTTGCGCGCCCGGCTCCGCGAGGCCGCCCTGACCCTGGTCGCACAACGGCGCGTCGACGAGCTGACCGTCGCCGACCTGGTCGCACACGCCGGGGTCAGCAGACCGGCCTTCTATCAGCACTTCGGTGATCGCGACGATGCGATCGCCACCGCCTTCACCGCCGCGTTCGCCGCGGCCACCACCGACCTCGATCACGATGCCCGCACCCGGATCCTGCGGCTGTTCGACTTCGCCGCCGAGCACCGAGCGATGTACCGCAACGTCGTCGGCAGCGCAGTCGCCCAGCGGGTCGTCTCGGCGTTTCGCGCCGAGCTGCTGCCCGCCTGCACCGCCATCGCCGAAGAAGCCGCGCCCGCTCTCGGAGCGGCCGCCGCGCTGTCGCCCGATGCCATCAGCCGGTTCCTGGTGGGCGGCTTCATGGAAGTGCTGCGGTCCTGGATGGAGGATCCGGACAGCGACGATCTGCGGACCAGGGTGACCGCCGCGCTCGACACCGTGTACGCACTGCTCAGCCTCTGACTTCTCGAAAGGCCCACCCGCCCATGCCCAAACACGCCGTCACACCACCGACCGCCGCATCCGACATGCGGTCGCGGCTGGCCGTCACCGCCGCCGCGATGGCCGCGCTCACGCTCTTCGTCGTCGCGATGGTCGCCAGCTACTCCGGCGCTTTCGCCAACCCGACGCTGCGCCATCTGGACGTCGCCGTGGCCGCTCCTCCACAGATCCGCGAGGCGATCAAGGCCCAGGATGCGCTCGCCGTCACCGAGACACCCGATGCCACAGGCGTGCACGCTCTGGTCTACGAACGCCGGGCCGACGCCGGATTCGCCGTCGGCCCCGACCGGACGCTGACCGTCTACGTGGCCGGCGGCGGCGGACGCAGCGTGGTGACGGCCGCGGAGTCGGTCGGCCGCGCTCTCGCGACCGAAGCCGGCCTGACCGCGACGGTCCAGGACGTCGCCCCCACCACGCCGGCGGATCCGTCGGGGACCGTGGAGTTCTACGCCGTGATCTTCCTGTCCATCGGCGCCTCGGTCGGCGCGACGCTGCTGAGCAGGACCATGGGTGCGGCACGGACGCCGCGCACCCTCGGCCTGCGCACGCTGAGCCTGGCGGGCTACTCGGCTGTGCTCGCCGGCGCGGTGACCGCCTTCGTCGACGGCGGACTCGGTGCGCTGACCGGCCACACCTGGCAGCTGTTCGGGGCGCTGTGGTTGTACGCCGTGGCGGTCGGCGGGGCGGTCACCGGCGTGGCCGCGGCGTTCGGCACCGTCGCATCGCTGCTGCTGACCCTGTTCCTGGTGATCGTCGGCAACGCCGCGGCCGCGGGCCCCGTCGGGCGACCGCTGCTGTCCGGTTTCTATCGCCTCTTCACCCACATCGTGCCCCAGGGCTCGGGTGTGGATCTGCTGCGCAGCCTGCAGTACTTCAGCGGCAACGGCGCCCTCACCCCCCTTGTGACTCTTGCGGTGTGGGCCGCGGCGGGAAGTGTGCTGGCGGCGGGCGCCACCGTGGTCACGCGACTGCGCTCGAATCGGCCCGTGGCCGGGTGAATCCCCCGATTCGGCTTGACATCCTCCTATCCAGAGCCGTCAGACTGGTGACGCGCGACGGATCGGAGACGCCATGACGAAGACCCTCGGCAGTGAGGTCGAGCCCTACTACGACCTGGGCTCCTATCACCGACCCGTCGACACGCCGTCGGCTCAGGCTCAGACCTGGTTCGACCGCGGCATGGTCTGGTCGTATGCGTTCAACCACGAGGAAGCGGTCCGCTGTTTCGAGCGGGCACTGGAACTCGATTCCGATCTGGCGATCGCACGGTGGGGTATCGCCTACGCCGTCGGGCCCAACTACAACAAACCGTGGGAGGCGTTCGACCCGGTGGATCTGGGCGCGTCGTTGGCCCGAGCGCGGATGGAACTGCGACTCGCCTCGGAGGGCCGCGCCTCGGCCGTGGAACGGGGTCTCATCGACGCGCTGCAGGCCCGGTTCCCCACCGAGGATCCCGACGACGTCGCCGCGCTGCAGGACGGGCACACCGCCTACGCCGACGTGATGGCCCGCCTCGCCGCGGCCTATCCCGACGACGTCGACGTGCAGGCCCTCGCCGCCGACGCGCTGGTCAACATCACGGCGTGGGCATTGTGGGACACCCGGACCGGCGAACCAGCGCCCGGGTCGAGGGTGGTGCAGGCCAAGGCGATCCTGGACGCGACGCTGGAAACCGCCGCGGGCCGCGAACATCCCGGGGTGCTGCACCTGTATCTGCACACCATGGAGATGTCGGCGACTCCGGAGGACGCCCTGCCCGCCGCCGACCTGCTGCGCGGCCTGGTGCCCGATGGCGGGCACCTCCAGCACATGCCGAGCCACATCGACGTGCTGTGTGGCCGGTACCGCGCGTCGGTGACCGCCAATCAGGCTGCCGTGCAAGCAGATCGGAAGTTCGTCGATCGGGCCGGACCGCTCAACTTCTACTCCCTCTACCGGGCGCACGATCTGCACTTCGTCGTCTACTCGGCGATGTTCGAGGGCGCGTCGGGAATCGCGCTGCAGGCGGCCGACGAACTCGCCGCGCAACTGACCCCGGAGCTGCTGGCGATCGAATCTCCGCCGATGGCGGACTGGCTGGAGGCGTTCGTCCCGCTGCGGGTCCACGTGCTGGTGCGGTTCGGCCACTGGGACGAACTGATCGCCGAACCCCTGCCCGACGACCAGGCGCTGTACTGCACGACGACCGCGACCATCCATTACGGGCGCGGCGTCGCCCACGCCGCGAAGGGGCACCTCGACCAGGCCCGCGCCGAGCGGGAGGCCTTCGCCGCCGCCTATGCCCGAATCCCGGAGTCCCGTTACCTGTTCAACAACACCAGCCGCGACATACTGGCCGTTGCCGAGGCCATGCTCGACGGCGAGATCGCCTACCGCGCCGGGCAATTCGACGAGGCGTTCGCCCATCTGCGCCGCGCGATCGAACGGGACGACTCACTGCCCTACGACGAACCGTGGGGCTGGATGCAGCCCACCCGGCACGCCTACGGAGCGCTGCTGCTCGAGCAGGGCCGCGTCGAGGAAGCCGCCGCCGCGTACGCCGCCGACCTCGGCCTCGACCCCGCGCTGAGCCGGTCGTCGCAGCACCCGGGCAACGTGTGGAGCCTGCACGGCTATCACGAATGCCTGCAGCGGTTGGGCCGCGGTGCCGAGGCGGCGATCATCGGCCAGCAGCTCACCCTGGCACAGGCCCGCGCCGATGTGCCGATCAACGCGTCGTGCGCCTGCCGGCTCGACGTCGCCGACGACTGCTGCTCCTCGTGACGGCGGAGGCCGCTGCGTAGACTCCGGCCTGTGGCGATCAGTGAGTCGGACCTCGGACACCTCCGCCGCTGCGTCGAACTCGCGCGGGAGGCGCTCGACGCCGGTGACGAGCCGTTCGGCTCGGTACTGGTCGACAGCACCGGTCAGATCCGGTTCGCCGACCACAACCGAGTGAGCGGCGGCGACCACACCCGCCACCCCGAGTTCGCCATCGCGAAGTGGGCGGTCGACAACCTCGATCCGGGCGAGCGCGCCGCCGCGACCGTCTACACCTCCGGCGAGCACTGCCCGATGTGCTCGGCCGCCCACGCCTGGGTCGGGCTCGGTCGCATCGTCTACGCCACCTCGTCGGCGCAGCTGAGCGACTGGCTGACCGAATGGGGTGCACCCGCCCCACCAGTGGCCGCTCTGCCCATCGGAACCGTCGCACCCGGTGTGCCGGTCGACGGTCCCGCACCCGAACTCACCGACGCCATGCGCACGCTCTACCGGGCGAGGTTCGGGTCGTGACCGGACCGGCGTGGGTCGAACACGTCATCTGGTGGCAGGTCTACCCGCTGGGCTTCGTCGGAGCCTTCCCGGCCGATCCCCCGCCCACCCCGGACGAACACCGGTTGCGGCGGCTCCTCGGATGGCTCGACCACGCCATCGCCCTCGGCGCCTCCGGGCTCGCCCTCGGTCCGGTGTTCGCCTCGCGCACCCACGGATACGACACCACCGACCACTACGCCGTCGACCCGAGGCTCGGGGACGACGGCGATTTCGACGAACTCGTCGACCAGGCGCACCGGCGCGGGTTGCGGATCCTGCTCGACGGCGTGTTCAACCACGTCGGCACCGACTTCCCGCGCTACCGCGAAGCACTGGACGGCGGACCGGACCACCCGTCGTCGGCATGGTTCCGGCGGGGGCGCAACGGGTTCGGGAATTTCGAGGGACACGGTGAGCTCATCGCGCTCAACCACCGCGAGCCCGCCGTGGTGGACTACGTGGTCGAGGTCATGTCGCACTGGTTGGCCCGCGGCGCGGACGGTTGGCGGCTGGACGCGGCGTACGCCGTACCCGACCGGTTCTGGTCCGAGGTGCTGCCGCGGGTGCGCGAGCGGCATCCGCAGGCGTGGTTCGTCGGCGAGGTGATCCACGGCGACTACGCCGGCCGGGTGGCCGCGGGCTTCGACTCCGTCACCCAGTACGAGTTGTGGAAAGCGGTGTGGAGCAGTCTCAACGACGGCAACTTCCACGAACTCGACCACGCCCTGCAGCGGCACAACGAGTTTCTCGCGACATTCGCCCCGATGACCTTCGTCGGCAACCACGACGTCACCCGGATCGCGAGCCGGCTGACCGACGCGCGCCACCTCGAACACGCGCTGGTGCTGCTGTTCACGGTGGGCGGGGTGCCCAGCGTGTACGCCGGCGACGAGTTGGGCTACCGCGGCGTCAAGGAGGACCGGGCCGGCGGCGACGATGCGGTGCGTCCCGAATTCGCCTCTCCACCAACCGAAGACAGCGACATCTTCCGGCTGCACCAGTACCTGATCGGCCTGCGCCGCCGCCATCCGTGGCTGCACCGGGCGACGACGTCGGCGGCGCACCTGACCAACCGCCAGTACGTCTACGAGGTGCGCCGCGGCGACGATGTGCTGGTCGTCGCACTCAACGTCGACGACGCACCCCTGACCGTGTCGCTGGGCGACACCGCGATTCGCCGCGGCCGCGTGGTGGCGGGATCGGGCGCCCCGCCCGCCGAGGAACTCGACCGGCTGACCGTGCCGCCGCACGGCTGGGTGGTGGTCTCCCCCGCGTGAGCGGTCACCCCAGCCGTTCGACCGTCGCCTGATCCTGTTCACCGCCGTAGAACCTGGCTAGCACGTCGAGGAATTCGGCGTTGTCGTCGGTGCAGCGGGCGAACAGCGTCATCGACGAACGAAGCTTCAGGTCGTCGGGTGAGCCGAACACCTCACGGATCGACCGGCCCTCGATGGCGAGCACCAGGCGGGTGCACTCCCGCAGCCGCGGCCCGAGGAGATCGTGGGCGAGATAGGCGACCGCTTCCTCACGTGAGGCGATGCCGAAGTGCTGCGCGGTCGGACTGCGCCCCAGACCCCGCAGCTGCGGGAACACGAACCACATCCAGTGTGAGCGTTTGCGGCCCTCGCGTAGCTCACCGATCACGGTGTCGTACAACGGATCCTGCGCGTCGACGAAACGCTGGAGGTCGTGGGGGTCGTTCGCGGTGGAGGTCACAGTCGGGTGATACCCGTCTGCAGCGCAGTCATGCCGAAGGCGCCGACGGCTTCGTAACGACGCGAGTCGCAATCGTTAGCCAACCGCGATATCGCCGCCCCGTGTTGGTACGGCTGTGACGGGAGTGACGCGTGTTTCATAGGCACCGATAAGCGACGGCAAATGCTTGTGGCATGCGATGAAAGGTGGGTGGCTTGCCGTTATGAAATTCGTCAGCACGTTGCGGAACTGGAGGCGCCGGTTGGCGGTGGTCGCGGTGGCCGCGGCCGCACTGCCGGGTCTGTTGGGCTTCGCAGGGGTTACGGCAACCGCGAATGCCTTCTCGCGGCCGGGTCTTCCGGTCGAGTACCTCGATGTGTTCTCCCAGTCGATGAACCGCAACATCCGCATTCAGTTCCAGGGCGGCGGCCCGCACGCGGTGTACCTGCTCGACGGCCTGCGTGCCCAGGACGACTACAACGGCTGGGACATCAACACCCCGGCGTTCGAGTGGTACTACCAGTCGGGCCTGTCGGTCGTCATGCCCGTCGGCGGGCAGTCCAGCTTCTACACCGACTGGTACCAGCCGTCGCGGGGCAACGGCCAGAACTACACCTACAAGTGGGAGACGTTCCTGACCCAGGAGCTGCCCGCATGGCTGGAGGCCAACCGCGGTGTGTCGCAGACCGGCAACGCCGTCGTGGGCCTGTCGATGGCGGGCAGCGCGTCGCTCACCTACGCCATCTACCACCCGCAGAAGTTCATCTACGCGGCGTCGCTGTCGGGCTTCCTCAACCCGTCCGAGGGTTGGTGGCCGATGCTGATCGGTCTGGCGATGCAGGACTCCGGCAAGTACAACGCCGAGAGCATGTGGGGACCGGCCAGCGATCCGGCGTGGCGGCGTAACGACCCGATGGTCAACATCAACCAGCTGGTCGCCAACAACACCCGCGTGTGGATCTACTGCGGCACCGGCACACCGTCGGAGCTCGACGCCGGCACCTCCGGCGGGAATCTGATGGCGGCCCAGTTCCTCGAAGGGTTCACGTTGCGCACCAACATCACCTTCCGCGACAACTACGTCGCCGCGGGAGGCACCAACGGGGTGTTCAACTTCCCGTCCAACGGCACGCACGCCTGGGGCTACTGGGGTCAGCAGCTGCAGCAGATGAAGCCGGACATCCAGCGGGTGCTTGGCGCACAGGGCGCCGTCTAGAACCACCCACGAACAGGGAGCCTGCCGTCACCCCCGCGGCAGGCTCCCTGCCTTTGTGTGGGGCGAGTTGCGGCGAACACCGCCCCGGGCCGACAGACGCGACCTTAGAGTGGCGCAATGGCCGACGACGGCAATGCCGCACCCGCCGCGGAGCCCCATCAGCGCGTCGATCCGGGCGCGCTCGCCCTGGCCACGGTGGCCGGTGCCGTCGCCTTCATCTTCGGCGGTGGCGACTGGGATGTGCTCGCCGTGGTGATCGGACTCATGCTGCTGCTCATCCTCCTGGCGCATCACCGGCCCGCGCCGGCCGCGCACACACCACGGGCGCTGCTGCTGCGCGGGGCCTTCGGCGCCACCACCGGGTTGGCGCTGTGCATCGCGGTCGCGCCGGTCATCCAGTTCGCGATCGTCGGTCCGTACTTCCACAGCGAGGACGTCGAGGGCTATTCGATGGACGCGTGGAACACTACGGTCGTGTTGTCTGTGCTGTGGTTCGTCGTCGCGACGCTGCTCGCCGTCCTGGAGCCTCGGGTGGCGCGCTGGCTGGACCGGCCACGGCGGCGCGGGGAACAAACGCCGCCCTGACAAGGTTGAGTCGATCTGACTGAACTTTGGAGGATCAGATGGCTCAACCCAACGACGTGACGCGTCCTGTGCCCGTCCTGTTCACCAGCGAAGCGATCGTGCTGCCCGGCATGGTCGTGCCGATCGAACTGGACGACGCCGCACGGGCCGCCGTCGACGCAGCCCGCGCGACCGAATCGGGCGAGCTGCTCATCGCCCCCCGGCTGGGCGACCGCTACCCGACCTACGGCGTACTGGCGACGATCGTGCAGGTCGGCCGCATCCCCGGCGGCAACGGCACCGCCGCCGTCGTGCGCGGGACGAACCGCGCCCACATCGGTGCCGGCGCCACCGGCCCCGGCACGGCGCTGTGGGTCTCGGTCGACGAAGTGCCCGAACCCGAGACCACCGACGAGACCCGCGCGCTCGCCGCGGAGTACAAGAAGCTGCTGCTGGCGATGCTGCAGCGCCGCGAGGCCTGGCAGATCATCGATTTCGTCAACCAGCTGACCGATCCGTCGGCGCTGGCCGACACCGCCGGCTACGCCTCGTACCTCACCCAGGTGCAGAAGCGGCAGCTGCTGGAGACCCCCGACGTCGCCGAGCGGCTGCGCGCGCTGATCGACTGGACCAACGACCACCTCGCGGAGGTCGAGGTCAACGACAAGATCGCCGAGGACGTGCGGGCCGGAATGGACAAGCAGCAGAAGGAGTTCCTGCTGCGCCAGCAGCTCGCCGCCATCCGCAAGGAACTCGGCGAATTGGGTCCCGACGGGACCGGAGAAGAGGCTGACTACCGGGCCCGCGTGGAGGCCGCCGACCTGCCCGACAAGGTGCGCGAGGCCGCGCTGCGCGAGGTCGGCAAGCTGGAGCGGTCCAGCGACCAGAGCCCCGAGGGCGGCTGGATCCGCACCTGGCTGGACACCGTGCTCGACCTGCCGTGGAACAGCCGCACCGAGGACTCGACCGATCTGACCGCGGCCAGAGAGATCCTCGACGCCGACCACCACGGCCTCGACGACGTCAAGGACCGTATCGTCGAGTACCTGGCCGTGCGGGCGCGCCGTGCCCAGCGCGGACTGCAGGTCGTCGGCGGCCGCGGCTCCGGTGCCGTGATGGTGCTGGCCGGCCCGCCCGGTGTCGGCAAGACCTCGCTCGGTGAATCGGTCGCCCGCGCGCTGGGCCGCACGTTCGTGCGCGTCGCCCTCGGCGGTGTGCGCGACGAGGCCGAGATCCGCGGTCACCGCCGCACCTACGTCGGCGCGCTGCCCGGCCGCATCGTGCGTGCCATCGGCGAAGCGGGATCGATGAATCCCGTTGTGCTGCTTGACGAGATCGACAAGGTCGGCAGCGACTACCGGGGCGACCCGGCCGCCGCCCTGCTCGAGGTGCTCGACCCGGCGCAGAACCACACGTTCCGCGACCACTACCTCGATCTGGATCTCGACCTGTCCGACGTGGTGTTCCTGGCGACGGCCAACGTCATCGAGAACATCCCCCAGGCCCTGCTGGACCGGATGGAGCTGGTGCAGATCGACGGCTACACCTCCGACGACAAGGTCGCGATCGCCCGCGACTTCCTGCTGCCCCGGCAGCGGGAACGGGCGGCGCTCACCGCCGACGAGGTGACGGTGACCGACGCGGCGCTGCGCAAGATCGCCGCCGACTACACCCGCGAACCCGGTGTGCGGCAGTTCGAACGGCTGCTCGCCAAGGCGATGCGCAAGGCGGCGACCAAGTTGGCGGCCGGCGACGAGCCGATCACCATCGATGAGCCCGATCTCGTCGGCTACCTGGGCCGTCCGCGGTTCATGCCGGAGTCGGCCGAGCGCACCGCGGTGCCCGGCGTGGCGACCGGTCTGGCCGTGACCGGACTCGGGGGCGACGTGCTCTACATCGAGGCCGGATCGACTCCGTCTTCCTCGGGTGAGGGTGCCTTGCAGCTGACCGGTCAGCTGGGCGACGTGATGAAGGAGTCGGCGCAGATCGCGCTGTCCTACGTGCGTGCCCACGCCGAGCAGCTGGGCGTCGACCCCAAGGCGCTGGACCGGCGGATCCACGTGCACGTGCCCGCGGGAGCGGTCCCCAAGGACGGCCCGTCGGCCGGTGTGACGATGGTGACGGCACTGGTGTCGATGGCGACCGGGCGGCAGGTGCGCTCGGACGTCGGCATGACCGGTGAGGTCACGCTCAACGGTCGGGTGCTGCCCATCGGCGGGGTCAAGCAGAAACTGCTGGCCGCGCAGCGGGCGGGGTTGACGACGGTGTTCATCCCGCAGCGCAACGAGGCCGATCTCGACGACGTGCCCGACGACGTGCTCGACGCGCTCGAGGTCAAACCGATGACCGACGTCGCCGACATCGTCGCGCAGGCACTGGAGCCGTCGGCTTCGGTGGCGCAGGCCGCCTGACGGGTTGGACATTGCACTCAGGGTCGTGGTCCCCTCGCGGATCACGACCCTGAGTGCAATTTCCGAGGAGAGAATCCGGCCGGTCGGGGTACTCCCCCGCCGTGAAATTCGTGCTCGAAGTGAACCTGCCCGAGGATGCCGACGTGAACGGGGAGATCGGCCGCATCCTGCGGTACTGGGGAGGGGCGATGAAGGACCTCACCGAACTCGAACCGGGCGACAAACAGGACATCTACGACTCGAACTACGCGCGTGTCGGCGACTGGCACGTCACCGCCGACACAGAATGAGGCGATGGCCCACGACAAGCCCGACGTCGCCGAGCTCGCCGACCGCATCCGCGAGATTCTCTCCGCCGAGCGCGGAGTCGACGAGAGGCGGATGTTCGGCGGGCTGGCCTTCCTGATCGACGGCCACATGGCCGTGGCGGCGAGCGGTCAGGGCGGCCTGATGGTGCGCGTGCCGCCCGACGACACCGATGCGCTGCTGCGCCGCGACCACGTGGCACCGATGGTCATGGCCGGGCGCGAGCTCCGCGGCTGGGTGCGCGTCGCGGCCGACGGCGTGCGGACGATGCGGCAGCTGCGCCCGTGGGTGCAGCGGGGCGTCGGCTACGCCCGCACCCTGCCGCCGAAGTGAGGCCGGTTCACCCGCGCGCGGCCTGGGTAATGGGACAGCCATGGCGAAGACGGAACCGGAAGACGTGGTTCGCCGCCTGCTCGACGAGGCCGGGACCACCTACGCCGACGAAGCCGGGATCCGGCTCGACGACAAGCCGATGCCGCTGTTCCAGCTGCTGGTGTTGTGCATGCTGGCGAGCAAACCGATCGATGCGGGCATCGCCGTGCGGGCCGCCCGCGAACTGTTCTCCGAGAAGCTGCGCACACCGGATGCGGTGCTGGCCGCCGAGCGTCGGCAGATGATCGACGCCTTCGGCCGGGCGAGTTACGCCCGCTACGACGAGAGCTCGGCCACCCGGCTCACCGAGATGGCACAGACGGTGCGCGACACCTACGACGGCGACCTGCGACGGCTCGGCGAATCACACGATGTGGCGGCCGTCAAGCGACATCTCAAGGAGTTCAAGGGCATCGGAGACACCGGTGCCGACATCTTCCTGCGCGAGATCCAGGACACCTGGACATGGGTGCGGCCCTATTTCGACGAGCGTGCCCGGACGACCGCCGAGGCGCTCGGATTGCCCGGTGACCCAGAGCATTTGCAGCGCCTCGCCGGTTCCCGCACGGCTGAACTCGCCGCCGCGTTGGTGCGCGCCGCACTCGACGACGACCTGTTGCAGCGGGTGCGCGGATGATCCGCATCGGCACATCCGGCTGGTCCTACGACCACTGGACCGGCGTGCTCTATCCGGAGCGCACGCCGGTGGCGAAACGGCTCGGCCTCTACGTCGCGGAGTTCGACACCGTCGAACTCAACGCCAGCTTCTACCGCTGGCCGCGCGATGCGACGTTCGAGGGCTGGCGGCAGCGGCTGCCCGAGGGGTTCACGATGTCGGTGAAGGCCCACCGCGGGCTCACCCACTACCGCCGGCTGACCAACCCGGAGCCGTGGGTGGAGCGCTTCGAACGGTGCTGGACCGCCCTCGGCGAGCGGCGCGAAGCCCTGCTCGTCCAGCTACACCCGGCCATCGAACGCGACGACGCCCTGCTGGACCACTTCCTGACGGTGATGCCCGACTGGATCCCCGTCGCCATGGAGCTGCGCCATCCCTCCTGGGACGATCCGGCGGTGTACGACTTGCTCGAACGCCACCGCGCCGCCTATGTGATCATGAGCGGCGCCGGGCTGAAGTGTGTGCCACGGGCGACCGGAGATCTGGTGTACCTGCGCATGCACGGACCCAGCCAGGACTCCCTCTACGCCGGGTCGTACCCCGACGATGCGCTGCAGCGCTGGGCGGACCGGATCGTGGAGTGGGACGCCGAGGGCCGCAGGGTCCTGGTCTACTTCAACAACGACCTCGGCGGGCACGCCGTCCACAACGCCCGCACGTTGCGTCAGCTGCTGGCGGCGCGCGTCGGGTGAACCCGCCCGGCGCCCCGCCGAGCGCGTGCGGCACGCTTGGACACCGACATGCGCGCATCGACTGTGATCCCGGCGGCACTCGCCGCGACGGTGCTGGCCGCCTGCACCGGCCCCACGGTGGTCACCACCGAGGAATCCGGGCCGGCCGCGTCGGCGACGCCCACCGCACCGCCACCCCCGCCGCTGAACACGACCAACCTGGTCAACGCGTTCTCCTTCGGCGTGCCGGTCGACGGGTTCACCCAGTACTTCTTCACCACCCCGTCGGGGCGGTGGGAGTGCGGGATCGTGCCGCGGGTGCACGCCGGGTGCCAGGCGGCCGACGGTGCGGCACTCGGGATCGGCGGGGCTCCGGAGTTCGTGACCGACGCCGCAGGCGCGGAGGCCGAACCGACCGCGATCCTCGTCGGGCGCGACGGCGACCCCGCGTTCGTGGCGTTCGAGGACGCACCGTTCGCACCTCCCGAGGCGACCGCGTCCGTGCTGCAGTTCAACCAGGTGCTCGCGGTGGCGGGGTTCCGCTGCAACGTGCAGGAAGCGTCCGGTGTGTCGTGCCTGAGCGAACGCAGTGGGCGGGGCTTCACGTTCTCCGCCGACGGCTACGCACCCCAGTACACCGAAGTGCCCGCCGGGGCTCCCGTTCCGTCGCCCACGACGTCGTCTACGCGGTAGACCCGCGGTGACCGGCTCCGCGACGGTTTCGCCGTGCTGCGGTTCACCGACGAGGAGGTGGTCGGCGGCCCCGCGCGCGTATTGGGCACTATCGAGGCATTGTTGAGTTCACGATGCTCCCGATCACAACCCTGAGATCAGGCAGAGAGGCAACACCACGTGACCGTGGCCCCCGACGAGCTGACCGGTACGGAACAGGCAGTGCTGCTGGTGCTGATGGCCGAATGCCGACCGGTGCCCAATCCCGAATTGAAGACGCTGGGCCCCGAGTTGAAGAAACCCAGCCGTGATCGGCTGCGGCGGCTGAACCTGATCGACGTCAAGGCGGGATCGCCGATGGTCCTCGATCTGACCGACGACGGCTGGGCGGTGTGCCGAACGCTCTTCGATTCGGATGCCCCGCCGGGTGTCCGGGGCCAGAGCCGGGCGCTCTACACCCTGCTGAAGTCGCTCGGCCGGTACCTCGAGCGGGCCGACCTCGCCCCCGCCGACGTCTTCGCCTCACCGGCCGAACCCGAAGTCGGCGACGTGGCGGCCAGGGTGCGCCAGGCGTACGCGCGGCTGGTGCGCAGCCCGGGTGGATGGCTGGGACTGGCCGCGCTGCGCGACGCTCTCGACGACGTACCCCGCGACGACCTGGACTCCGCGCTGGTCGCGCTCTACCAGCAGCCCGGCGTCAGCCTCATCCCGGAGGAGAACCAGAAGGCACTGACCGACGCCGACGACGCCGCCGCGGTACGGATCGGTGGTCAGCGCAAGCATCTGATCGCGATGGCGCTGTGATGGATCCCCGGCGGCGCGAGGCATTGCGCGGTCTGCGGCTCAACTGGGCCATGACCCTCGACGACATCTGGCATCCCGGAGACTCGCACATCGGCGGTCTGCACGACGATGCGCTGGCCGAGGTACTGGCCGCGTTCGGTGACGCCGAAGCTCATCCCGATTCCAGTCCGCTCGGCGTGGTGATCCGGGGGCAGGCAGGCTCCGGCAAGACACACCTGCTCGGTCAGGTCCGTGAACGGGTGCAGAGCGACGGCGGCTTTTTCTTCATCGTCCAACTCCTCGACGCCACCAGTTTCTGGCAATCCACCCGCGGTGGAATCCTGGAAAGCCTCGGCCGCCCCGGCGCCGAGCGGGAGACACAGCTCAAGGACCTGCTGTGGCGGCTGGCCTCGGTGGCGCACATCTCACGCGCCGCCCGCCGAGCGGTGATCGGCGACGAGGACATGACGCCCGAGACGCTCGACGATTTCGTCACCGCGCTGGCCAAGGTGCGCCGCGACACGGTGCGCGAGTGCCGTCACGCCCTTCGCGCGCTGGTACTGCTCGCCGCGACGGACATGCGATTGCAGGACATCGGCGAGGCCTACCTCACCTCGACCGACACCTCGGCCGACGAGTTCGCCGGCGACGAACGCGCCAGGTGGGGCCTGCAGGCGCCGGGCCGGACCCCGCAGGAGACGGTGCGCGACCTCGCCCGCCTGACCGCACTGGCCGGCCCCGTCGTACTCGGCATAGACCAGATCGACACCCTGCTCGCACAGTCGGCCACCGCCACCGACGCGGTCGACGTCGGCGACAACCGCGACCTCGAACACGTCGCGCACGGGCTGATGAGCGTGCGGGAGACGATGCGCCGCACCGTCCCGGTGGTGGCGTGTCTGCCGAGTGTGTGGGAACTGATCCGCCAGCGTGCCGTGGCCTCCGTGGCGGACCGGTTCCGGGAGACCCGGGTGCTCGAAGGCCTTCCGACCGCCGACGTCGGCCGGGCGATCCTCGAACGTCGATTCGCCGCCAGCTACCGGGCCTCCGGATTCACTCCCCCGTACCCGACCTGGCCGATCCAGCCGTCGGCGTTCGACGATGCGCCGCAGTTCACACCGCGCCTCCTGCTGCAGCGCGCGGACGCCCACAAGAACCTGTGCCTGCGCACCGACACCGTCGTCGAACTCGCCCATCTCAGCGACGACATCGCCGACGCCGCACAGCGGCAGCGGCCCGTCGAGACGCCGGCCGGCGCGGCCCCGGCCGGCGACGTGGACGAACTCGACCGCCGGTTCGCCGACTACCGGCGCAAGGCGGTCGCATCGGCGGCGTTGGACCCGGAGGGCGAGGACACCACGATGCCCGGTCTGCTGGCCGCCGGTCTCGAGGCGTGGATCACCGAACGCGCCGACGTCGAGCAGTCGTTCCGCACCGACCCGCCGCCGGGCAGCCGGGTCGTCCTCCATGCCCGGCTGCGACAGAGCCTCGACGACGCCACCGACGACGAACGGCACTGGGCCTTTCGCGCGATCGCCCACAGCAACGCCGTCGCCGTCCAGAACCGTCTCCGAAAGGCATGGGACGCAACGGGAATCGGATCGGACCCGGACAAGCGCCGGCTGGTTCTGCTGCGCAACACCCGCTGGCCGAGCGGCAAGAAGACCGCAGCCATGCTCGAGGAGCTGGAGGCCGCCGGCGGACGGACGTTGCCGATCACCGACGACGACCTCCGCACGTTGACGGCGCTGCGGGACATGATCGACGACAACCATCCGGATCTGCCGGGCTGGCTGCAGCGGCGGAGGCCCGCGCACGGTCTGGCACTGCTGCGGGAGGTGCTCGGCGAACTGAGCGGCGGAACGGCCACCCCGGCACCCGAACCGGTGCAGCCGGCGACCGTGGCCGAGCCGGCGGCGCCCGCGTACGCCGACGTGGCGGATGCGGCGGACGAGGTGCCGCTCGGCACCGACGCCGCGGACGAGACGCTGTCGGTGCGGCTGGCCGCGTTGCGCAAACACACCGCGATCTTCGCGGGGTCGGGTTCGGGCAAGACCGTGTTGATCCGGCGGCTGATCGAGGAATGCGCGCTGCGCGGCGTCTCCTCGATCGTCCTGGACCCCAACAATGACCTGTCCCGCCTCGGTGATCCGTGGCCCACACCTCCACCGGGCTGGAGCCCCTCGGACGACGCCCGGGCCGCCCAGTACCTCGGCGGCACCGAGGTGGTGGTGTGGACACCGAGGAGGAACGCGGGACGGCCCCTGGCGTTCCAACCGCTGCCCGACTTCGCCGGTGTCCTCGACAGTTACGACGAATTCGAGGAGGCGGTGGACGCCGCGGTCAGCGCGCTGGAGCCGCGGGCGCTGATCGCGGGGAACACCGCGAAGGCCAACCAGTCGCGGGCAGTGCTGCGAGAGGCGTTGCGCCACTACGCGCGGGGCGCGGCACATGTCACGCTCAACGGGTTCATCGGCATGCTCGCCGACCTGCCCGAGGGTGTCTCGGAACTGCCGAAGGCGCCGAAACTCGCCGCTGAGATGTCGGCGAATCTGCATGCCGCGATGGTGAACGACCCGATGTTCGGCGGACAGGGCACGCCCGTGGACCCGGGAGTGCTGCTGACCCCGTCCGATGGCAGGCGGGCCCGGGTGTCGGTGATCAGCATGGTGGGGCTGACCAACGATCAGCAGCGCGAGGGATTCGTCAACCAGCTGCAGATGGCGCTGTTCTCCTGGATCAAGCGCAACCCCGCCGCCGACCGTCCGCTCGGCGGGCTGCTGGTGATGGACGAGGCGCAGAACTTCGCCCCGTCGGATCGCTACACCGCCTGCACCAGAAGCACCTTGGCGTTGGTGTCACAGGCACGCAAGTACGGCCTCGGACTGGTGTTCGCCACGCAGTCGCCGCGGGGTCTGCACAACTTCGTCCCGGGTAATGCCGCCACACAGTTCTACGGTCTACTCAACGCGCCCGCCCAGATCACCGTGGCCCGGGAGATGGCCCGGGCCAAGGGCGGTGACGTGCCCGACATCAGCAAGCTGCGCGCAGGCAACTTCTACGTCGCACTGGAAGGCAATGCCTTCCACCGGATCCGGGCGCCGTGGTGCCTGTCCCACCATCCGGCCAGCCCGCCCACGACCGAAGAGGTGCTCGAACTGTCCCGGCGGCCGACCCACCGCTGAGGTCTCGCACCGAGTGTGCGGCCACTGCGAGGGATCGGCCGGATCCTCGCAGTATCTTCAGATTCGACATCTTCCCATTCGACATCTTCCCATTCGACATCTTCCCATTCGACGAAGAGCGGGCCCGGTCGATGACCGGGCCCGCTCTGTCGGAGACGTACGTCAGGACTGCGGTTCCTTCTGGCCGGGGATGCCCTCGTAGGCGATGTCGCCGGTTTTGAGGTTCTGCTCGGTCAGCTCGACCAGACCCTCGAGGAACTTGCCGCGTTCGGTCACCACATGCTGGATCGCGACGTCGACGTTGTCCTTGGTGATGGCGGGCATGACGTAGACCGGGTCGGTCTTGACGTCCTCACCCTTGACCAGCGCGTCGGCCACGGCCAACCCCGCCGACAGCTCCACGGTGCCGTTCTGCAGCGAGGTGCCGATGAACTCACCGCTCTTGACGGCGTTGAGGCCGTCCTCGATGCCGTCGATGCCGACGATCGGGACACCGGTGCGGCCGGCTTCCTTGAGCGCCTGCAGCGCACCGAGGCCCATGTCGTCGTTCTGCGCCACGACACCGTCGATCTGCGGGCCGAAGCTCGAGATCCAGTTCTTCATCTTGTTGACGGCCTCGTCGCGTTTCCAGTTCGCGGTGTCCTTGGCCAGCACCTTGATGTCGGGGTACTTGGCGAGCACGTTGTCGATGCCCTTGCCGCGGTTGATCTCACCGGAGCCGCCGAGCGGGCCCTGCAGGATCACGATGTTGCCACGGCCGCCGAGGCGGTCGGCCATCATCTGCATCTCCTGCTCACCGGCGGCCACATCGTCGGGCTGCACGTTGCCGGCCAGGTCCGGGGTCTCCAGCGCGGCGTTGACCGCCAGCAGCGGGATACCCTTCTCCTTGGCGGAGGCGACCTGCGGACCGAGCGAATCCGCCTGCACCGGAACGACGATGATCGCGTCGACACCCTGGTTGATCAGCGAGTCGACCTGGCTGGCCTGTGTCGAGACGTCGTTGTTGGCGGAGTTCCACACCAGCTCGATGTTCTTGGCCTTGGCATAGGTGTCCATGCCCTCTTTGCCCTCGGTGATGAACGAGCTCATGTCGTACACCGTCACGCCGATGCGGGTGGTGTCGCTGTTGGCCTCGGTGTCCCCCGCACCGCATGCGGTGAGGCCGAGTCCCAGCATCCCGGCGGCGGCGATCGCACCGAACTTCGTTGTCAGTGTCATTCTGCTTCTTTCTTTTTCAGTGGTGTGGGACTACGGCTGCTTCTGGCCGGGGATGCCCTCGTAGGCGATGTCGCCCGTCTCGAGGTTCTTGTTGGTCAGGTCGGTCAGGCCGTCGAGGAACTGCTGCCGCTCGGTCACCACGTGCTCGATCGCGACGTCGACGTTGTCCTTGGTGATCGCGGGCATGACGTAGACCGGTTTGGTGTCGACCTGCTCACCCTTGGCCAGCTTGTTGGCGACGGCCAGACCGGCCGCCAGTTCGACGGTGCCGTTCTGCAGTGAGGTGCCGATGAATTCACCGCTCTTGACGGCGTTGAGGCCGTCCTCGATCCCGTCGATGCCGACGATCGGCACGTCGTTGCGGCCGGCTTCCTTGAGCGCCTGCAGAGCACCGAGGCCCATGTCGTCGTTCTCGGCGACCACACCGGTGATCTGCGGGCCAAACCCGGAGATCCAGTTCTTCATCTTGTTGACGGCCTCGTCGCGCTTCCAGTTCGCGGTGTCCATCGCGAGCACCTTGATGTCGGGGTAGCGCGAGAGCACGTTGTTGATGCCCTTGGTGCGGTCGATCTCGCCGGACTGCCCGAGCGGGCCCTGCAGGATCACGATGTTGCCTCGGCCGCCGAGGCGGTCGGCCATCATCTGCATCTCCTGCTCACCGGCGGCCACATCGTCGGGCTGCACGCTGGCGGCGACGTCGGGGCTGTCGAGCGCGGCGTTGACCGGGACCAGCGGGATGCCCTTGGCCTTGGCGGAGGCGACCTGCGGGCCCAGCGAATCCGCCTGCACCGGAACGACGATGATCGCGTCGACGCCCTGGTTGATCATCGAGTCGACCTGGCTGGCCTGCGTCGCGACGTCGAGGTTCGCCGAGTTCCACACCAGTTCGATGTTGTTGTCCTTGGCGTAGGCGTCCATACCTTCTTTGCCGGCGGTGATGAACGAGCTCATGTCGTACACCGTGACGCCGATGCGGGTGGTGTCGCCGTTGGCGGCCGTGTCCCCCGCACCGCATGCCGTCATACCGAACCCCAGCGCCGTGGCGGAGGCGATGGCGAACATCTTTGTTCCCAGTCTCATGGGCCTTCTCTTTTCGCTACTCGTTGATGTGGACGGGGTACTGCAGCTGCGGTGGCGTCACGTTCGCCGTTTCGACGACCAGACGTCGATCGCGACGGCCGAGACGATCAGGACACCCTTGATCACGTCCTGCCAGTAGGCGGGCACCACGAGGATGTCCAGGCCGTTGTTGAGGGTCTGGATCATCAACAGGCCCAACGCGGTTCCCCAGATCGTGCCGCGCCCGCCGAGCAGGCTGGCGCCGCCGATGACGACGGCCGCGATGGCGTCGAGCTCGTATCCCTGCCCGAGGTTGGGCGGACCGGAGATGACTCGTGACGCGAGCATCACGCCGGACAGGCCGGCCAGCAGACCGGAGAACGCGTACACGCTGAAGAGCACGTTCTTGGCGTTGATACCGGCGATCTCGGCGGCATTGCGGTTACCGCCCACCGCGTAGACGCGCATGCCGTAGGTGGTGCGCTTCATGATGACGGCCAGCGCGATGATGCCGATGATCATCAGCAGCACCGGGATCTGCAGGCCCAGGATCTTGGTGTTGGCGATCGCGCCGAACTCCGCGGGCAGCCCGTTGATGGGCGCGCCGCCGCCGATGACATAGGCCATGCCGGAACCCGCCGTCAATGTGCCCAGCGTGGCAATGAACGGTGGAACGTTCAACCGCGACACCATGATCCCGTTCAGGGAGCCCACGGCGAGGCCGACCAGCATCGCCACCAGCACGGTCATCCAGACCTGTCCCGGATTGGCCTTGGCGGTCGCGGCACCTGCCATGGCGGAGACCGCGATGACGCTGCCCACCGACAGGTCGATACCACCGGTCAGGATGACCAGTGTCTGACCGAGCGCGATCAGCGCGAACGGCGCGGCCGCAACCAGGATGGTCACCAGGTTCTCGACCGTGGAGAACCGGGCGCTGCGGTAGCTGAAGTAGAAAATCACCATCAGCAGGATGATGAACATGGCGTAGCGCAACGCCATGGCGCCGAGCCATTCTCGGGAGAACAGCTTCACGGGCTCACCGGTGATCGGTGACGCCACGACGGTGGCGCCCCCGGAACCCGATGCGGTTTCTTCCTTGGTGGTCATGATGCTGCCTCCTGCTCGGTGGTGTCGGGTCTGGCCTCCAGCGCGGTCGCCAGCCGGAACACCGACTCCTGGACCTCGGGATGGTCGAGGGCGTCTCGATCGAGTTCGCCGACCAGCGCGCCGCCACGCATGACGAACGCCCGGTGCGACAACCCGACCACTTCCGGCATGTCCGAGGACGCCATCAGCACGGCCATGCCTTGTGCGGCGAATTCGGTGATGATGCGGTAGATCTCGCTGCGTGCGCCGACATCGACGCCGCGGGTGGGCTCGTCGAGCAGCAGCACGTTGACGTTGTCGGTCAGCCAGCGGGCGAGCACCACCTTCTGCTGATTGCCACCGGAGAGTGTGCCGACTTCCTGGTTGAGGTTCCGGCTGCGCAGGCGGACGGACTGCATCACGTCCGCCACCGCCTTGGTGCGCGTCTTTCCGCGCAGCCAACCGCCGACCGAGAACGACGAGAGCCTGGGCAGCGTACCGTTGTCCAGCACGCTCATCGACAGCACGACGCCGGAGAGTTTGCGGTCCTCCGGCACCATCGCCATGCCCGCGGTGATCGCTGCGGCGGGTGAGTTGCGTTTGACGTGCTTTCCGCGCACGACGATCTCCCCGGCGCTGCTGTGCCTGGCCCCGAAGATCGCCTCGAGCAGTTCGGTGCGGCCCGCGCCGACCAGCCCCGCCAGCCCGACGATCTCGCCGGCGTTGACGGTGAACGACACCGGCTGGCTGGCGCCGTCGACCTGCAGGTTCTTGACCTCGAGCACGGTTTCGTCGGTGGGGGCCGGACGGTCGGGGAACAGTGCCTCGAGTTCGCGGCCGATCATGGCGGTGACGATGTCGTCGTCGGAGACCTCGTCGATACCCTTGTCGAGGATCAACCCGCCGTCGCGCAGCACCACCACCCGGTCGGCGATGGCCCGGATCTCGGCCATCTTGTGGGTGGTGTACACCATCGCCACCCCTTGTTCGCGCAGGCGACGCACGATCGCGTACAGGCCCTCGACCTCACGTTCGGAGATCGCCGAAGTGGGCTCGTCGAGCATGACCACCTGGGCGCCGGTGCGCGCGGCCTTGACGATCTCGACGATCTGGCGCAGACCCACCGGCAGGCTGCCCATCCGGGCCGTCGGCTCGATGTTCACGCCGAAGACCGCCAGCGCATCCCTCGCCTCGTCGATCATCGCCCTGCGGTTCAAGAACGGCCCGCGCTTGAGTTCCCGGCCCACGAACAGGTTCTCGTAGACCGTCATGTCCTCGATCGACGCCAGCTCCTGCGGCACGATCGCCACCCCGTGCTTGACGGCGTCCTTGGTGCTGCCTGCGGTGAGTTCGTTGCCCCGCACCGTGACGACACCGCGGTCAGCGGTGTACTGGCCGCTGATGATCTTCATCAGCGTCGACTTGCCCGCGCCGTTCTCACCGGCCAGGGCGGTGACGGTCCCCGGTTCGAGGTGCAGCGTGATGCCTTTGAGGACGGGCACCCCGTGGAACGCCTTCTCGATGTCCGCGCATTCGAGCAGGGCCTGTGTCATCGCTCAACTCCCAACCGTGACGAGCACTTTGACGTTCTCCGGATCGGCCGAAGCCGCGAACGCCTGCGCCGCCTGTTCGAACTCGAACTCGGCGCTGATGATCTCCTCGACCGGCACCGCGCCGGAGCTCAACAGGTCGATGGCCGCGGTGAAGTCCTCACGCACGTACATCAGGTTGCCGATCAAGGCCAGCTCCCGGTCCTGGATGAGGCCCAACGGGACCGGGGTGGCTCCCTCGGCGACTCCGACGATCATCACGGCTCCGCCCTTGTCCACCAGGTCGACGGCCTGAGCCACCGAACTCTCCCGCGATACGCAGTCGATCACCACGGCCGCAGGCCCGCCGAGCAGTTCGAGCGCGGTCTGCACGGCATCGTCTGCGGTGGGGTCGAAAGTGCCGACCGCGCCGAGTCGTTCGGCACGTGCCCGCTTCGATTCCAGCAGGTCGGCGACCACCACCCTGGCACCGGCGTGGCGGGCGGCCAGCAGCACGAACAGCCCGATCGGGCCCGCGCCGATCACCACGACCGGCCGGTCCTCGAGGCCGCCGACCGCCTCGGCGGCGCGGCGCACGGTGTGCACCGGGGTGGCCAGCGGTTCGATCAGGATGGCGTGGCGGTCGTCGAGGTCTTCGGCCAGCGGCACCAACCGGTCGACGGCGACGGTGAAGGAGTCGGCCAGCGCACCTGGGGTCTGGCAGCCGAGGACGAGCAGTTCGCGGCAGATGTTGTAGCGGCCCGCCCGGCACTGGGCGCAGTGCCCGCATGCCAGGTTCGGTTCGACGGCAACCCTTGTGCCGACCCAGGACTCGTCGACGCCGTCGCCAACGGCGTCGACCACGCCGACAGCTTCGTGACCCGGCCGATACGGCAGGTCGATGAAGGGGTGCCGACCGCATGCGGCGTGCAGATCCGAGCCGCAGATGCCGACGACGGTGGTGCGCACGCGGGCCTCGCCGGCGCCGGGGAGATCCTCGTCGACGGTCTCGATGGTGACGTCGTCGAGAGCGCTGACGACGACCCTTCGGTTCACCGTGGCGACTTCTACCATGCGGTGTAACCCCCGTCGGCGACGAGCACGGATCCGGTGATGAACGAGGCCGCGTCGCTGGCGAGGAAGACCACGCTCGGCGCGATCTCCTCCGGCATGGCGTAACGCAGCATCGGGGTGTCGTCGATCCAGTGCTGCTTGAATTCCGGCCTGTCGACGGGCGCCATCTCGGTCTTGCAGTATCCCGGCGCCACGGCGTTCACCCGGATGCCCAGCGGGCCCCACTCGGCGGCAAGCGATTTCGTCAGGTGGTGCACCGCGGCCTTGGAGGCGTTGTAGGCGGGCTGCATCTGCGGCCGGTTGACGATCAGCCCCGACATCGACCCGATGTTGACGATGGAACCGGATCGACGCTCGCGCATGTGCTTTCCGGCGGCCAGCGAACACGCCCACAGCGCCTTGACGTTGAGGTCGAACACCGAGTCCCACTGCTCCTCGGTGACGTCCCACGACTCGGCGTGGTAGCAGGTGCCCGCGTTGTTGACCAGGATGTCGAGCTGACCGAGCGTGGAGATCGCGTCGGCCGTCATGGATTCGACGTCGGCCTGTCGGGTGATGTCGGCGGTGATGGGGTGCAGCGTGAAGCCCTCTGCGGCGGCCTCCTCCACCATCTTCGCGTTGCGCTCGGCGCTGCGCCCGGCGATGGCGACCGTGGCGCCGGCCTGCGCCAGTCCGAGGGCGAACGCCCTACCGAGGCCCTGGTTGCCCCCGGTCACCAGGGCGGTGCGGCCGGTCAGATCAAACGGGTTCTTCTGCGTCATGAGGGGTTCACAATCGATTTGAGGCTGGCAGGGTCGGTGTCACTGTCGAGGGCATCGGCCACGTGCTCGAGGTCAAAGCGGCCGGTGACCATTGCGTCCAGATCCACGGCGCCGGAGGTCACGAGATGGATTGCGGCAGGCCAGGTGTCGGTGTAGCGGAAGACACCGGTGACCGTGATCTCCAGGTTCGCGATGTGGCTGACCGGCAGAGCGTACTCGTCGGCACCCATGCCGACCAGCACCACCCTGCCGGCGGGGCCGACGGCCTTGATGCCGCTGACCACGGCCGCAGGAACCCCGGTGGCGTCGACGAACGCATCGACGGGTTCGATCGCCGAGACGTCGACGACCGTGGGGTCGAGCACCTCGGTGGCACCGAACGCCAGCGCCTTCTCGCGGCGAGACGGGATCAGGTCGGTGACGACGATGCGGGCGGCACCGAAGGCGCGCGCGGCCTGCGCGCAGATGACGCCGATGGGGCCCGCGCCGGCGATCAGGACAGACGATCCGGGCACTATCCCGGCTTTGCGCATCGTGGTGATGGCCACCGACAGCGGTTCGAGGAGTGCGGCGGCGTCATCCGACATGGAATCCGGCACCGGGTGGGCGAAGTCGTCGTCGATGACGACGTAGCGGCAGAACGCGCCGTCGACGGGCGGCGTCGCGTAGAACTTCATCTCGGGGCAGAGGTTGTACCGACCGGCCTTGCACTGCCTGCAGCGACGGCAGGGATGCTGCGGTTCGACGGCGACCCGCTGGCCGACGCGCCCGGCGTCGACGCCCTCACCGACCGCGGCGATACGCCCGGACAGTTCGTGACCGAGGATCATCGGTTCGGAGACCACGAAGTCGCCGATCCTGCCGTGGCGGTAGTAGTGCACGTCCGAACCGCACACTCCCACCGCGGCCACCTCGACGAGCACCTCGTGCGGGCCGGGGACCGGCACCGGCCGTTCCTCGATCCGCAACGTCCCCACGCCGGTCATCACGCTCGCGCGCATGCTGCCGTCCTGCACAGCGGTCATCTCACACTCCCTCTCCGTCCGCGGGGCCGGACAGCAACGCACGCCCGACCACCATCGATTCGACACCTGCTGTGACGCACAGCGGCGCAATGTCTTTCGTGACTCCACCGTCGACGATCACCGGCACCCGGTGCGCACACGCCGACGCGACGGCCAGCCGCTCGGTCCGGCACCGGTCGCGGGTGCCCGGTTCGATGAGCATCACCAGCACCCCGTCGGGTGCGGCCGGCCACTCCGGGGCACCGGTGCCGTCCCACTCCTGCCACAGCGCGATCCACGCCGATGCGCCGGCGTCGCGGACGGCGGCGGCGCGCTCCTCGGTGAAGGCGGCCCAGGGCAGGAAGACCTTCGCCGGCGCATGTGCGAGCACCTCGGGCAGTGCGCAGTCGACGAATGCGGGCGAGCCGATCAGGTGCACGTCGAGCCGCGCCGGTCCGGCCGCGCTCGCGACGTCGGCGAGCTCACGGCGACCGACGCCCGCGGGAAGCCCCTCGTCCTCGGCCATCACGTCGACGTGGATGCCGATCCCGGCGTCGCGCATGGCCGCGGCGGCCGAGGCGCGCCCGCCGGGCGCGACCGCGTACACCGAACCGGCGAGCATTCCCGGGAAGTCCCGGTGCCACGGGGCGAGCTGCGCGACGGCGGTCACGCCGAGACCCCCGACTCCAGCAGCGGTGACGCCGCGAGCTGCGCCCAGCGTGCGCGCAGCGCATCCAGGTCGCGGCCGGTGTGCCGCGGCGAAACCCGTTGTCGGGCCTGCGGTTGCCACTGTTTGGCCAGGTCGACCAGGCCGGCGACGTCACGGTTGGTCGCGACGGCGGCGGCCTGGACACATGCACCGCGCGCGGTGGCCTCGTCGGCGTCGAGGACGGTCACCTCGTCGTCGAGCAGGTCGGCGAGCAGCTGCAGGGTGGCCGGTGAGCGGGTGCCGCCACCGACCGCGGTCGCCGCGCCGCTGACGTCCACCCCACAGGCCCGCAGGTGGTCGCGTGCGCTCATCAGCGACAGCAGCGGACCCTCCACGAACGCCCGGGCGAGCTCCGCTCGAGTGGTGTGCGAGGTGAGGTCGGCGAAGGCGCCGCGGGCGTCAGGGCGGTCGGGTTTGCGTTCGCCGTCGAGGAACGGCACCAACACGGGACCCTGGGTGTCCCCGGCGGCCAGGGCGAGCTCGGCCAGACCCGGCAGGTCGGTGCCGAGCAGGCGGGCGGCGACATCGGACACCCGTGCCGCATTGAGGGTGCTCACCAGCGGCAGATGGCCACCGGTGAGGTCGGCGACTCCGTCGACCATGCCGCGCTCGTCGAAAGTCGGTGTGCGCGAGGACGTTGCCACGACACCGGAGGTGCCGATGCCGATGTACTGGTCGCCGTCCTGCAGGCCGAGACCGAGGTAGGCGGCGTGCTGGTCCCCACCCCCCGGTCCGACCACCACGTCACCGTCGATGCCGAGGACGTCCGCCGCCGCCGGGCGCAGGGTGCCCGCGGGTGCGCAGGGTCCGAGCACCGTCGGCAGCATCGCCTCCCAATCCCGGGCACCGGCGGCCATGTCGAGGTACCCGGTGATCCACTGCCCGGTCGCGATGTCGAAGTACCCCGTGCCCGACGCCTCGGATCGGTCGGTGACCCGCCGCCCGGTCAGCCAGTGCGTCAGATAGTCGTGCGGAAGCATGATCGCGGCCGCCCGGTCGAGGACCTCCGGTTCGTGTTCGGCCACCCAGGCGAGCTTGGCGATGGTGAACGCGGCCGTGGGCACCGATCCGGTGCGCCGCACCCAGGCCGACACCCCGATGCGTTCGGCGAGCGCGGCCAGCGCCGAGGCGCCCGTGGTGTCGTTCCACAGTTTCGCCGCGCGCAGCGGGTTGCCGTGTTCGTCGAGGATCACGAGCCCATGACACTGTGCGGCAACGGAAACCGCCCGGACGACGGGCGGGCGGGCGCAGTCGGCGCGGGCGGCCCGGGTGGCGGCGGCCAGCGCCGAGACCCATTCCAGCGGATGCTGTTCGCTGCACGGCGGGAAGGCCGGAGGGTGCGGCGCCGACCCGCGACCCAGCAGTTGCCCGGTGGTGAGATCGCGGATCTCCACCTTGCACGACTGGGTGGACGAATCCACGCCGAGCACGGCCGAATCGGTCATGTCCGCACCACCGGCACCGATTCGTCGCCCGGGCGGTGTCCGCGCGCACCGACCCCGCCTGCGGGGTGGCTGTGCACGACGTCGTGCAGGGTGTGTCCGCGCAGGGCCATCGACACCACGGCGAGCGCGTCGCCCCATGCGCCCACGACCAGCGTGCTGGCCAACGCGATCATGTCGCCGGGGTCCGCGTCGGGCGCCGTGCGGGGCAGCACCTGGACGTGCGTGGCGGCGGCGGCGAACGGGCTCGAGGCATCCTCGGTGACGGCCACGACGTCCACCCCCCGCTCGACGAGACGTTCGGTGAGGCGGGTCAATTCGGCCGAGCGGCCGGTCTTGGAGATGGCGAGCACCAGGTCGTGCGGTGTCACCGCGCCCAGGCCGCCGTGCAATGCGTCCATGGCGGGCAGGTACAACGCGGGGGTGCCGCAGACCGACAGCAGGTGGGCCAGGCGCTCGGCCATGATGCCCGATGTCCCGGATCCGGTGGTGACGACCTTGCCCGAGACCTCGAGCAACCGGCACGCGATCGACACCACACCCTCTTCGACGGTTCCGGTGAGCGCGGCGACCGCGGCGGCCTCGCGGGTGAGGACCTCACCGGCGAGTGTCGTCAAGCCGGGGTCGTCCGGGCTCATGGGCAATCTCGGCCTCCGGTCAGGTCGCGGTCCGCTCATCTGTACGGTGAACTTCTCATCTGAGGACTTGTGGCGTGGATCATGCTATGCCCTATGCTCATATGTCAACGTGCGTGCACATATGTGTGCGGCGGCTCGGGCTTCGTGAAGGAGGCGGCGGCATGGGACCGGATGAGCTGTTCCTGCGGGCCGTGATCGCCCGCCGCTACTACCTCGAAGGCCGCACCAGGATCCAGATCGCCGAGGAGTTCGGACTCTCCCGGTTCAAGGTCGCGCGCATACTCGACGAGGCCGTCGAGTCCGGGATGGTCGAGATCAAGATCCACAACCCGGGCGCCATCGATGTCGAGCTGTCCACCGAACTGCAGCGGCGCTACGGCCTCGAACACGCCTACGCCGTCACCTGCGACACGGCGAACGCCGCCGACCGCGTCGAGGCCGTCGCCAAGGCGATGGCCGAACTGCTGCAGTCCATCCTGCGCGGCGGGGACGTCGTCGGGGTCGACTGCGGCCGCACGCTCACCCACATCGCCGCCTATCTGACCGCGCTCCCCGACTGCGACGTCGTCCAGCTGACCGGGATGGCCGGCGGAATCACTTCCAACGGAACGGATCTGGTTCGCCGCATCAGTGAGATCAGCGGCGGCCGGTCGTGGCCGATGTACGTACCGCTCGTGGTGCCCGACGCGCGCACCGCCGAAAGCCTGCGCGGCGACCGGCAATTGCAGGAGACCGTCGACCAGCACAGCAAGGTCAGCTGCGCGATCATCTCCGTCGGCGCGTGGAGTCCCGGCGCCTCGCAGGTGTACCTGTCGCTGCCGGCCGAGGAGACGCGGGCACTCGACGCGGCCGGTGTCTGCGGCGAGACGTGCGCACTTCTGCTCGACGAGGAGGGTAACCGCGTGCCCGGACTCGACGAGCGACGGATGGGCATCGCCGAAGCCACGCTGCGGGCGATCCCGACGAGGATCGCCCTTGCGACGGGACCGGAGAAGATCGCGGCCACCCGCGCGGTGCTGCGCTCGGGCCTGGTCTCGTCACTGGTCACCGACATCGACGTCGCCAGAGCGGTACTGCAGTGACCGCACCACCACCCCACGAAAGGACGACATGACCGACGCCGAATTCACTGTGGATCTCGACTTCTCCCTGGCCGGGAAGGTCGCACTGATCACCGGTGGCGCGTCGGGCATCGGTGCGGCGATCGCCGACGCGTTCGCCGCCAAGGGTGCTCGGGTGGCGGTCGCCGACCTCAACGAATCCGGCGCACGGGCCGTCGCGGACGCGCTGCCCACCGACAGCAGCGGATTCCGTTGCGATGTCAGCGATCCCGCGTCGGTGACGGCGACAGTGGATGCGGTGGTCGACACCTTCGCCACGATCGACATCCTGGTCAACAGCGCCGGCATCGCCCGGCTTGCCCCGGCGGAGGAACTGTCACTGGCCGACTGGGACTCCACCATCGACATCAACCTCAAGGGCACTTTCCTGATGTGCCAGGCAACGGGCCGCCACATGCTCGCCGCCGGTAGGGGCAGCATCGTCAACCTCGCCTCCCAGGCCGCCTCCGTCGCACTCGATCAGCACGTCGCCTACTGCGCGTCGAAGTTCGGGGTGGTCGGGGTGTCGAAGGTGCTGGCCGCCGAATGGGGCGGACGCGGGGTGCGGGTCAACACGATCTCACCGACCGTGGTGCTCACCGAACTCGGCCACAAGGCCTGGGACGGGCCGCGCGGCGACGCCCTCAAACAGCTCATCCCGATCGGACGATTCGCCTACCCGGCGGAGATCGCCGCCGCGGCGGTGTTCCTGGCTTCCGACGCGGCGGCGATGATCACCGGCGCCGACCTCGTGGTCGACGGCGGCTACACGATCAAGTAGCCAGCCGCGCGGTGCCGTCCGCGTGCACCGTCACCGAGGCGCCGGCGATGTCGTCCTCGACGGTCGCCGCCGCATCGCCGGGGTCGCCGATCACCGCGAGAGTGCGCTCGCCCCCGGGTGTGCGCACCGCCAGGAACGCCTTCTCCGGTTCACCGTCGCGGTTGAACGGTGTCGTCCACGACTCCACCGTCCCGACACCGGACCACTCCACGACCAGCGTGCGGGTCGGCTCTCGATCTACCTCGGATTGCACGTCCTCCCAACGGAATTCGTGCTGAGGCGGCTCCGTGCCGTAGACCCCGAAACTGTGCTTGGTCAGGTAGCCGCCGTTGGCTGTGATGAGACCGCGCTGCCCGGGGTTGGCGACCAGCCGCTCGGCCATCGTCGCGATCGAGTGGGAGACGTAGTTGTTCCAGGGACCGCCGGCGAACGTCAGCCCGCCCGTCACCGTGAGCGGCCGGGCCGGATCCCCCACCGGCAGACCGAGTTCGGTGGCGGCGACCTGCACCGCAGAGGGGAAGCACGAGTACACGTCGACCAAGTCGACGTCCTCGATCGCGGTGTCGGCCAGGTCCAGTGCGCGCCGACCCGCGATCCGGATCGCCGGCGACCGGTGGAGTTCGGCGCGCTCACCGATCGCATAGGTGTCGTGGGAGTCGGTGCCCGCGTACGGGAAAACCCAGCGCTCCGAGGGGATTCGCAGCCGCCGCGCCGTCTCGACCGAGGTCAGGACCAGCACCGCACCCTGGTTGACCATGTTGTTGGAGTTCATCAGCTTGGGATACGGCCAGCTGATCATCCGGTTCTGGGGGCTCGGCTGCCAGATCGCGTCGGCCGCCAGGGCATCCCGGCGCCAGGCGTGTGGGTTGTCGGCGGCCACCGCGGAGAACTGCGCCCACAACTCGCCGATGCGGCGCCGGTGTTCGTCGGGCGTCTCCCCCGCCGCGATCCGCAGCGCCTGCTCGAAGAGCGGGTACACGTACGACGGCCGGTCGAGCTGGATGCGGTTCTCGGCGTCTCCCGCCATCGGCACGTTCTCGTCGGCGCCGTCGGCCACCGGAACGGACTCGTCCTGGCGGGTCCACTCCGGCTTGACGTCGTCAGCGCGCAAACGCATTCTGGTGCGCCAGGTTTCGGCACCGGCGATCAGCACCACCCCGGCCCGGCCCGACTGGATGTCCAGGCACGCCCGGTTGACCAGGCTCTGGGGAACGTTCCCGCCGATGCCGGTGTAGCGGGTGGTGGCCTTGTCGGCGCCGATGCGCTGGGCCAACAGCAGGCCCGGATCGCGGTAGCGCCACGACAGCAGGTTGACCACACGCACCGCGTCGACTGCTTCGAGCACCCTGGCGTCGGCCGCCTCGCGCGCGGCGGCCTCCATCAGGTCGACGGGTTCGGTCTCCGGCCGGTCCTCGTGCTGATTCACCTGTCCATAGCCGACGAGCACGGGGGTGTGAGCGGGGGAAGCCATCGCAACTCCTCTGCGGGTTTGACAGGTGTCAAGCAACCAGTGTGCCTGACCCCGCACTCCCTGGAACGTGCGGGCACCGGCCCGCCGTGGCACACATAAACGGATACACAACCGGGTACCAGGAACTCACATGCTGTTCACCACGCGCGACGACAATGCTCGACATGAGCAGTCAGATCACCGACGGGACGTCCATGAGTGAGTCAACGCTGTCTTCCACGCTGTCCGACGAACAACTCCACCGCATCGACGCCTACTGGAGGGCCGCCAACTACCTGTCGGTCGGACAGATCTACCTGTTGGACAACCCGCTGCTGCGCGAGGAGCTACGCGCCGAACACGTCAAACCACGGTTGCTGGGCCACTGGGGTACGACGCCGGGTCTCAACCTCGTCTACGCCCACCTCAACCGCGTCATCCGAGAGCGCGACGCGAACATCATCTACATCACCGGCCCGGGACACGGCGGTCCGGGCCTGGTCGCCAACGCCTACCTCGAGGGCACCTACAGCGAGGTGTACTCGGCGATCGGCGAGAACGTCGACGGGATGCGGAAGCTGTTCCGCCAGTTCTCGTTTCCCGGCGGTATCCCCAGCCACGTGGCCTCCGAGACGCCGGGGTCGATCCACGAGGGCGGCGAGCTCGGCTACGCCCTGGTGCACGCGTACGGCGCGGCGTTCGACAACCCGGACCTGGTGGTGGCGTGCGTCGTCGGAGACGGCGAGGCCGAGACCGGACCGCTGGCGGCGAGCTGGCACTCCAACAAGTTCCTCGACCCCGTCACCGACGGCGCGGTGCTGCCGATCCTGCATCTGAACAGCTACAAGATCGCCAACCCCACGGTGCTCGCCCGCATCCCGCAGGAGGAGCTCGAGTCGCTGTTCTACGGGTACGGGTACCGGCCGATCACCGTCGCCGGTGACGATCCCGCCAACGTCCACCAGCAACTGGCCGCCGCCCTCGACGAGTGCTTCGACCAGATCGCCGCCATCCAGCGGGCCGCCCGCCTCGACGGAGAGCCGGGCCGGCCGCTGTGGCCGATGATCATCCTGCGCACGCCGAAGGGCTGGACGGGCCCTGAGAAGGTCGACGGCAAGAAGGTGGAGGGCACCTGGCGGTCGCACCAGGTGCCGCTGTCGGAGACCCGCACCAACCCCGAGCACATGGCCCAGCTCGAACAGTGGCTGCGCAGTTACCGCCCCGAGGAACTGTTCGACGACGACGGCGCCCTGATCCCCGAACTGCGGGAGCTCGCCCCGAAGGGCACCCGCCGGATGAGCGACAATCCGCACGCCAACGGCGGACTCCTGCTGCGCGATCTGGACCTGCCCGACTTCCGCGACTACGCCGTCGACGTCGAGCAGCCGGGCGCCGCCAGTGCCGAGGCCACCCGCGTGCTGGGTACGTTCCTGCGCGACGTCATCGTCCGCAACCAGGACCGGTTCCGAATCATGGGGCCCGACGAGACCGCCTCGAACCGGCTGTCCCCGGTCTTCGAGGCGACCGACAAGGCGTGGATGGCCGAGGTCAGCGCCGACGACGAACACCTCGCCCCGGCGGGCCGGGTCATGGAGGTGCTGTCGGAGCATCTGTGCCAGGGCTGGCTCGAGGGGTATCTGCTCACGGGCAGACACGGGCTGTTCAACTGCTACGAGGCGTTCGTCCACATCGTCGACTCGATGCTCAACCAGCACGCCAAGTGGTTGTCGAGCAGTGCGCACCTGAGCTGGCGGCGCCCCATCGCCTCGCTGAACTACCTGCTCACCTCGCACGTGTGGCGCCAGGACCACAACGGCGCCTCGCATCAGGACCCCGGGTTCATCGACCACGTCGCCAACAAGCGACCCGAAGTGGTGCGGGTCTACCTGCCGCCGGACGCCAACACACTGCTGTCGGTCGCCGACCACTGCCTGCGCAGCCGGCAGTACGTCAACGTCATCGTGGCGGGCAAACAGCCCGCGCTGACGTACCTGTCGATGGACGAAGCGGTCGCGCACTGCACCCGTGGGCTGGGCATCTGGGAGTGGGCGAGCAACACCACCGGCGAACCCGACGTGGTGCTGGCCTGCGCCGGTGACATCCCCACGCTCGAGACGGTGGCCGCCGCCGACATCCTGCGCCGGCGCCTTCCCGATCTGAAGGTGCGGGTGGTCAACGTCGTCGACATCATGCGTCTGCAGCCCGAGTCCGAGCATCCGCACGGGCTGTCCGACCGGGAGTTCGACTCGATCTTCACCACCGACAAGCCGGTGATCTTCGCCTACCACGGTTATCCATGGCTGATCCACCGACTGGCGTACCGGCACGCCAACCACGACCAGCTCCATGTGCGCGGGTTCAAGGAGCGCGGCACCACCACCACGCCGTTCGACATGGTGATGCTCAACGATCTCGACCGGTTCCACCTCGTGATGGACGTCATCGACCGCGTCGAGGGTCTCGGCAGCAGCGCCGCCGGCCTGCGCCAGGAAATGGCCGACGCCAGACTGGCCGCCCGCGCCTACACCCGGGAACACGGTGAGGACGACCCGGCGATCTCCGGCTGGACCTGGGACAGCGGCTATCAGCCGGGCGGCACCCAGTCGATGGCGCAGGACACCGGCGACAACGAGTAACGCGGGGCGCGCGCTTGCCACCGGTACCATCGGTCCGGATGACTGCCGTTTCCGCCCAGCCGTCGGCGCTGCCCAGATTCCGGGTCTATGTCGACATCGCCGTCGTCGTGGCGGTGCTTGCGATCACCAACCTCGTCGCCCACTTCACCACCCCGTGGGCGAGCGTGGCGACCGTTCCCGCCGCTGCCGTCGGCCTGTTGATCCTGGTGCGACGGCGTGGGCTGGGGTGGTCCGAACTGGGTCTCGGGCGTGAGCACTGGCGTTCCGGCGCCGGCTACGCGCTTGCCGCGGTGGCGGTCGTGCTCTCGGTGATCGCGATCGGTGCTCTGCTGCCGTGGACGCGGCCGATGTTCATGAACAACAACTACGCCACGATCTCGGGTGCGCTGATCGCGTCGATGGTCGTGATCCCCCTGCAGACCGTGATCCCCGAAGAGCTGGCGTTCCGCGGCGTGCTGCACGGCGCGCTGACCCGCGCCTGGGGGTTCCGTGGCGTGGCCGCCGCCGGCTCGCTGCTCTTCGGGTTGTGGCATATCGCGACATCGCTGGGCCTGACGAGCAGCAACGTCGGTTTCACCAAGCTGTTCGGCGGCGGGGTGGCCGGCACGGTCGCAGGCGTCGTGCTGGCGGTCGTCGCGACCGGGGTCGCGGGGTTCGTGTTCACGTGGCTGCGCAAGCGCAGCGGCAGCCTGCTGGCCCCGATCGCGCTGCACTGGTCACTGAACGGCATGGGTGCGCTGGCGGCTGCGCTGGTCTGGCAGCTGTCCGCCTGAGCTCACCGGGCCGCGCGCCGCCGGGCCCGGAAATCCCGGTTCTTCAGCCGGTTGCCGCAGACCGCCATATCGCACCAGGAGCCGCCCCGGTTGCGGGACTGGTCCCAGAACACCCACCGGCAGTCGTCGTTCGCGCACGCCTTCAGCCGCGACCAGGTGCCGTCGCGCTGCGCATCGCGGATGACCACCAGTAGCCCCGCGAGCCGCTCGTCGAGCGACGGGCCCACTGCGCGCAGTTCCACCGCCCCGTGGTCGTCGATCTCGGCGCGCACCCGTCCGGCGGCCGCCACCTCGCGCAACACATCCAGGTGACCGGCGCCCGGCGGCGGACCGCCGGTGTTGTGCACCAGCAGCGCGCGCAGGGCTTCTCGGACGGCTCGCACGTGAGCCAACCCGTCCTCCGTCAGGGGCACTCCGGCGTCGAGCAGGTGCTGCTCGACCAGCCACGGTCGGGCGTCCTCCACCAGCGCGAACCGGTCCTGGGCGATTTCGATGTCGATGGTGTTGACCAGGGCCTGAACCCGATCGAGCGGGGCGGGCGCCGGCCGGGTTTCGTTGTCGGCCGTCCACTGCCCCGCCAACCTGGTCATGTCACAAGCCTACTCGCATGACCGGTGAAATTGTTTGACCAGTCATTGGTGACCGGTATACAGTAATGGCAGGTCACGCAACCAGGACGGTGACAGCCATGACGATCCACGATCTGTGGCTTCGATGGACGGCGTCGCTTCGGGCGAGCCGGCTCGACGCCCAGCTGGCGGTCGGGGCCGCCCCCACACCCGGCACCGCACTCGCCGCGCGCGCGACGCAGCTGACCGCGCGGCGGAAGCGTGAGGCGTTGGCGCGCGCCCTGTGCGACGCCGTGCGCGACGCCCACGACAGGACGGCGCTGCGAGGCCTGAGGTTTCCGGTCGACCGCGCGAACGTCGCCGCGGCGCAGCCCGTGATCGAGGACGTGGTCGCGCGACTGCGCGCGCCACACCGGGTCGAGGCGCGCGGTGTCGCCCGGGTGAACCGGATCGTCGCCGACGGCACCGGGCCGCTCTACCGCTCCGGCCGCGGCGACCTGGCCGGGCGACTCGGGGCCGCCCACGCCGCGATGTGACGTCGACGTTCGCTCTTGGCAAACTTTCGCGGACAGCCCGATGGGGATAATCTGGGATTGTTCGGCGGCCTCATGCGCGTGCGGGATGGCACGGCGTCACGCATGTGGGTCGGCCGACGGGGGCGAAGGTGAATACGGGTGATTTTGCTCTGACAGGCGTGGACAGCACCCTGCCGCGAGCCGGAGTCGGGATGCTCCGCGTCGAGGTCGGTGGCCGTCGACCGGCCGAGAAGTGGTCACATCTGTCACTGGAGCCGCATCAGACACTTGTGTCACACCGACGGCGCAGCAAAGTCGACGCCCGTCGTGTGACCGGTTCCGCGTATCCCGCAGCAACTCAGTTCATCGGAAAGGACACCTGACATGAAGACGCTCACAGCACTGGCGGTCGGCGTGCTGGCGGCGGGCGGCATCGCTTTGGGCACCGCCGCGCCCGCACAGGCCGGATGCCAGGGTGGGTGGACACCCTGGGGTGGCGGCACGACGTGCGACGGGCCCATCGCCCAGGACGGCTCGTTCGAGCGGTGCGTGACGGCCGGGGCGATGGGCTTCGGCGGCACGAACTGCTACGTGCTCAACGTCAACAACCTGGGAAACCAAATCCCGTATGTCGGGCCGTAGCGGCCCGACATACGGGATCGATCGGTCGTGCTGATCGCCGTCAGGCGGGCGGCAGCATCCCCGGGGCGTTCTCGGGCGCGACCGGCACCGCGACGCCCACACCGGGACGGGCCGGGGGCGCGTTCGGATCCGCGGGCGGCGGCGGCACGTTCGGATCGGCCGGCGGAGGCGGCGGGGGCGACCACGGCCGGATCGAGTTGGCGAGCGCGACGGCCGCGTTCTGATCGACCGGGTTCGTCGCCGATCCCAGCCACACGACGAACCAACGCTCCGGCGTCCGCTGGCCACGCGGCGTGCCCGGGGGCGTCGGGTTGCCCACGACACCGGCCCAGATCTGGCCGTTCGGCTTGTTGGTGTCGGTGAACTTCACCTCGTAGTATGAGGCGACGCCCGGCATCCCGTCGGCGTTCAGCGGCGTGGTGGCCTGGTTGATCCGGGTGCCCGGGAAGGGCATGAAGAACTCGCCCATGTCCGAGGCCAGCCGGGTGGCCGCCTTGGTGTTGTCGGTCTCCGCGCCGGCGAAGAGTTTCAGGTCGAGACGTCCCAGCAGCACGCTCGTGTCGTTCGGCGGATCGGTGACGCCCTCCGGCGGGATCTTGGTCAGCAGCGCCTGGCCGTAGGACAGGTTCGTCGCGTCGGAGACTTTCCATCCGGCCGGCACGACGTAGCTCAGGCCGCCGGCGGCGTTGTCGACGCGACCCGGTTCGGGCGCCGGAGGCGGCGGCGGTGCGTTCGGATCGGCAGGCGCCGGCGCGGGTGCGTTCGGATCCGCAGGCGCAGGCGGCGGCGCGGGAGCGTTCGGATCCACAGGGGCAGGCGGCGGTACCGGAGCCGGAGCGGCCGGCGCGGGCGCGGGCACCGCGGGTGCGGGCACCGCGGGTGCGGGTGTGGGGGGCGGCGGTGGCGGCGCGGGTTGCGCACCCGCGACCGAGGGCATCGCCAGCGCAGCCGCGGTGGCGGCGGCAGCGGCGATGGCCAGCGTCCTCGACAGGCCCCTGCGTCGTGTCGACATCACGTCCGGCTCATCCATGGTGAAAGAAACTACCGTGTTACGGCCGTGACGCAAGTGCGTGTTGCTTTCAATGTGAGTCGAACGACGATTGCTCGACGGGAAGAAAGAGCAGTCAGACATGGGTCACCTCGGTTGCTGGGCGCGACCGTGCGCGGCCGCCACGCCGGGGCCGCCACGGAACTCGTCTGCACGCTCAATCGATCGGATCCCGCCGGCCGTTACGGCGCCGGATGGAGGGCGACCTCCTGCGCCTTGACGGCCATGTACACCCGGTCCCCCGGCGCCAGCCGCATCTCGGCCGCCGCCTCGGCGGTGATGTCGGCAGCCAGACCCGGCCCGCCGCCCGGTTGCTCGGCCGCCCGCACCCGCACGGTCGGCCCGCTGCGGTCCACCTCGGCGACCGTGACCTCGACGGTGTTGCGTGGGCTGCCGTGCGGGGGGTCGGGGTACACGGCGACGGCGGCGGGCCGGAAGATCGCGACCGCGGGCTGTCCCGGGACGACCTCGGTGGCTGTCACACCATGCCAAGTCGCTCCCTGTGCACGCAGCGCGCCACCTTCCGCGGCGACGCCAGCCACCAGGTTCACGCCGGCGAAACGAGCGCCGAACGGACTGCGCGGGGCGGCCAGCACCGTCGCCGCCGGGCCCGATTCCGCGACCCGGCCGCCGTCCATGACGACGACGTGGTCGGCGAGCGTCGCCACGTCGACGAGGTCGTGGGTGACCAGCACCGCTGACCGGCCGTCGCGGGTCAGCACCTGTCGCAGCACCCTGCGCATCGCGCCGGCGACGGCCACGTCGAGCCCGGCCAGCGGTTCGTCGAGGAGCAACACGTCCGGTTCGGCAGCCAGGGCACGCGCCAGCGCGACCCGCTGCGCCTGACCGCCGGACAGGTGGCGCGGCATCCGCCCGGCGAGGTCGTCGGCGCCCACTTCGCCGAGCCACCGGCGCGCGGCCGCGAGGGCTTTCGCCTTCCCGGTGCCGCTGCTGCGCAACCCGAACGCGACGTTGCCGAGCACCCGCAGGTGAGGGAACAGGAGCGCGTCCTGGAGCAGCAGGCCGACCCGCCGGTGGTGGGTCGGCACCTGCACGCCCGTGGAGGTGTCGGTGAGCACGCGGTCGCCGACCCGTACGACGCCGTCATCGGGCCGGACCGTCCCGGCGATCACGTGTAGCGCCGTCGACTTACCGGCCCCGTTGGGACCGAGCACCGCCAGCACCTCCCCCGCCCCGACGGCGAAGTCGGCGTCGACGCCGCGGCGCTCGACGCGGGCCCGCACGCTCAGACCCGTCACGTCCAGCCCTGCGCACGCAGGCGACGGCTACCCAGGCCGACCACAACCACCGCGGCGACCGCCACCAGCAGCACCGACAGCGCCACCGCCGCATCGGGATCGCTCTCGCGCTGCAGATAGATCTCGAGGGGAAGGGTGCGGGTGACTCCCTCCCGCGATCCCGCGAACGTCAGCGTCGCCCCGAACTCGCCCAGCGACCGTGCGAACGCCAGCACCGACCCGGACAGCAGACCGGGAGCCAGCAGCGGCAGCGACACCCGCCACCACACCGTCGAGGGCGGGGCGCCCAGTGTCGCGGCGACGACCTCGTAGTCCGTGCCCGCGGTCCGTGCCGCCCCCTCGAGCGCGATGACCAGAAACGGCAGTGAGACGAAGGTCTGCGCCAGGACGACGGCCGTGGTGGTGAACGCGATCTGGATACCCGCGGCTTCTAGGTACCGACCCAGCAGCCCCAGTCGGCCGAAGGCGTAGAGCAGTGCGATCCCGCCCACCACCGGAGGAAGCACGAGCGGCAGCAGGATCACCGGTCGCACCGCGCGTACGGCCCGCGACGGACTGCGGGCCAGCACCATCGCCATCGGCACCCCGAGCAGCACGCACAGCACCGTGCTGGCGGCCGCGGTCTGCAGGCTCAGGACCAGCGCCGCCACCGACGACTCGCTGGTGACCAGCGTGGTGAAGCGCGGCCAGTCCACCTTCGCCGCGACGGCGACCAGCGGCAACGCCACGAACAACGCACCGGCGGCCGCCGGGACGTAGATCCACCGAGGAAGCGTGGGGCCGTCGCTCACAGTCGCGCGGCACCCGGTGCACCGGGGAACCTCGGCGTACGCCAACCCATATCCGGCACCTTAGGTCACCGGCGTGCGCCTATACCGCATCGTCTGCGCGTCGATTTACCCGAGGTAGCTACCGTCCAGTAACATGACGCGAGACCGCGGCCCCCGCGTGCTGCGGTCGAAGCCAACGAGGAGGTCATGGCGATGGAGGTGCTGGTCACCGGCGGCGATACGGATCTGGGACGGGCGGTCGCGGCTGGGTTCCGCGATGACGGCCACCGGGTGGTGATCGGCGGAGCGCGGCGGGAGGATCTGGAGATCGCCGCCAAGGAACTCGACGTCGACTCGATCGTTTTCGACAACACCGACCCGGCCAGCCTCGAAGAGGCCCGTTCGCAGTTCCCGCACCACCTCGACACCCTGGTCAACGTGCCCGCGCCGCGGTTCGCCCCCGAGGATCCGCGCACGTTCGCCCTCGCCGACCACGCGGCCGCCTGGCGGCGCGCCCTGGACGCCACCCTGGTCTCGGCGGTGCTGACGGTTCAGATCGTCGGCGACCACCTGCGTTCGGGCGGCTCGATCGTCAACGTCATCCCGGAGAACGTCGCCATCGCACAGGCCCGTGAGGGCAGCGTCGACGCCGCGATCAAGGCCGCGCTGTCGGACTGGACCGCGGGGCAGGCGGCCCACTTCGGCACCCGCGGGATCACGGTCAACGCCATCGCGACCGGCAGAAGCGCCGAACCGTCCTACGACGGCCTGGGCACCACCCCGCCCGCCGTGTCCGCCGAGATCGCCCGGTTGGCGCTGTTCCTGTCGACCCCGGCGGCCCGCCATATCACCGGTCAGACGATGCACGTCAGCCGAGGTGCGCTCGCGAACTTCGGCTAGGCCGATAGGGTTGGAGGAGTGACGATCCGACTCGGACTCCAGATCCCGAACTTCAGTTACGGAACCGGCGTCGCCGAACTGTTCCCGACGGTCATCGCCCAGGCCCGCGAGGCCGAGGCGGCCGGCTTCGACTCGGTCTTCGTGATGGACCACTTCTACCAACTGCCCGGTCTCGGCACTCCGGACCAGCCGATGCTCGAGGCCTACACGGCGCTGGGCGCGCTGGCCACCGCGACCGAACGGGTGCAGCTGGGCACCCTGGTCACCGGCAACACCTATCGCAACCCCACCCTGCTCGCCAAGGCGATCACCACGCTCGACGTCATCAGCCAGGGCCGGGCGATCCTGGGGCTGGGCACCGGCTGGTACGAACTCGAACACGATTCGCTGGGCTTCGAGTTCGGCACCTTCACCGACCGCTTCAACAAGCTCGGCGAGGCGCTGGAGATCATCCTGCCGATGCTCGAAGGGCAACGCCCGACGGTCGAGGGCAGGTACTACCGCACGAAAGAGGCGATGGCCGAGCCGCGCTTCCGCGACCACATCCCGCTGATGATCGGCGGTAGCGGCGAGAAGAAGACGATCCCGCTGGCCGCGCGCCACTTCGACCACCTCAACATCATCGCGGGGTTCGACGAGCTGCCCCGCAAGATCGAGGTCGTCAAGCGGAAGTGCGAGGAGATCGACCGGGACCCGGCGACGCTGGAGACCAGCATGCTCGTCGTCGCGATGATCGACGAGAACATCACCGACGACGTGATCCCCGACGATTACAAGCAACAGGCGGTCTACGGCAGCGCCGAGCAGATCGTCGACCAGATCAAGACCAAGGTGCTCGACGCGGGCGTCGACGGCGTGATCCTGAGCCCCGTCACCAGCCTCAACGGCTACCACCCGGGCGGAATCACCGATGTCGCCGCTCTGTTGAAGCCCGTGCTGGGCGTTTAGTCCAGCGTTCCGCGTGGCATAAGCCACAACCGACCGAGTGCCCAACGCCGGGCACCGACGACTACCGTAGAGGGCGAGATTTCGCACGTCCCGCCCGTCGAGGAGCACTGATGAGCCATCCCGGAGCCACTCCAACGGATCGGCACAAGGTCGTCATCATCGGGTCCGGGTTCGGCGGTCTCAGCGCCGCCAAGACCCTCAAGCACGCCGATGTCGACATCAAGCTGATCGCCCGCACCACCCATCACCTGTTCCAGCCGCTGCTGTACCAGGTGGCGACCGGCATCATCTCCGAGGGCGAGATCGCCCCGGCGACCCGAGTGGTCCTGCGTAAGCAGAAGAACGTGCAGGTGCTCCTTGGCGATGTGACGCACATCGACCTGGAGAACAAGCTCGTGCACTCCGAGCTGCTGGGCCACGACTACGCCACGCCCTACGACAGCCTGATCATCGCCGCCGGTGCGGGTCAGTCCTACTTCGGCAACGATCACTTCGCCGAGTGGGCGCCGGGGATGAAGTCCATCGACGACGCGCTGGAGTTGCGCGGCCGCATCCTCGGGGCGTTCGAGCAAGCCGAGCGGTCGAGTGATCCGAAGCGGCGCGAGAAGCTGCTGACGTTCGTCGTCGTCGGCGCTGGCCCGACGGGCGTGGAGATGGCCGGACAGATCGCCGAACTCGCCGACTACACCCTCAAGGGGACCTTCCGCCACATCGACCCGACCAGCGCCCGGGTGATCCTGCTCGACGCCGCGCCGGCCGTGCTGCCGCCGATGGGCGAGAAACTGGGCAAGAAGGCCCAGGCCCGCTTGGAGAAGATGGGCGTCGAGATCCAGCTCAACGCCATGGTCACCGACGTCGACCGCAACGGCATCACGGTCAAGGATCCCGACGGCAATCTGCGGCGCATCGAGTCGGCGTGCAAGGTGTGGTCGGCAGGTGTGTCCGCGAGCCCGCTGGGTCGCGACCTGGCCGAGCAGTGCGATGTCGAGGTGGACCGCGCCGGGCGCGTCAAGGTGCTGCCCGACCTGTCGATTCCCGGTCATCCGAACGTGTTCGTCGTCGGTGACATGGCCGCCGTCGAGGGCGTTCCCGGTATGGCGCAGGGGGCGATCCAGGGCGGCCGTTACGCCGCGAAGCTGATCAAGAACGAGGTCAAGGGCGCCAACCCGAAGTTCCGTCAGCCGTTCGAGTACTTCGACAAGGGCTCGATGGCGACGGTGTCGCGGTTCTCGGCGGTGGCCAAGGTCGGCCCGCTGGAATTCGGCGGGTTCATCGCCTGGCTGGCGTGGCTGGCGCTGCACCTGGTGTACCTCGTCGGGTTCAAGACGAAGATCGTCACGCTCATCTCGTGGACGGTGACGTTCCTGTCGACCAAACGCGGTCAGCTCACGATCACCGAACAGCAGGCGTACGCCCGAACACGCATCGAGGAACTCGAGGAAATCGCGGCCGCGGTCACCGAGACCGAACGCGAGAGGGAGCAGGCGGCTAGTTAGTCAGCCGCTCCCCCTGCCACGTCGCCAGGCAGCCGCCGGCGGCCAGCGCGAGCACGGTGGCGTCGGTGTCGAAAGACGCCTGCGGATAACGCAGTTCGCTCACGCAGGCCAGTGGCCGGCCGAGCGCATCGTCGGTGACGGAGCCGCTGCCCAGTTCGACCCGGTGCCGCAGCAGCGGTGCGCCGTCGACGTCGGCGTGCAGTGCGCCGGCCCAGAAGCCGTCCCGCTCGCCGGATCTGCCGATCTGGACCCGCTCGCGCAGGCGGATGCCGCCGGCCCCGCTGAGCCGGACCCGGGTCTCGGTGAGGTGGCGGGAGCCGCCGGCGACGACGGTTGGTTGCGGGTCGATGTCGAGTTCGCCGGCGGATTCGATGTCCCACCACGTCCGCGACTCCGGGGTCGCGGCGCCCGGCAGCGCCATGGTGGCCGCGGCGCTGCGCACCGTCAGCCGGGCTCCTTCCTGCACCACGACCCGCACCGTGATGACGTCGCCCCCCAGCGGGGTGGCCGCGGCGGACACCAGGTGCACGGTGTCGGACCCGGTGCGGCGCACCGCGACTCCGCCGGTGTGCTCGATCCGGGGGGCGCGCCCGGGGGCTGCGACGATGACGACCTCGGAGCGCACTAGCTCTGCACCGGCACCCGCAGTTGTGCGCGCACCCAGTCGAGCACGGGACCGGCCGTTGGATCGGCCGTCAGCGAGATCAGCACGAACGGCCGGTCACCACGGACCTTGGCCGAGTCGCGGCGCATCACGTCGAGGTCGGCGCCGACCATCGGCGCCAGGTCCGTCTTGTTGATCACCAGCAGATCCGAGAAGGTCACGCCCGGACCGCCTTTGCGGGGCACCTTGTCCCCGCCGGCCACGTCGGCGACGAAGATCTGCACGTCGATCAACCCCGACGAGAACGTCGCGGTGAGGTTGTCACCGCCCGATTCGACGAGGATCAGATCCAGGTGGTCATGGCCGGCGATGAGGTCGTCGATCGCGTCCAGGTTCGCGGTGATGTCGTCGCGGATCGCGGTGTGCGGGCAGCCACCGGTCTGCACGGCGGCGATCCGGTCGTCGGGCAGCACGGCGTGCCGGCGCAGGAAGTCGGCGTCCTCGGTGGTGTAGATGTCGTTGGTCAGCACCGCCAGCGAGAGCTCGTCACGCAGTTGGCGGCACAGCGCGGCCACCAGGGCGGTCTTACCGGAGCCGACGGGCCCGCCGACGCCGATGCGCAGCGGCTCACCCGGGGTGCGCACCCGCTTGGGGCGCTCGGCGTGGTCGTGGGGCTGACCGTCTAGGAAATGTGGTGGCATATCGAGCCTTTCAGGATGCGAAGAGCGGCCGCTCGCGTTCGCTGTGCCGCTGGGACAGCACATCGAGCAGCGGGTCGGACAGGTCGGCAGGTTCTTTGGCGGCGGTGGACGAGACGTCGTCACACAGCGGGCCCAGCGCGAAGGTCAGCGCGGCGACGTCACCGGGGTCGAGGGCGAGCAGCCGCTGCGCGGCGGTCGCCGACCCGGTCATGGTGGTGTAGACGACCGAGAGCGCGGTCTGTTCGGGGCTGAGGCCGGCCGCGGCGCCGACCGCGCCCGAGGCGACCGCCAGGTGCGGCGTGCGCCCGAGCGCGGTCCAGTCGTGGTCCGGCCAGACCCGTCTGGCCAGGCGGGCCAATCCCCTGCCCTGCGCCCGGGATGCGGCCCGTGCGGCGGGTGCGGGTGTGCGGGCATCGGTTTCGCGGTCGGCCACGGCCACGCTGAGGGTCCCGGCGTGCACGGCGGCGGCCAGTGACGCCGCGACCAGACCCTGCGTGCGCACCCGCCGGATCAGGTAGGCGCGCAACGTCTCGAGGTTGGTCACGAGCCCGCTGGTGATGGCCTCCTCGACGCCGCCGGAGTGGACGTGGCCGCCGGTCGGCAGGCGGGAGTCGGCGAGGGTGAGCAGGGCGGTGAGCGGTGTCATCGGCACGGGAGATCGGCTAGAAGAGGAAGTAGCGCTGCGCCATCGGCAGCTCCGCGGCGGGTTGTTCCTGCCACACGTCGCCGTCGACGCGCACCGTGAAGGTGTCCGGATCGACCTCGATGCGGGGCAGTGCGTCGTTCAGCGGCATGTGCGCTTTGCCGACGCGTCGTACGTCCTTGACGGCAACCAGCCTGCGGCGCACGTCGATCCGGTCGGCGAGGCCGTCCTCGACCGCCTGCGGTGAGACGAAGTGCACCGACGTCGCGGCCGCCGCGGCGGGGGCCGCCCCGAACATCGGGCGCGGCAACACCGGTTGCGGCGTGGGGATCGACGCGTTGGCGTCGCCCATGGCGGCCCAGGCGATCATGCCGCCCTTGAGCACCGCGTGGGGACGGACGCCGAAGAACGCCGGTTCCCACAGCACCAGGTCGGCGAGTTTGCCGACCTCCACCGAGCCGATCTCGTGGTCGAGCCCGTGGGCGATGGCCGGGCAGATCGTGTATTTGGCGACGTAGCGGCGGGCCCGCATGTTGTCGGCGCCCTTCGGTCCCGAACGGTCGCCCTCGAGCGCCCCGCGGCGGCGTTTCATCACATGGGCGGTCTGCCACGTGCGCAACACCACCTCGCCGATGCGGCCCATCGCCTGGGAGTCGCTGCCGATCATCGAGATCGCGCCGATGTCGTGGAGCAGGTCCTCGGCGGCGATCGTCGACGGCCGGATGCGGCTTTCGGCGAACGCGAGATCCTCTGGCACGCTGGGGTTGAGGTGATGGCACACCATCAGCATGTCGAGGTGTTCGTCGAGGGTGTTGACGGTGTGCGGGCGAGTCGGATTCGTCGAACTGGGCAGCACGTACGGTTCGGCGGCGACGGTGATGATGTCGGGTGCGTGTCCGCCGCCCGCACCCTCGGTGTGGTAGGCGTGGATCGAGCGCCCCTTGATGGCGCCGACGGTGTTCTCGACGAACCCGGCCTCGTTGAGGGTGTCGGAGTGCAGCGCCACCTGCACACCCGCGGCGTCGGCGACCGTCAGGCACGCGTCGATCGCGGCCGGGGTCGAACCCCAGTCCTCGTGGAGCTTGAATCCCGAAGCGCCGGCGCGCAACTGCTCCCACATCGCGTCCGCGCTGACGGTGTTGCCCTTGCCGAGCAGCGCGACGTTCATCGGCCACGAGTCGAGCGCTTCGAGCATGCGGGCCAGGTGCCAGTCACCCGGGGTGACGGTGGTCGCCTTGCTGCCCTCGGCGGGTCCGGTGCCGCCGGCGATGATCGTGGTGATGCCACCGCCGAGCGCCTCCTCCATGATCTGGGGGCAGATCAGGTGGACGTGGCAGTCGATGCCGCCCGCGGTGACGATGCGCCCGTTGCCCGCGATGATCTCGGTCGACGGCCCGACCACGAGGTCGGGGTGGACGCCGTCCATGATGTCGGGGTTGCCCGCCTTCCCGATGGCCGCGATGCGGCCGTCGCGGATCCCGATGTCGGCCTTGATGATTCCCCAGTGGTCGAGGATCACCACCCCGGTGATGACGGTGTCGGGTGCGCCGTCGGCACGGCTGGCGCGGCCCTGCCCCATGGATTCGCGCAGCACCTTGCCGCCGCCGAACACCGCTTCGTCGCCTGCGAGTCCCGGTCCGCCGCTGCGGTCCTCGGTGATCTCGACGACCAGGTCGGTGTCGGCCAGCCGGATGCGGTCACCGGTGGTGGGCCCGAACAGTGCGGCGTAGCGCTCGCGTGAGAGCCCACTCATCAGCGTGCACCGTCCAATCTGCCGGGCGGGGTCGACGAGAGTCCGTGCACCTCGCGACTGCCGCGCAGGGGCACCAGCCGGACGCGCTGTGCCACACCGGGTTCGAAGCGCACGGCGGTGCCCGCCGGGATGTCGAGCCGGTGGCCGTGGGCGGCGTCACGGTCGAAGTCCAACGCGGCGTTGGCCTGGGGCAGATGCACGTGGCTGCCGACCTGCACCGGCCGGTCACCGGTGTTGACGACTTCCATGTCGAGCCGCACTGCGCCGGCGTTGATCTCGATGTCGCCGTCGCCGAAGAGGATCTCGCCCGGCACCAGTGGTGCGTTCACGAGATCGGGTGGTGGACGGTGACGAGTTTCGTCCCGTCCGGAAAGGTGGCTTCCACCTGGACGTCGTGCAGCATTTCGGGCACTCCCTCCATGACGTCGTCGCGGCTGAGCACATCGCGTCCGCTGACCATCAACTCGGCCACCGTGCGACCGTCGCGCGCGCCTTCGAGCAGGTGGTCGGTGATCACGGCGACGGCTTCGGGGTGGTTGAGGCGCAGTCCACGGGCGCGCCGGCGTCGGGCGAGGTCGGCGGCGTAGGAGATCAGCAGGCGGTCCTGCTCATGCGGGGTCAAACGCATAGTGGGCGATCCTGCCATGGCGCGGCGCGCTCAGCAGCGCTCGCGACACTCTCGCGGGCGCGCTCAGGCGGCGGGCACGTTCTGCAGCCGCACCTGGCCGCGCGCCACCAGCTTGTCGTTCCCGTCGGTGATCGTGATCAGCCACAACTGCTGGCGCCGGCCGCGGTGGATGGGTGTGGACACCGCGGTCACGGTGCCCGACGAGATGGCCCGCAGGAAGTCGGTGTTGTTGTTGACGCCCACCACGGTGCCGCCGCCGTTGGCGCTGAGCCAGACGTGTCCGGACACACTGGCGAGGCTCTCGACGACCGCGCAGTAGACGCCACCGTGCACGATGCCCCACGGCTGCAGCAGCTTGTCGTCGATGGTGAGCTGCGCACGGCCGCCGTCCGGGGTGACCTCGAGATAGGTGAGGCCGATGTGTTTGTCGTAGCCCTCGCCGAGACTGTCGGGTACCTGAGTCGTCACAGCAGTCGTGTCTACACCGCGCGGCGCGACAGCTGCGGAACGGGTCGGCGTGAAAGGCGGACGGGCCCCGCACAACAGATGTGCGGGGCCCGCCCTTCGATGGACCGGGGGTCTCTGCAGCCCTCAGGACTCCGGCGCGGTCCGGTGGTTCTCGGTGGATCTCGTGGTGCTCGGTCGATCTGGCATCAGCATAGGCAAGGCTGCCCTAATTAAGCAAGACCTTCCCTCCGCCGCGGACCGAACCGCGCACCGGGAGGCCGAACCCGACGAGCGCGTCGAGCACGGCCTGCCCGCGGCGCATGCTCGTCCACTCGCTCGAACCGGCCAGCAGCGGCACCTGGGTGGCCGCCCCGACGACGGCGCCGCCGACCAGGTGCCACATCGCCGCCACCGACATCGCGCCGTCACTGATGACGGCCAATTTCGCGAACAGCGGCGCGAGCGCGCGGTGGCTGCGGTGCGCGACCCAGGTGGTCAGCGCGGCCTCACTCGGCAGCGCGACGATGCCCTGGGGGGTGCCCAGCGGCGGCCCGGGCCGGCTGAAGTGGGGGTCGTCCGGCAGGGCGCGCACCGTGGGGTCGACGACGCCCACCCAGTCGATGGCGCCTTCGGAGTCGACGTGCACCCAGAGGTTCTCCAGGCCGGTGTCCCAGGCGCGGCCCTCGAGGACCAGAAGCGGGATCACGCGACCGAGCACGACGTGGGCGAGCGTGGCGGCGAGCTGCTGCGCGACCGCGGCCCGGTTGTCGGTCTCGGCCGCGGCCAGATCGAACATCGCCTGCAGCCGGTCCCCGGTGAGCGCCTCGGTCAGCGGCCACCACCGCCGCCTGGACAGATCGCCCATCACGGCCACGCCGTACACCCGCGGGCACTCCGGATACAGCTCGCGCAGCCGACGGCTCGATTCGTGCAGCGGCAGGGTCTGCTTGATGGCCATGCCCGCGATCAGCGGATCTTCGATCAGTGCCGTCACTGCACCTCCCGGCGACTCGGCGTGAGTTAGGTTAGCCTTACTATAACTACGCACCATCGTAGGACCAGACGCTGTGATTGGTTTCACAACCACCCGGGGTGACCAGCGCGGGAATGCTCGCGATGAGGAAGACTGTTGCTCCTCTGCGTCGGATACGACGCGCGGTAGTACCCTGGTTCTACTGTTCAGGAGAGTGACGGAAGATGGCCAAGTTGACGCGTCTGGGTGAGCTCGAGCGTGAGGTGATGGACCACCTGTGGTCCGCCCGCGAGCCCCAGACTGTGCGCCAGGTCCACGAGGCGCTCGCCGCTCGCCGCGACCTGGCCTACACCACGATCATGACCGTGCTGCAGCGATTGGCGAAGAAGAACCTGGTCGTGCAGCACCGGGACGACCGCGCCCACCGCTACGCGCCCACCCACGGCCGCGACGAACTCGTCGCCGGACTGATGGTGGACGCCCTCGATCAGGCCGCGGACTCCGGCAGCCGGGAGGCCGCGCTGGTGCACTTCGTCGAACGCGTCGGCGCCGATGAGGCCGCCGCGCTGCGCCGTGCCCTTGCCGAATTGGAGGGCAAGCATCGTCTGACCCCGCCCGCTGGCGATCCGGGTACCGCCTGAGCGACAATTGAGGAGTGTCCGCGCTGGCCTTCACCGTTGTCGCGCTGCTCCTCGTGGGGCCGGTGCCGGCGTTGTTGGCTCGCGCATCCTGGCCGATGCGCGCTCCGCGGGCCTCGATAGTCCTGTGGCAGTCCATCGCGCTGGCCGGTGTGCTCTCGGCGTTCTCCGCCGGCATCGCGATCGCCAGCCGGTTGTTCGTCCCCGGCCCCGACGGCAGGCCGACCGCCACCATCACCAGTGAGATCGACGCGCTCGGCTGGCCGCTGTGGCTGCTCTACGTCGTGGCGTTCGCGCTCACCCTGGTCATCGGCGCCCGCCTGATCGTCTCGGTGCTGCAGGTGGCCGTCGCCACGCGGCGCCGGCGTGCGCATCACCGCATGATGGTCGACCTGCTCGGAGTCTGCCGGGACGCCGTGCCGACCGACGTGCGCAAACAAGCCAGCGGCCTGCGCGTGCTCGAAGTCAAGCAACCGCTCGCCTACTGCCTGCCCGGGGTGCGCAGCCGCGTCGTCCTCAGCGAAGGTGCACTCAACACCCTGGCGCACGACGAGCTCGCCGCGATCCTCACCCATGAACGGGCCCACCTGCGGGCACGCCACGACCTGGTGCTCGAGATGTTCACCGCGGTACACGCGGCCTTCCCCCGCGTCGTCCGTAGCGCCAGCGCCCTCGACGCGGTGCGCCTGCTGGTCGAGCTGCTCGCCGACGACGCCGCCGTGCGCACCGCCGGACCCCGGCCGCTCGCCCGCGCGCTCGTCGCCTGTGCCGCAGGCCGCGCCCCGTCCGGTGCGCTCGCCGCGGGCGGGCCGACCACCGTGATCCGCGTACGCCGCCTCGGCGGCCGGCCCAACAGCCTGGCCCTGGCCGTCACCGCCTATCTCGCGGCGGCGGCAGTCCTCGTCGTCCCCACGGTGGCGGTGGCGGTGCCGTGGCTGACCGAACTGCACCGACTGTTCGTCCGTTAGGCCTGCTGGTCTCTTCCCGTCGCGACACCACAACAGAAAACGAAAGGCTGCGCCCATGAGCTCGTCCGAGAAGTCCACCACCGGCACCGCGCAGATCGGCGTCACCGGCCTGGCCGTGATGGGCTCGAACATCGCCCGCAACTTCGCGCACCACGGGTACACCGTCGCACTGCACAACCGCACCGTGGCCAAGACCGACGCGCTGCTGGCGGAGCACGGATCGGAGGGCAAGTTCGTCCGCAGCGAGACCATCGCCGAGTTCCTCGACGCGCTGGAGAAGCCCCGTCGGGTGCTGATCATGGTGAAGGCGGGCGACGCCACCGACGCGGTGATCAACGAGCTCGCCGACGCGATGGAAGAGGGCGACATCATCATCGACGGCGGAAACGCCCTCTACACCGACACGATCCGCCGCGAGAAGGCGATGCGCGAGCGCGGTCTGCACTTCGTCGGCGCCGGTATCTCCGGCGGTGAAGAGGGCGCCCTGAACGGACCGTCGATCATGCCGGGCGGCCCGAAGGAGTCCTATGAGAGCCTCGGCCCGCTGCTGGAGGAGATCTCCGCGCACGTCGACGGCGTCCCGTGCTGCACCCACATCGGTCCCGACGGCGCCGGCCACTTCGTGAAGATGGTGCACAACGGCATCGAGTACTCCGACATGCAGCTCATCGGGGAGGCCTATCAGCTGCTGCGCGACGGGCTGGGCAAGTCGGCCGGCGAGATCGCCGACGTCTTCGACGAGTGGAACTCCGGGGACCTGGACAGCTTCCTGGTCGAGATCACCGCCCAGGTGCTGCGCCAGACCGACGCCAAGACCGGCAAACCGCTCGTCGACCTCATCCTCGACGAGGCCGAACAGAAGGGCACCGGCCGCTGGACCGTGAAGTCGGCGCTCGACCTGGGCGTGCCCGTCACCGGTATCGCCGAGGCGGTGTTCGCCAGGGCGCTGTCGGGTTCGGTCGCCCAGCGTCAGGCCACCACCGGCCTGGCCTCCGGTCAGCTCGGCGAAAAGCCCGCCGACGCAGCGCAATTCATCGAGGACGTCCGCCAGGCGCTGTACGCGTCGAAGATCATCGCCTACGCGCAGGGCTTCAACCAGATCCAGGCCGGCTCCGCCGAGTACAACTGGGGCATCACGCCGGGCGACCTCGCCACGATCTGGCGCGGCGGGTGCATCATCCGCGCCAAGTTCCTCAACCGCATCAAAGAAGCCTTCGACGACGAACCGGACCTCGCGACGCTGATCGCCGCGCCGTACTTCCGCGATGCGGTCGAGTCGGCGATCGACAGCTGGCGCCGCGTCGTGGTGACCGCGACGCAGCTGGGCATCCCGATCCCCGGTTTCGCCTCGGCGCTGTCCTACTACGACGCCCTGCGCACCGAACGCCTCCCCGCGGCGCTGACTCAAGGGTTGCGCGACTTCTTCGGCGCCCACACCTACGGCCGGATCGACGCCGACCGCGGCACGAAGTTCCATACCCTGTGGAGCGGCGACCGCAGCGAGGTCGAGGCCTCCTGATTGGCCCCCAACGAGGGGCTTTCGCGTCTGCCCGCGCGGGTCGGCGAGGCCACTACACTCGGTCCCGATGAGATTTCTCGACGGCCACCACCCGGCCTACGACCTGACCTATGACGACGTCTTCGTCGTGCCGCAGCGGTCGGACGTCCCGTCGCGCTTCGACGTCGACCTGTCCACCGTCGACGGGTCCGGCACGACGATTCCCGTCGTCGTCGCCAACATGACCGCGGTCGCGGGCAGGCGGATGGCCGAGACGGTCGCGCGCCGCGGCGGTCTGGTGGTGCTCCCCCAGGATCTGCCGATCTCGGCGGTGCAGCAGACCGTCGACTTCGTCAAGAGCCGCGACCTCGTGGTCGACACCCCGGTGACGCTCGAACCCGACGCCGCGGTCTCCGATGCGATGGCGCTGATCCACAAGCGCGCGCACGGGGCGGCGGTGGTCGTCTTCGAGGGCCGCCCGATCGGTCTGATCACCGAGGCGGCCTGTCAGGACGTCGACCGCTTCACCCGGGTCCGCGACGTGGCGATCACCGACTTCGTCACCGCACCGGTGGGCACCGAACCGCGCAAGGTCTTCGACCTGCTCGAACACGCCCATGTCGGTGTCGCGGTGCTCACCGAGGCGGACGGCACGCTGGCCGGGGTGCTCACGCGCACGGGCGCGGTCCGCACCGGCATCTACTCACCCGCCGTCGACCGGCACGGCCGGCTGCGGATCGCGGCCGCCGTCGGCATCAACGGTGACGTCGGCGCCAAGGCGCGCGCCCTGGCGGAGGTCGGGGTCGACCTGCTGGTGATCGACACCGCCCACGGACATCAGACCAAGATGATCGACGCGATCCGCGCGGTGGCGTCGCTCGAGCTGGGGCTGCCGATCGCGGCGGGCAACGTGGTCTCGGCCGAAGGCACCCGGGACCTGATCGCCGCCGGCGCCTCGATCATCAAGGTCGGCGTCGGTCCCGGCGCCATGTGCACCACCCGGATGATGACCGGCGTCGGCCGTCCACAGTTCTCCGCAGTGGTCGAATGTGCCGCGGCGGCAAGGGAACTCGGCGTCCACGTGTGGGCCGACGGCGGGGTCCGCCACCCCCGCGACGTGGCGCTGGCACTCGCGGCGGGCGCGGCCAACGTGATGATCGGCTCGTGGTTCGCCGGCACCTACGAATCACCCGGCGACCTGATGCGCGACCGCGAGAACCGTCCGTACAAGGAGAGCTACGGGATGGCATCCAAGCGGGCGGTCGCGGCGCGCACCGCCGCCGACAGCCCGTTCGACCGAGCCCGTAAGGCGCTGTTCGAAGAGGGCATCTCGACATCGCGGATGAGCCTGGACCCGGCCCGCGGCGGGGTCGAGGACCTGCTCGATCACATCACCTCCGGGGTCCGCAGCACCTGCACCTACGTCGGTGCGGCGACACTGCCCGAGTTGCACGAGAAGGTGGTGCTCGGAGTGCAGTCGGCGGCCGGGTTCGCCGAGGGCCGCCCCCTTCCGACCGGTTGGTGACGGCCGACGACGACCGGTAGCGGGTGGGCAGCGCGTCCGCCGCCGGTTACGATTGGGTATTCGCGCCGTCATCTGTTGACGTCCGCCGTCCGACCGAGGAAGGGATCACGTGCCGCAGGCACCCGCCGAGGCCCGGTGTGCACCCGAGGCCTGCAGGGCCGAGCACCCGTCCGCCGAGCCATCCGACGCAGAACCCTCCCCTAGCCGGCCGGGCTCGGGGCCCGGCACACCGGTGGGAAGGCGATGAGCGTCGCGTACACCGTGCTCTCGCTGCTCGCGATCGTGGCACTGACGGCGGGGACCGCGGTGTTCGTCGCCGCGGAGTTCTCGCTGACGGCGCTCGAACGCAGCACCGTCGAGGCGAATGCGCGCAGCGGCCATCGCCGCGACCAGCTCGTGCGGCGCGCGCATCGCACCCTGTCCTTCCAGCTCTCGGGCGCTCAGGTCGGTATCTCGATCACCACGCTGGCGACCGGTTACCTCGCCGAACCTGTGGTCGCGCGGCTGCTGCATCCCGGCCTCGACGCGATCGGGCTGTCCGAACAGGCCGCGAGCGGCACGGCGCTGTTCCTCGCGATCCTCATCGCCACCTCGCTGTCGATGGTGTTCGGCGAACTGGTTCCGAAGAACCTCGCGGTCGCCCGCGCCGTCCCGACCGCCCGCGCGGCGGCGCCTCCGCAGCTGCTGTTCTCCACGATCTTCACGCCGCTGATCCGGCTCACCAACGGCACGGCGAACCTGATCCTGCGCCGGCTGGGTATCGAACCCGCCGAGGAGTTGCGTTCGGCGCGCTCGGTGCAGGAACTGATCTCGCTCGTGCGCAACTCCGCGCGCAGCGGCTCGCTGGACGCCGTGACCGCGGTGCTGGTCGACCGGTCGCTGCAGTTCGGCGAGCGCACCGCCGAGGAACTGATGACGCCGCGCACCGAGATCGAGGCGCTGCAGGCCGACGACACCGTCGCCGACCTGATCGCCGCGGCGATCGAGACCGGCTACTCCCGGTTCCCGATCGTCGAGGGCGACCTCGACGCCACGATCGGTGTCGTCCACGTCAAACAGGTGTTCGCCGTGCCGCGCGCCGACCGCGAGCGGACCCGGCTCGCCGCGATCGCGATCCCGGTCGCGACCGTGCCCTCGACGCTGGACGGCGATGCGGTGATGACGCAGATCCGCGCAAACGGACTGCAGACGGCGCTGGTGGTCGACGAGTACGGCGGTACGGCCGGCATGGTCACCGTCGAGGACCTGATCGAGGAGATCGTCGGCGACGTCCGCGACGAGCACGACGACGCGACCCCCGACGTGGTCGCTGCCGGGGAGGGCTGGCGGGTGTCGGGCCTGCTGCGCATCGACGAGGTGGCCACGGGCACCGGTTTCCGCGCCCCCGAAGGCGAGTACGAGACCATCGGCGGGCTGGTCCTGCAGGAGCTCGGGCACATCCCCGAGGTCGGCGATTCGGTCGACCTGACCGCATTCGACCCGGACGGACCGATCGAGGATCCGATCCGCTGGCGCGCCACCGTCGTCAGGATGGACGGCCGGCGCATCGACCTGCTGGAGCTGACCGAACTCGGACGCCGCGGCGACACCGACGAAGACGGCGACGACGCCGACCCGGAGGAGGACCGCTGATGGGTGGCGATCTGTTCGGTGTCCTGCTGACGGTGCTGCTGCTGGCGCTCAACGCGTTCTTCGTCGCCTCGGAGTTCGCGCTCATCTCGGCGCGCCGCGACCGGCTCGAGGCCCTGGTCGAACAGGGCAAGAAGAGTGCGGTGACGGTGATCCGTGCCGGTGAGCACCTCTCGCTGATGCTGGCCGGCTCCCAGCTCGGCATCACGATCTGTTCGATCCTGCTGGGCCGCGTCGGCGAACCGGCGGTGGCGCATCTGCTCGAGAAACCGTTCGGGTTGCTCGGCATCCCCGACGCGGTGCTGCACTCGGTCTCGTTCGTGGTGGCGTTGAGTGTGGTGGTCACGCTGCACGTGCTGCTGGGCGAGATGGTGCCGAAGAACATCGCGATCGCCGGTCCGGAGTCGGCGGCGATGCTGCTCATCCCGGTTTATCTGGTCTACATCCGGGCCGCGCGGCCGCTGATCGCGTTCTACAACTGGTGCGCGAACGCGACGCTGCGGGCGTGCGGGGTCGAGCCCAAGGACGAACTCGACGTCAACGTGTCCACGGTGGAGCTGTCGGAGATGATCGCCGAATCGGTCTCGGAGGGTCTGCTGGACCCCGAGGAGCACACCCGGCTGACGCGTGCCCTGCAGATCCGCAACCGCTCGGTCAGGGACGTGGCGATGCCGCTGGACACCATCCACGCCGTTCCGGCCTCGGCTCCCGGTCGCGGGCCGACGGTCGCGGCCGTCGAGCGGGCGCTGGCCGAGACCGGCTATTCGCGCTTCCCGGTCACCGCACCCTCCGGGCAGTACCTCGGCTATCTCCACATCAAGGACGTGCTGCCCCTGGTCGACGACCCCGATGCGGTGCTGGACCGGTCGATGGTGCGCCCGTTGCCGCAGCTGCCCGCGTCGCTGCCGCTGCCCGATGCGCTGTCGCGGCTGCGCCGCACCAACAGCCACCTCGCGCTGGTCACCTCCGACGGGGCGATCACCGCGATGGTCGCCCTGGAGGACCTCGTGGAGGACCTGGTCGGCACCGTGCGCGACGGAACACATCGGCGGTGATGGTCGAGTTCCTCGACGAATCGGCCTGGGCGCAGCGTGCGGGCGCCCACCGGGATCGGGTGGACGCGTTCTGCGCACCGCATCGTGAGCGGCGCCGCACCGGACGCGCCCATCCGGTATGGGATTTCCTGTTCACCTACTACAGCCTGCGGCCGCGTCGGCTGCGGTGGTGGCATCCGGGTTTCGGTGTGGTGCTCACCGGTGCCGCGGCCCGGGGATACCTGGGGCGCACCGGCTACCGCGAGGTCCGGGGCGGGGTCACGGTGACCGCCGAGCACCTTCGGGCCCGCGCGGACACGGTGGGTTTCGTGGCCGGGTTGCTGCGCGCCACCGCCGCGAGACCGGCCCGGCTGAACTGCTTCGGACTGCACGAGTGGGCGATGGTCTACCGATCCCCCGACACCAGGCACGGCGCGGTGCCGTTGCGGCTCGGGCACGCGGGTACCGACGCGGTGGTGGAGTCGATGTCGTTGCGCTGCAGCCACTTCGACGCCTACCGCTTCTTCACCGATGCCGCGGTCGGGCGCAATGCCGAGCCGTTGAGCCGCGAGCGCCAGGTCGAGACCGAGCAGCCGGGCTGCCTTCATGCGGCGATGGATCTGTACAAGTGGGCCTACAAGCTGGCCCCGTTGGTGCCGTCGGATCTGGTGATGGACGGCCTGGAGCTCGCCGCCGACGCCCGGCTGCTGGACATGCGCGCCAGTCCATATGACCTGCGGGAGTATGGATTCGAGCCGATCGCTGTCGAAACCCCTGGTGGACGCGCCGACTATGTCAGGGCGCAGCAGGAGATCGCCGACCGGGCGGCCCCGCTGCGCGCCACACTGACGGCCCGTTGTGACGCGCTCCTCACCGCTTTGGACGCCGACGACACGGACGCGGTGCGCGCTGGATTCGCCGTCTTTACCGATGGGTAAGCTGGATCGACGGCGGCGCGCCGGATGGCGCGCGGGATAACGGCCGAGGAGGAAGACGATGACCGATCGCGTGACGGTGGGCAACCTGCGCGTGGCCCGCGTGCTCTACGACTTCATCACCAACGAGGCGCTGCCCGGCACCGACCTCGACCCGGACAGCTTCTGGTCGGGCGTCGACAAGGTCGTCGCCGATCTCACCCCCCGCAACCAGGAACTGCTCGCCCGCCGCGACGAGCTGCAGGCCCAGCTCGACAAGTGGCACCGGCAGCGCGCCATCGGCCCGCACGACGCCGACGAGTACAAGCAGTTCCTCGTCGACATCGGTTATCTGCAGCCGGATCCGGGTGACTTCACGATCACCACCACCGGCGTCGACGACGAGATCACCACGACGGCCGGTCCGCAGCTGGTGGTGCCCATCCTCAACGCCCGTTTCGCGCTCAACGCCGCCAACGCCCGCTGGGGTTCGCTCTACGACGCGCTCTACGGCACCGACGTGATCAGCGAGGACGACGGCGCCGAGAAGGGCTCCGGATACAACCGGGTGCGCGGTGACAAGGTGATCGCCTACGCCCGCGAATTCCTCGACGGCGCTGTTCCGTTGGCATCGGGCTCGTATTCCGACGCCACCGGCTTCAAGGTCGACGACGGGCAGGTCCTCATCACCCTCGGCGACGACCTGTCCACCGGCTTGGCGGCCCCTGAGCAGTTCGTCGGTTACCTCGGTGAGGCCGACCGCCCGTCGGCGATCCTGTTGCGCCACAACGGGCTGCACATCGAGATCCTCATCGACCCGGACTCCCCCGTCGGCTCCACCGACAAGGCGGGCGTCAAGGACGTCGTGCTCGAATCCGCCGTCACCACCATCATGGATTTCGAGGACTCCGTGGCCGCCGTCGACGCCGAGGACAAGGTGCTCGGCTACCGCAACTGGCTGGGCCTCAACCGCGGTGACCTCAAAGAAGAGGTCAGCAAGGGCGGTAAGACCTTCACCCGCGTCCTCAACGAGGACCGCACCTACACCCGCCCGGACGGTGGCGAGCTGACCCTTCCGGGTCGCAGCCTGCTGTTCGTGCGCAACGTCGGCCACCTGATGACGAACGACGCCATCACCCGAGTCGAGGACAACGGCGAAGAAACCGAGGTGTACGAGGGCATCCAGGATGCGCTGTTCACCGGCCTGATCGCCATGCACGGGCTCAAGGAGAGCGAGAAGAACGGCCCGCTGCGCAACAGCCGCACCGGATCGGTCTACATCGTCAAGCCCAAGATGCACGGCCCCGACGAGGTGGCCTACACCGCGGACCTGTTCAGCCGCGTCGAGGACGTGCTCGGGTTGCCGCAGAACACGCTCAAGGTGGGCATCATGGACGAGGAGCGGCGCACCACGCTCAACCTCAAGGCCTGCATCAAGGCCGCCGCCGACCGTGTGGTGTTCATCAACACCGGATTCCTCGACCGCACCGGCGACGAGATCCACACCTCGATGGAGGCCGGTCCGATGATCCGCAAGGGTGCGATGAAGAGCACCCCGTGGATCAAGGCCTACGAGGACCAGAACGTCGACGTCGGCCTGGCCACCGGATTCTCCGGGAAGGCGCAGATCGGCAAGGGCATGTGGGCGATGACCGACCTCATGGCCGACATGGTCGAGCAGAAGATCGGTCAGCCGAAGGCCGGTGCCACCACCGCGTGGGTGCCGTCGCCGACCGCCGCCACCCTGCATGCGATGCACTACCACCAGGTCGACGTGTACGAGGTGCACAAGGAATTGATGGGCACGTCGCGAGCCAGCATCGACGATCTGCTGACGATCCCGCTGGCCAAGGAACTGGCGTGGGCTCCGGAGGAGATCCGCGAGGAGGTCGACAACAACTGCCAGTCGATCCTCGGCTACGTGGTCCGCTGGATCGATGCCGGCGTCGGCTGCTCGAAGGTCCCCGACATCCACGACATCGCGCTGATGGAGGACCGCGCCACGCTGCGGATCTCCAGCCAGCTGCTCGCGAACTGGCTGCGTCACGGCGTCATCACCGAAGACGACGTCAAGACCAGCCTGCGCCGGATGGCCGCGGTGGTCGACGAGCAGAACGCGAAGGACCCCGACTTCAAGCCGATGGCGACCGACCCTGATTCCAGCATCGCCTTCCAGGCGGCGCAGGAACTGATCCTCGCCGGCGCGGCCCAGCCGAACGGCTACACGGAGCCGATCCTGCACCGACGCCGCCGCGAGTACAAAGCCGCCGTCGCCGGCGCCTGAGGGTAGGCATGGGCAGGCACAGCATCCCCGATCCCGAGGACTCCGACGACGCCGGTATCCCGGAGGACGAAACCACCGATGGCGGCGACGATTACGACTCCCGGCCCGGAGGTCGGCACAGCGGCGAGTTCCCGATGCAGTACTTCGCCCGGCCGGACGACGACCAGCGGGAGAGCCCGGACGACTACGAATACGACGCCTACGCCGAGGACGAACCCGAAGACGCCGACCACGACAACGCCGACCACTACAACGCCGACCACGACGACGCCGACGACCGTCCGACGACGGCCATCCCCCGGCCGCCCACCGATCCGGCCGGGCCCGCCCACGGGGGCGGCGGATGGGATGGCGGCGACTGGACCGGCAGCCACCGGGCGGTGACGCCGGCCCGGCGCGGGATCAGCCGGGGTGTCATCGCGGCCCTCGTCACGGTCGTCGTGGTGGTCGGCGCGGTGATCTTGTGGCGCTTCTTCGGCGACGCCCTGTCCAACCGCAGTGACGCCGCATCGGCCCGCTGCGTCGACGGCAACCTCGACGTCGCCGTGCTCGCCGACCCGACGATCGCCGACACCATCCGCGGGCTGGCCGACCAGTACAACGAGGGTGCCGCCCCGGTCGGCGACCGGTGTGTGAAGGTCGGCGTCAAACCGGCCGGTTCCGAGCAGGTCATCAACGGCTTCGGGGAGAACTGGCCGACCGATCTGGGCGAGCGCCCGGCACTGTGGATCCCGGCGAGCGGTGTCTCGGCGGCCCGACTCGAGGCGGCGACCGACCAGAAGACCGTCAGCGATTCCCGCACCCTGGTCAGCTCGCCAGTCGTTCTCGCGATGCGGCCGGAGCTGAAAGACGCGATGACGCAACAGAACTGGGGCACGCTGCCCGGCCTGCAGACCAACCCCAACGCGCTCGACGGTCTCGGTCTGCCCGGGTGGGGCGCGCTGAAGCTCGCACTGCCCCGAAGCGGTAACGCCGACGCGTCGTATCTGGCGGCCGAGGCAGTCGCCGCGGCCACCGCACCGGACGGCGCCCCCGCCACCGACGGGATCGCGGCCGTCAACACGCTCGCCGCAGGCGCGCCCGAACTGCCCTCCGACACCGCGGACGCCGCGATGGAGGCGCTCGTGCGGTCGGGTGACCCGGCCACGGCGCCGGTGCATGCGGTCGCGACCACCGAGCAGCAGGTGGTGGCCCGGGCGGCGGATCTGCCCGACGCCGGATCCGCCCTCACCTCGTGGCTTCCCCCTGGTCCGGTGGCAACCGCCGACTACCCCACGGTGCTGCTGTCGGGTGACTGGCTGGAACGCGAACAGGTCACCGCCGCCAGCCAGTTCGCCCGGTTCATGCGGGAGCCCGAGCGCCTCGCCGAACTGAGCAAGGCCGGCTTCCGAACCCCCGGTGGCAATCCCCCGGCGAACGACGTCACCGACTTCCCGCCGCTGGCGGCTCCGCTGTCCGTCGGCGACGACGCCGCCAGGGTGAAACTCGCCGACGCGTTGACCTCGCCGGCGCGGGCCAGCACCACGACGATCATGCTCGACCTGTCGATGCCCACCGCCGAGGGCGACAACTCACGGATGGGCAATGTCGTCAACGCGCTGATTCCGCGGGTCGAGGCGCTCGCGCCGTCGACGGCGGTGGGCCTGTGGACGTTCGACGCCACTGCCGGTAGCTCGCAGGTCACCACCGGTCCGCTGTCGGAGCCGGTCGGCGGCCAACCACGTTCGGCCGCGCTGACCTCGACGCTCGATTCACTGTCGTCCACCTCCGGCGGCGCGGTGTCGTTCACGACGCTGCGGCTGGTCTACAACGATGCGCTCGCGAAGTTCCGCGCCGGCCAGCCGAATTCGGTGTTGGTGATCACCGAGGGTCCGCACACCGATCGGACACTGGACGGCCCCGGTCTCGAGGCGTTCATCCGCGACGCGTTCGATCCCGCACGGCCGGTGGCGGTCAACGTCATCGATTTCGGTGACGACCCCGACCGGTCGACGTGGGAGTCGGTCGCACGGACCACCGGCGGTCAGTACCAGAACCTCGCGACGTCGGCGTCGCCCGAGTTGACGGCGGCGATCACCACGTTGCTCCGGTGATCCGCGGCGTCAGCTGGGCGCTTACCGTCGTTGCCCGCTGAGGGTTTTGGCCATCGCAACGACCTCGCGGACGAGGCTGCGCGTTGCCCCGTCACGTCGACCGATGCCTGTGTTAGATACGGACCATGGCGCGGAAGGCGAGCGATGACGGCACGCGAGCCGACGCTGCTGTCCGAGCGTACGCACGGGCAGGTGGTTCCGGTCGCCTGATCGTCACGGCGATCGCGGGTTTCGTCGCTGTCAACGTCGGCTTCACGTGGCTGTTCGTGATCGCCAAGCAGTGCGGAATCGTCCACCTCGGTTCGCAGTACGCCGGCTCGGGCGAACGGTTTTCCTGGCTGTTGCAACGCTGTTCGGTTCCTGCCTCCGTGCAGCAGATCCTGGTCCCCGACCTGCTGGTGATGGCCGGCTACTGGTCGATGTTCACCGCCATCCTCGTCGGCGGCTGGTGGCGTCTGGAAGCCACTCCTCTCCGGCGCGCGTCCTGGGTCCTGTGGTTGCCGACCATCGCTGCCGGATTCGACACGCTGGAATACGCGCTGCTGTCAGCACTGCTGTACAAAAACGACGAACGACTGTTCGCTCTACGCGGTGACGGCGGCCCGTTGAACTGGCTGTCGATGGCGGTCTCGACGGCGAAGTGGGTCGCCGTCGCCGCGATGATCGTCACCGGAGCACTCGCCGCGGCGGCCTGGTTCACCCGCCGGCGCGACCCTTTCCCGCCGACGACAGAGCTGAGTTCACCTCGCCGTGGCGCGCCGACCGGCGATTCCGCCAGTGCGCAGGACCGCGCGCTCGTCGAGCCGGCAAAATCAGTGGGTGTCTCCGACTCGCGGGTCGGGATCTGCCTCGGCGGCGGAGGAATCCGTTCGGCGGCTTTCTGTGTGGGCGCGCTGAGCCAGTTCGAACGCGAGGGTCTCCTGCAGTCCGGTTCACGCGCGGCGGCGGCACGGCACATCGCGGCCGTGTCCGGCGGGGCGTGGGCGGCCACCGCCTGGACGTTGCAGAAGGCGCTGCGACCCGACGAGAGCGCAGCTGATGCGGTCGTCGCGCGACTGACAACCGACACCGGGCCGACGGGTTACGCCCGCCACAACTACCTGGCCAACGGTCGTGGAGGCCTTGTGGGCGCGGTCGGCTGGGCGGTGCTCAACAGCCTCACCAATCTCCTGCTCTTCGCTCTGCTGATCTACCTCGCTGCCTGGCCGCTAGGTCTTGTCATGACCCACTGCGCCATCGACTCGGGCCAGTTGGGGACCGCATACTGTGGGCCACAGCCGGTCCCGGCCGATCAGTTTCACGGGCCCAGCATCGTCTTCGCCGTGGTCGGCGTGGTATGGCTGCTGATGACGGGGGTGGTGAACAACAGGTTCGCGCGGACGTGGCCGATCGGAGTGCTGCTGCTGGGCCTTTCGATCTTCGTGGCCGCCTGCTTCATCTGGATACCGGCATGGTTCCGCTCCCTCGACGACCTGGGTCTCGCGGCGGGATTCGCCGCTCTGGCGATCGGCCTGGCCGTGGGAGTCAGCATCGCGAGCGGAATTTGGCGCCTCTTCGCACGGCCGGCGAAGCAGGGCCCAGCCGAGCAGGCCGCCCGATGGCGGCGTCGTCTGGTGGCAGCCGTGATGCTGCTGGGCGGAATCGCCTGGGCCGTCGTGGTTTTGTACGCCGTCGCGATGTCGGTGTCGATCTCGCAGCAGACGCCGTGGGGCGTCGTCGCGCTGCCGGCGACGTCGCAGGTCGCTCTTGTCGTGCCCGGTGCGCTGCTCTTGGCTCTCTACATCCTGCTGAACCCCAACTTTCCGTCGCTGCACAACATCGCATCCGCTCACCTGCGCCGGAGCTTCGATCCGGTTGGCGATCACGCGAAGGGTAGTGCGGCGGCCGACGCGGGGACATGGCAGTGGCTCAGCACCAAAACCGATGTTCCCGAACTGATCCTGTGCTGCACCCGACAGCGAAGCGGTTTGTCAGGTGGACTCGCCGCGGAAGCGTTCACGATCTCGCCGCACGTCGTGCATCAATCCGGTGCACGGTCATACCGAACGGCCGACTACATCGATGTGGCCAACCAGATCAGGCGCTCACCCCTCGCTCGCCACGAATTCCGCCACATCAGCTGTGTCTCCTCGTGGTTGGCCACCACCGGCCTCGGCACCCCGCCGCAACCGAGCCGCCGAGCTCGCACAGCCCGCTCCACTGCCGTCTTCGCCGCCGCGGCGAACGCGCACGTCGGCATCTGGCTGCCCAACGTAAAAGTGCTTGACTCCCAGCTTCGATCGATGATCGACGGTGACACCACGAAACTGTTCCCTCGGCCACGCTTCGGCTACCTGTTCAAGCAGATCTTCGGCTGGTACGGCGCTGACGATCGATACGTCTTCGTCACCGATGGCGGGCGCCGCGACAGCCTCGGGCTGGCGGAGTTGTTACGTAGACAGTGCGACGTCATATTCTGCGTCGACGCGACGGAGGAGTCCACGCCGTCCTTCGCCGCCCTGCGGCAGTCCCTCGAATTGGCCGAATTGGAGTTCGGTGTCGACGTCAACGAGGTGGAACTCGAGGACGCGCTGAGCGGTATGTTGCCCGGTGACGGCTCGCCTGCCACAGCGTCGGCGGCGACGTTCACCCTTCATCCATCCGCTGAAGCTCTCGGAGCGGAAAGTTCGCCTGCGCGGCCAGTCACCGTCCACTACACCAAACTGCAGAGCACACGTGTCGCCGGCCCGGAGCTGAAACGATGGGCGATCGATGATCCCGGTTTCCCCGACTTTCCCTCTGTGGGCCGCGCTCTTTCGAACCCTCAGTTCATGGCGCTCGTGGACCTGGGGAAGATCGCGGGCGCTGCTGTGGTCAAGTGCGCACAGAACGTACGCCGGCCGGCCCGTACCGATCGCGTGCACCCGTAGGTCGTTCGTCGGCGGTCACACCGAATCGTAGGTGCGGATCAACTCGCGTTGGCCCTTGTTACGCAGCAGAACGTTGTCCATCGTGACCCCGAAGTGGCGTACGACGTCGAGAAACCTCCAGCGCGAGGGGATGATCGCTCGCACTTTGTCCCGCTCGACTGCGCGAAGAACCTGCGCCGCCGCCTCCTCAGGACTGATCCGTACCTTCTCCGCTTTGTCGCTCTGAGGGGTTCCGAGCGTCATCCTCGCCATCGCCGTGTCGACGGGGCCGAAATACGTGATCGTCACCGACACATCGTGATCGACGAGTTCCATCCGGAGACCGCGGCCCAACATCTCCACGGCGACCTTACTGGCCGCGTATGCCACCCCACCGACCGCAGGCAGCATCGCCCCGAACTCGATGTTCGGTGGCCAGCCCAACGAGGAGACCAGGACGATATGCCCGCGGGTGGCCATGAGTGGTTCGATGGACGGCAGCACCGTGTTGAGCGTACCGATCAGGTTGACGTCGAAAACGCGCTGCGCGACCCCTGGTTCGAGTAGACGCAGTGTCGAGGGAGGATGGGTGATGCCGGCATTACAGATGATCAGATCGAGTTTGCCGAGTTCGCGGACGCAACGTTGCACCGCGGCCGCCATCGCCGCACGGTCGCTGACATCGGCTCCGATCGCGAGTGCCGCACCACTGCCCCGTGCCGCGTCTTCGTCGATGTCGACCCCGCACACCCGCGCACCGCGGTCGGTGAGCTGTCTGACCTCCGCAAGACCGATCCCGGCTCCTGCCCCCGTCACCAGTGCTACCGCGTCCGAAAAGCTCTTCATGTCACCCTGTCCCCCGGCGGCGTGGCGTTCGTACACCGGTCCCCTGGACAATACCTGGACATTTGCTGCTGCACTGCGGAACTGAGCGTGCAGTAGTGCAGCGACAGAGCGGTGCAGACCATATGCTGACGTCGGAGAAGGTGCGGAACCGAATCGGCGGCGGGGTCCCATGGCGAACAACGGCTCGGATGCGGCATGGTACGAAGTGGTGCGGCCACGCCGACTGTCTCGCAGGATGCGATACCGGTCCTTTTACCTGACGATGCGCGATGGGGTGCGGATCGCGGTGAGCGTGTACTTACCTGCGGACGCGGACGACGGCGAGCGCCGACCCACCATCTTGCATCAGACCCGATACTACCGGTCGATGGAGCTGCGGCAGCCACTGCGAATGATCTTGCCTGAGCCGACGTTTCACCACATCCCGCGTAACGCGCTGTGCCGGAGGCGCTTCGTGGCCGGCGGTTACGCATGGGTGGACGTGGACGTCCGGGGCGCCGGCGCATCGTTCGGCGGTCGTGTCTGCGAGTGGTCACCGGACGAGATTCGCGACGGCGCCGAGATCGTCGATTGGATCGTCCGTCAGCCATGGTCGAACGGTAAAGTGGGCGCCCTCGGCACCTCGTACAACGGGGGCGCCGCCGAATTCCTTCTCGCGAACCGGCATCCCGCGGTACGTGCGGTGGCGCCGCGATTCGCCCCGTTCGACGCCTACACCGACATCGCTTTTCCCGGCGGCATCCATGCCACCTGGTTCACCAAGACGTGGGGCCGTTACAACCACGCACTCGATCGGAACGCGCCGCATGAGGTGGTCGGGAACTGGGCGAAATTGGTCCTGACAGGCGTACAACCGGTACAAGCCGATCATGATCGCTCGCTTCGCGATGCGGCGGTGGCGGCGCACCAGGCGAATTACGACGTTCACACGCAAGCGTTGTCGATCACCTACCGCGATGACGTGGCCCCTTCGGATCCGTTCCACCGGGACCCGGGTTCGACTGTGGAGCTCGTCGGCACGCCGGTCGATGAATCGGGCAGCATCAACGTCTTCAGCCCGCACAACTACTGGCGCGACTTCCAGGCTTCCGGGGCTGCGGTGTACAGCTACAGCGGCTGGTTCGACGGCGCCTACGCGAATGCCGCGATCAAACGCTTCCTGACTGTGTCAACACCTGGTAGCCGCCTGATCCTCGGACCGTGGAACCACGGCGGCGGCTGGCATGTCGATCCGTCGCAGGGCCCGCTCAAGTCGATGTTCGATCACGACACGGAGCTGCTCCGGTACTTCGATCATCATCTGAGGGATCACGCCACAGGCATCGAGGCGGAGCAACGGGTGCACTACTTCACCATGATCGAGAACCGTTGGAAGTCGGCGGATACGTGGCCGCCACCAGCCCAGCCGTGCATCTACTACCTCGGCGCCGAGCGACGGCTGCAGCCCGACGCACCGGACTGCGAGAGCGAGGTCGATGAGTATGTCGTGGACCGGTCCGCCGGGACCGGCGACGACTCGCGCTGGCGTACGCAGGTCACCATAGGCGAACCTGTCCGGTATGCGGATAGGGCCGCGCAGGATGCACGGCTGTTGGCGTACACGTCCCCACCACTCGACCGCGACCTGGAGGTGACCGGGCATTCGGTCGCGAACATTTTCGTCGCTTCACCCACAGGCGACGGTTCGATTTTCGTCTACCTCGAGGATGTCGACGAGCGCGATCGAGTCGCTTATGTGACCGAGGGGCAATTGCGTTTGACGAACCACCGGCTGAGTGACACCGCACCCGTGTACCGCCAGATAGGCCCATACCGCACGTTCAAGCGCGGCGACGCAGCTCCCCTTGTTCCGGACGAGTCGGTGGAGGTGACGTTCGACCTTCAACCCACTTCGTACCTCTTCCGGCGGGGGCACCGCATCCGTGTCGCCCTTGCTGGCTGCGACGCAAGTCATTTCGAGGTATTGACTGATGGGCCACGAACACTGACGGTTCACCGTGATCGCCTGCGCCCCAGCCGTATCGAGCTACCGGCTGTACCACGGTGAACTAGAGGTCATCACCGCCGTTCAGGCTTGGGCGGTGACCCATTCGGTGGTGAACTGCTGAATGGCGCTGATGTCGTCGGCTGCTCGGGAACAGACATAGTTCTCGATCCGGCCGCCGACAACGGGGACGTTGACAGTGACGGTTGTGCTGTACGTCAGCCGGGAACCACCCTCTACAGGGATCAACTCGGCCCTTCCGGCCGCTGACAACGGCGCGCCTGTGACCGCTGCCGTGATGTCGCCCCGTACGTGACCGTCGCTCATCGGTGTCCACCTCTCGCTACGGATCATGGCGAGGTCTCCGGAATGAAGCTGGGTGACCAACCGGGGTAGCCGATCACGCAACAGACTGAGCGTGATGTTCGCGGTGACAACACCACTGGCAGCCGCATCCAAAGAGGTCAGTGTCGCGGTTCCCCCGCCGAACGACGCCAGCCGCGCCTGCCAGTAGCCCTCATCGCCGAGTGCAGCGAGAACCTGCGCGACACTGACCGGCGACTCGAAGGCCAAGTCGAAGCTTCGTGACATGGCACATGACGCTACCGCCAATCGCTCCGCGCGAGGCGCCTTTGCATGATGCCGAGTCACATCAGTTCAACTGTGTCAGAACATATTTCTGCTCTATACCGCCCTGCATAGGAGACCCCGATGCGATCATTGTCGAATGAGCAGACGCACATTCGAAGGTTCGTCCAATTGTGCCGCACCGGCTTCGACGGTGTGGACCGTGTGGAGTAATCCGACCGAGTGGCCGGGAGGGATCATCCAATCCACATCCATCGACGGTGAATTCGTTGTTGGCGCAAAGATCAGAGGAAAGGTGAAGGGTGGACCGGCCACAACGTCCACGATCACGGACATCAACGAGCCCAGGTCATGGGTCGGTGTTTCGCGGTTCCCTGGACTCACCATGACATACGAGCACACCATCGAGGACGTCGAAGACGGCACCGTACTGACCGAGCGCGTCATCATGGATGGGCCGCTGGCCGGTATCGCCGGCCAGCTGATGGGGAAGAATCTCAAGAAGACGTTCGCCGGAACGACCGGGCGCATCGCTGAGCTCGCAGAGGCCCGCATCGCGCGGTGACGCGGGGGGTCACGCGCCGGCCTGCGCGATGTGCCCGAACATGACGAAGCCGGTCAGCAGGAACACCACTGCGGCCGGCACCATCTCCTTGATCGGGTCACCGACCTTTCGGTGGGCCATGACGGCGCCAATCATCAGGAGCAGCAGCCCAATTGCGGCCGCGATGGCGAGCGCCGACCACCGGAGGCCGGCAACCAGGCCGATCACAGCGGCGAGTTGGCACCAGCCGATGAAGCGCACCCGTTTCGACGAGATCTTCAGGTGCGTCGCGTTCTCGCGAGCATGCTCCATGTAGAAGATGTTCAGCACGGCGGCGATCCCGAGGTACACCGCTAACGCAATCGTGACGACGATGATGGCAATGTCCATTGGGGGTTCCTCGATCGGATGTCGAAATGACCGCTGCTCTCGGATGGTAGCGGCGCCTCGGCCGCCGCACCGGTGATTTGCTGCAAGGCATCGAGACACGAAGTGCTGCCCGCCACCGTGGGACGGTGACGGGCAGCCGTGGGGCTAACTAGTCCTAACTTGTGCCGCCGGAGGTGTTCTCCGAGCCGCCGCCGGTGGCCCCGCCGTCGCCCGCGCCGTCGGTGCCTTCGCCCCCACCAGTGGTGGTGCCACCACCATCCGTCGTGGTACTCCCGTCACCTGTGGTGGGCCCGGTGTCATCGGTTCCTGAGCCCGTGCCAGTGGTGCCGGTTCCGGTCGAGCCGCCGGTGGCCCGCTTGGGTGTGAGCGCCTGGGTGATCGACTTCGCCACTCCGGTCACCACCTTGTTGATCGCCTTGAGGCCGGGCAGATTCGGCGCTCCGCCGACCGGCGCACCCCCGGTCGGGGTGGTCGGCGTCGATGTGGTTCCGTCGGCGGGGACCACCGAAGTTTGACTGGTCACGCCCTGAGGAGACGCTGCTGGCGGCTGTGGCGTGTAAGTGGGCACCGCAGTCTGCTGGGTGAAGGGAATGCTGAAGGTCTTGTTCGCCAACTGCCCCGTCCCCGTTGCGGGCTGAGGCGACGTAACTGCCCCTGCCAGCTGCTCGCTGGTGTCATGCAGCCCTTCGCCGATCGCATGAGCGTCGTCAGCCCACTGGTGCGGTCCGGGAAGGATATGGAACATCACCGGCTTCGAGGGATACACGTCATCTGTCGGCCGGTCGTACCCGGTCTCGATGATCGCCCGGAAGAAGGGCTCGAGCGAATCCACGAGTGCAGCAGGAACACCCATATCGCGCAGCGGTTGCAGCAGCGGAAGCTGCCCCTTCTTGTTGAGAATCAGGACATCGGTGACGACGGGGACGTCTTTGCCTTCGGCGTCCTTCATTGTCTCCTTGCTGTAGGTGACTTCCGCATAACCCTCTTTCTCCATCAGATCGAAGTCGGCCTGCTCCACCTTGCCGTTTCCGTCGTAGTCCAACTCGACGTCTCGGTAGTAATCGTTGTGCTGGTAGTACTGGCCGAGGATCGCGTTCGCGCCCGCGACCAAGTTGAACATGTACTTCGGCGAGTCGGAGACGCCATCGTACTGCTTACTGACCTGGATGATCTTGGTATTACCAGGGATTGTCGCGTCACCGAAGCTGATGCCCAGAACCGGCACGTACACACCGGGCGGTAATCCAGCCCAGAAGCCACCGTTGTTCCGAGTTCCGTTGCCGGTCAACACGAAGGTGATACCCGAGGTGTTGTACCCTTCCTTCTCCAACTGCTCGATGGCGTCCGTCGCGGCGCCGGAGCCCTGAGAGAACCCGACGACAACGATCTCCTCATTCTCGTTCTGAGCGCGCGCGGTCTTTATCGCCTTGATGGTCCGTTCGGTCGCTTCCGCCTTGGAGGCGTCATAGAGCGGATCACCCACTCCCGTAAGAGCGCCCATGGCTCGCGAATAGTCGATGAACACATTCGAGCCGAGCGGGAACGTGCCGGTCCCGTCGTACTGAACGTTCTGCCCGTTCTGTGTGTAAGCGCCGTTGAGACTGTCCTTCATCCGGTCCCAACCCTGTTCCGGCTCCCCCGTCGGATAGATGTCTCGCGTGCCTTCGATGAAGATGGTGGTGGCCAGAAGGCCCACGCTGGGCGCGTGACTACCAGCGGCGTATGCGAAGCCGAAGAGTGCTGCGCCTCCCATGGCCAGGCCCGCCGTCACCGTTGGCGCCAATTTGTTTCGGCTTCCATGAGCGGTCGCTCGCTGATTCCCCACTGTTGTTCCTCCACCCCAGATAATCGAAAGCGGGCTAACTTGTTACCACGCTTGCCGAGGAGCGTAACGCATCGTGTAACACGGTTGAAATAGATTCGCTGAAACTCAAACGCCAAGTGACGATTTGGTACGCCCGACGCGGGATCGGGACTCGGTGATTGCGTTGTGAACGTCTGCGCCATGGTCGTACACCGCCCGTGACAGCAAGCCGCAGCCTATAGGTATCACCGTTGCGCACTAACTCGCTGACGTCCCAAATATCCCTTTAGGTGCACAAATAGCCGGCATCTAGTACCCATCGCAACCAGGATGATCGACACGAGCGAACGAACGCCACCTCGCTGATCGTTGCGTCGGCACCATTCTGTCGACCCGTTGATCTCGTGAGCGCCGATGGACGATAGTTTCAATGGCAAGCGGTTTGCCGACCCGACGCGTCGCCGGTTCGTCGCTGAGCCGGTTTCCACCGTTCCTCGAGCGACAAGCAAATCGATTTTTCGTTTCGTTTGAGGGGCAATCTCGACCGGAAGCCCGCGCTCGGCGGGTATCTTGTGGCGATGGGTGAGGGTCTACTGGACGCGATCATCGTGGGCGCCGGATTCGGCGGGATGGGCGCGGCGATTCAGCTCAATCGCGTCGGCTACGACAACCTCGCGATCCTCGACCGCGAGGACGACCTCGGCGGCACCTGGCACATCAACCGCTATCCCCGCCTCACAGTCGACGTTCCGACGACCACGTATTCCTACTGGTTCGAGCCCTACCCCTTCTGGTCTCGGTTGTATGCGCCCGGCGAGGAGCTCAAGCAGTACGCCGATCACATCGCCGACAAGTACCACCTCCGTCGCTACATGCGGTTCCACACCACCGTGGACGGCGCTCGTTGGGACGAGGATGCGCAGGTGTGGCGAGTGACCCTCGGCTCCGGTGAGACGATGGCCAGCCGGATGCTGGTCACCGCAACGGGTTTCCTGTCCCAACCCCGCGTACCCGACATTCCCGGTATCGCCGATTTCACCGGCAAGATGGTCCACAGCACCAGGTGGGATCACAGTTTCCCGATGGAGGGCCGTCGAGTCGGGATCATCGGCACCGGCGTCACGGCGGTGCAACTGGTTCCCGAGCTCGCCGAGAAAGCTTCATCGCTGACGGTCTTTCAACGCACACCCATCTGGGTCATCCCGAAGATGGACTTTCCGATTCCACACTGGTTGCAGAAGCTGTTCGTTCGGGTACCTCCCCTGCAGCGAGCTCTTCGGTTCGTGACCGACGGTATGGGCGAGCTCGGAGTCATCCCAGGAATCGTGTTCTACCGCTGGGCGAAACCGCTGACCGTGGTGGCCGCGAAATTCTCCAAGCTGCACATGTTCCTGTCGATCCGGAACAAGGACTTGCGGCGCAAGCTCACACCGGATTACGACTTCGGCTGCAAGCGGCCCACGTACCACAACTCGTACTATCGAACACTCGCCAAGCCCAACGTGCGTCTCGAAACCTCCGGCATCCAACGAGTGGACCCGGACGGCATCGTGACCGCCGACGGCCACAAGGAGCACATCGACACGTTGGTGCTCGCGACCGGATTCGACCTGTGGGACGCCAACTTCCCGGCCATAGAAGTTGTTGGGCGCGACGGCCGAAACCTCGGCAAATGGTGGCGCGACAACCGATTCCAGACCTATCAGGGCATCAGCGTGCCGTACTTCCCGAACTTCCTGAACCTGGCCAGTCCGTACTCATTCGCGGGGTTCTCGTTCTTCAACACGATGGAGTACCAGATGCGGCACATGGACCGGCTGCTCCGGGAACTGCAGCGTCAGGCGGCCGGCACCTTCGAGGTCACGGAGGAGGCCAGCACCCGGTTCTTCGACCGAATCAGCGAACGAGCCGAGGATATGGTGTTCTTCCGCGGCAACTGCGCATCGTCGCGCTCGTACTACTACCGGGGGAACGCGACGATGATGCGCCCCACCTCCACGCGCAACGCCGTACGCGAGTCGATGCGGTTCCCGCTGAGCGACTACGCCTTCAGGTGAGCCGCCGCTTCCAGATCGGCCGCCCTCAGAATCCGTAGCGGTGGAACTGGATGATTTTTCGCAGACCCGGTGTGCGGGAGGCCACCTTGGCGACGCGGCGGTGTCCCTTGGGCAGCCGTTCCACCGTGTCGGCTCCGAACATCGACGTCGCGGAGATCACCCGAAGACCGGGGACAGCGGCGAGAACCTCCTCGGGGCGGTTCACCGTCCACCCGAGCGTCGACCCCGAGTGGGTGATGACCCTATTGGTCCTCTTCTGGGCCCTCATCCCGAGCCGGCTCCAGAAGTCGAGCTGTATCTCCCCCGCAGGGAAGCGCTCGACCACACGGCGCAGCAGGGCGACTCCCTCAGCTTCGGGTAGATACATACTCAGCCCTTCTGCGAGCAGCAGTCCCGGACGGTCCGCGGGTATGGCGGTGAGCCAGGACGGATCGGTGGCCGACGCGGACACCAGGTGGTAGTGGTCTCGCCCGGGATAGAGACGCTCGCGCAGCGAGATGACGTCCGGATAGTCGACGTCGTACCACTGCACACCGGGCCCCGGATCCAACCGGAACACCCGGCTGTCCAGGCCGCACCCCAGATGCAGAACCACCGCCTGGGGATGTCGGGCCAGGAACTCGCGCGCCCACGTGTCGAACTGGGTGCCGCGAACCACGATCGATGCGACCTGGCGCCGGCGCTGCCGGGTGATCGCACTGGCTTGCCAATCGTAATCGAGCTGCTCGACCAGCGTTTTCGCGAACGTGTCATTCAGAATCGGATGCGGGGAATCGGCATCGAGCGCCTTCCCGTACAGCATGTCCAGCATCGTCTGCGGCGGTCCGCTCAAATCGACGTGAATCTTGCTGACAGACATGGGTTTCTCCTTCAGTGCTGGTACTCGAGCGTGGCGGCACGCAGCAACGAAAGGATCGATTCGATCGACCTTTCTGACGCGGCGTTCTGGACGTGGTGCTCCACCCGCAGTTGGCCGGCGGCGATCCCGCATGTGTAGACGTCGACCACCGCGGCGGAAGCGCGATGGAACTCCGATCTGTAGTCGACGACTTCGAGACCGGGAGGTGTCGGAACGGCGGACACATTGCCGATGTTGGTGAAGATGACGGCATCCGGCAGCCCCGGGATCTCCTCGTACTGCAGGCTGAAGTGCAGCATGGACTGCTGGATGACGCCCTCGGACAGATCCGTCTGGAGCGTATCGGCGATGTCGTGGGCCAGCCCGGTGAGAGTGGTGTCCGAGGTGATCTCCGCCAGGTAGCAGGCCACTCCCAGCGCGAGGGTGCAACCCGTCGGCGTCACCGGAGGTTCCAGCAACCCGCGCAGGTTCACCGGACACAGATACGGGATCGGAATGTGCGGCGTCTGGCGCAGGCGCCACTCCGCCAGCAGGATCGCCGCGGAGACCAGCGAGTTGACGAACAGACGATTCTTACGTCCGAACCGCACCAGGGCCGTCGTCTCATCCCTGGTCAACCGCCCGCGGGAAGCCGGCACTTCCACCGGTTCGGTGGGTTGCTCTGATCCGGATGAGCGACGAGGCGGTAGTTCATAGGCGAACATCGCAGGGATGAACCGGTCCAACCCGGACCTTCTCAGCTTCTGGACGCCGCGCTGTGCCAGCACGGTCTCCACCGGTTCCGGCGCCTGCTGGACCTGGATCGGCCCCACGTCACCCGTGGCGATCAATTCGGTGTAGCGAGAAAACAACTCGAAGAACAGGCCCGCGATGTGGTGGCCGTCGGCAAGGCTGTGGTGGACGAACAGAGTGAGTTCGGCGCGTCCGTCCGACGTCCTGAGGAGGAGGTTCAGCAGCGACACGTTCTGGTCGAGTCGCATGTGCGGCGCACGTTCGCCATCGCCGTCGACCATCCACATCCCGCCGTGGAGAAGGTCGTCGGTGACGATCTCGTACCGCCCGTCGGTCCCCTGCTCCAAGTGGCCCGCGTACACCGGATAGACCTCGAGGAGAACGTCGAAAGCCATCGCCATCGCATCGACGTCGAGTGCCCCTTCGAGGAACACGGTCACCGAGGTGAACGTCTGGGTCTCGGCGAAGAACTCCTCACTGGGAGCGAGCTTGCGAATGCCGGATGTCGAGAACATCTTCACTGTTTCCTGATCACCCGCGACGGCACGCCCTGCGGTAGCCGATCACCATCGGGATGGCACACATTGCGACGATCCCGCCGGACCACAGCAGTATTCCGGTGACCGGTTCGAGCACCTGACCGCCGAGAGAGAGACCTCGCATCGCCTCGATCGCATAGGACAGAGGCTGATGCTCGACCACCGGCTGGATCCATTCCGGATACTGGTCCAACGGAACGAATCCCGTGCAGAAGAACAGCGCGAGCGAGTTGACCAGCACCACACCGTCGACCAGCGTGGTGGTCGGCCAGTACAGCGCGACGGTGAGCACAAGCGATGCGAACGCCACGCCGAACAGGGCGGGAATGCACAGCCACGCCAACGTCGCCAGGACCCCCTGCTGGAACCGAAGACCCATCAGCACCCCGACGCCGAGCAGGAAGACCGAATTGACGACGACGCGGACCATCTCCGCGCCGATCCTGGCGAGCAGACCCGACGCACGGTGCACCGGCACCACCCACAGCCGAGCCAGCAGGCCGTCCGTCCTCTCGGTGATGATTGCCACCGCCCCGACTGTTGCGCCGTTCATCGCCCCGATGACCGTCACCATGGGAACACTTCCGTACAGAGCACTGTGTCCGGTGACCGTTGAGATCGTCTCTCCGAGAACGATGTCCATCACCAGCAGGAAGAATATCGGGAAGACGAGACCGAAGAAGAACGTCATCGGGTCGCGCAGCAGACGGATGAGCAGCCGCTGCAGTTGCACGAACGTGTGCGGAACGAGCACGCGCAGCGAGTTCTCAACGCCGCGGCGATCGACCACGGGGAACGCCTCGTCGTTCACAATGGTGGAGTTCAGCGGCGTCTTGTCATGGGCAACTGACATCACGGCCTCCTCAGGACGATGACGATGGACGCGGGCACCATGACCGCCGCCACGACCACGAGCCAGATCAGCGACGGGCCGACTGCCGACCAGGTCACGGGACCGACAGCGGAGGTCGAGTCACCCGCCAGCGCGCGTAATGCGTAGACGAATTGAGAAATCGGCTGGTTGCGTACGACCGGCTCGATCCAGTCCGGGAAGCGATCCGCGGGTTGTATACCGACGGAGAGCAGGCCGAAGATCAGCTGCGGCAGCAGGAGCCACTGCGTGGTGGCCGCCGGATTCTTCGAGTTGCTGCCCAACAGGTCCGACAGGAACGACAGGACGAAACCGATCATGAGGAGCAGCAGGCAGAACGCCACCGTGTACTCCAGGTCCCGGTAGAACCGGAAGCCGATCACATGACCACTGATCAGGGCTGCGGCCGTGCCCACCGTGCACCGGTACACGCTGGCGGACATCCGGGCGGTGAGCGGGGTCAACGTGGCGATCGGCATGGACTGGAAGCGGCGGTTGACCCCCTTCACCGAATCAGTCGCCGCCCGCAGCGCTCCGGTGACCGCAGCGAATGAGATGCCCTGCAACGCGATGAGCGGCATCAGGTACTGCGCATAGGAACTCATCTCCATTGTGGCGCCCATGATGTTCTTCAGGGGCACGTACCAACCGATGGTGAACACGACCGACGCGACCACCGCGGTGAGGACCTCGCCGTTACGCAAGGTGGGTGAGACCAACCGTTTGGTGAGCACCCACCACTGTCCGAAGTTGGAGGGTCGCGGCCTGGCGACCGCCAGCGCATCCTGCCGGGGTGTGTCCAGAGCAACGGTCATGACATCACATCCGTGCCCGGACGCGAGGCGCGACCGTTCATCCGGTGTTTTCCTCCGCCCGCCGCCGCCGCGGGTGGGGCCGAGACACTCGGTCGTGTGTCAGGTGAGTCCGACGCGGGTGACGGGGCAGAGTCTGACGTCAACGCCAAGAACACCTCGTCGAGCGAGGGTCGGCGCAACGCGATGTCGGTGAGCTCGATGTCGGCGGCGTTGAGCCGCGCCAACGCCTCTACGAGAGTGTGCACACCATCCGGCGCCGGTATGGCAATGCGGTCGGACGTCGGAGTCAACGCAGCTCGGTTTTGTTCGGGCAATAGCGATCCGAGTGCATCCACGACGGCCGGAAGCTGATGGAGATCTCTCGGGACGATCTCACAGTAGCTGCCACCCGTCCGCTCCTTGAGTTCGTCGGCGGTGCCCTCGGCGATGACGACGCCGTGGTCTATGACGATGATCCGGTCGCTGAGCGCGTCCGCCTCCTCGAGGTACTGCGTCGTCAACAAGGTCGCGATCCCGAGCTCCTTGAAGCCGGCCACCAGGTCCCAGATCGTCTGCCGGCTACGCGGATCGAGACCTGTTGTGGGCTCGTCGAGGAACACCACTTCCGGACGAACCACCAACCCGCACGCGATGTCGATGCGTCGCCGCATCCCACCCGAGTAGGTCCCGACCCGTCGATCGGCCGCGTCCACCAGATCGAAGTCGCGGAGAAGATCATCGGCACGTGATTGGGCGGCGGCCTTCGCCAACCCCTGGAGTCGGCCGAACAACACCAGATTCTCCCGCCCGGTGAGCATGTCGTCGAGGGCAACCTGCTGCCCGGTCAACATGATCGACCGCCGCACCGCGGACGCCTGGGACACCACATCGAAGCCTGCGATGCTGGCATGCCCGCCGTCCGGGACGGTGAGGGTGGCCAACATGTCGACGGTCGTGGTCTTACCGGCCCCGTTCGGGCCGAGCAAGGCGACCACCTCACCCCGCCCGACCTCGAAGCTCACTCCCTGAACAGCCTTCACACCGCCGAACGACTTGCTCAGATCGTCGACGACCACGCTCTTGTCGTAAGAGGATCCGGACTCTTCACCCATCGGATCTCGCTTGGTCATTGCCAAAGTCATCTTCCACTCGATTCATTCCGCCGAAAGGTCAACTAGGGAGAGCTCGAGAGTGGCACCGCCTCCGTCGGAATCCACTTGCTCGTATGAGGTCGCTTCGGTGACCAACTCACTGAGCGAACGCGGGAAGTACTCGACCATCGCCTCGACGACTCCCCGCTCGAGCCGCCGACGGTCGTACCACCAATCGCAATGGAGCACACCAGCAGAGCGGTACGTCCTGATCTCGATCGCATGACCCAAACCCGGAGTCTTGTCCCGGACCGACATCGCGGCATCGAGGTCGAACTGCACGGGTGCATACCCCACCGGCGCATCGGGGATGATCCCCTCATCACACAGGTAGATGCCGGGCAGCGGGACAGCGCTGAGCACTCGGGCGGTCGGAGCATACAGATAGCGCAGCAATCCGAGCCCGATGCCGTGGTGCGGCACACCCGTCAGCGTGGCGTGCACGTTCTGCAGATTCTCCACCGCGCCGACCGTTTCCGGATTGGCACAGGCAAGCGGCACGGGGTAGACGGTCGAGAACCCGCCGACGGTTCGGCGCGGATCCACATCGGGTTTGAGCACCGAGCGGCCGTCCCCCGCCACGTCGATCGACACCACTCCCTCGCCGAGCGTGTGGGCGACGGTCCGACTGAGCGCACCGAGGAGAATCTCTTCGACGGTGTACTGGTAACGCATACGGGCGTGATCGATCTCGGTGGTCTGGTCGGCGGTCAGCGTCAACGGCAGCCGCGCCAGGTCTGAGACCCCCGGCGGATCCACGACCTCAGCGTCGGCCAGGTGCATGGTGGTCCTGGTGGCGTTGTCGATCCAGTAGTCCCGGGTCTCGAGCACCGCCGGATGCGAGGCCAGGGCCACGCAGCGCTGAGACCATTCCCGCCAGGTGCCGGTTGCGGTCGGCAACACGATGTCCTGACCCGCCAGCCTCTGGGCGAAAGCCGTGAAGAGGTCGGTCAGCAGGATCTCGCGGGACGGCGCATCGGCAACCAATTCGAGGACGCTGAGCGCCAGGTAACGCGAGACTCCTTGCCCATCGACGACGAGTGTGGCGCTCAACGCCGGACTCGACAGGTCACAGCGGCCGATGTCCTCCGCGAGCAGGTCCAGCACCGTTTCACGCTCCTGAGCGGTCCCCGGGCTCAGCGTTTCATCGAGTGAGTGGACCGGCAGGTCGACGGCTTCGACTGCGGGCGATATGCGTTGCCCCCAACTGCCCGAACGGTTCGTGAAAAGTGTTCGCAGAGCGTCGTGATGATTGATCACAGCGGTGACGACAGCGGCCACGTCGGCCGCCGATACGTCGGCGGAGAGTCGCAGGATGAGCGGTACTCGCCGTTGGCCGGGGTCCCGCAGTCCCCCTTCGAGGCAACACAGCACGGTGGGAGGCACAGGCAGATCCATGTCGTCGTCAACCGGCGCTCCGGTCAGCCCGCCCGCGGAGTACCGGGCGACGAGCGTCGCTGCGAGCGTCGACACGCTGCGATTCTCGTAGAGGTCCTGCGGAGTGAGGTCGAGCCCCTGACTGGTGGCACTCATCGCGACTCCGACCGCGAACAGTGAGTCACCGCCGATCTCGAAGAAGTCGTCCGTACGGCCGACCGAGCTGACCCCCAGGCAGTCGCACCAGATGCGTTGCAGTGTGCGTTCGATGTCGGCCTGCGCGTTCTTGCCGGTGCCGGCCTGACCATCGGCGCGGGTCGCGGGTGTCGCGGCGTCCGCCCCCGTCACCGCACGTCCCTCCACCCACTCGGTCTTCCTCGGCTCGATCCAATGGCGCTCCCGTGCAAAGGGATAACCGGGCAGTGAGACCCGTCGCGGTTGCTCGCCCGACGAGCGTGACCAGTCGACCTCGACCCCCGCGGCCCACAGCTGCCCGAGACCCAGCAGGAAAGTGTCCTGATCATTCCTGTTCTGCACCTGGTGTCGCATCAACCGCACGGCACGATGCCCGCTCGACCACTTGGGATGTCGGATCGCCGACCCGGTCAGGGTGCCGCCCGGGCCGACCTCGACGACCACGCTGTGCGGGTTGTCGAGGATGCGGTCGATCTCGTCTGAGAACCTGACAGTGCGGCGGATCTGCTTCGCCCACGTGCCGGGATCGGTCGCCTCGTCATCGGTCATCCAGGTCCCTGTGACATTCGACAGCAACCGGGTGTGCGGTTTGCGCAATGCGACGCTCGACATGAATTCCGCGAACTGCGGAACGACCGGATCCATCAACGCAGAATGGAATGCGTGTGACGTCCGGACGCGGCGTGCCATGATCCCCTTCCTTCGCAACTCGTTCTGCAGTTTCAGGATGTCGGGCTGGGAGCCGGCGATGACACAGTTCTCGGGATCGTTGAGCACCGCCAGGTCGAGGTCAGGGGAAAGATGGTCGGCGACGGCCTGCTCGCCGATCGCCACGGCGATCATCGCCCCGGGCGGTGCTGCGTGCATCAAGCGGGCCCGCACCGCCACCGCCCGGATCGCGGTCTCGAGGTCGAAAACGCCTGCCAGTGCGGCCGCGGCATACTCACCGATGCTGTGACCGGCGTAGGCGGCCGCCCGCACACCGTAGGATTCGAGCAGCTTCCCGAGCGCGAACTCGACCGCGAAGAGCGCCGGTTGCGTCCGGTCGGTGCGCTCCAAGTCCGTTGCGGCGCCGCCGAACAGCGTCTCCCGGAGGTCGAATCCGAGTTCTGCCAGGAAGCCTTCGGAGCATTTCTGGAAGTGTTCGGCGAACACCGCTTCCGTCTCGTAGAGGCCCTGCGCCATTCCCGCGTGCTGAGCACCCTGCCCGGGGAACAGCAGCACCACCCGGTTGGCCGCCGACTGCGCGCCCTCGACCGCCGTACCGACGAAGACATTGTCGTGTTCGGGCGTTCGCAGAACGGCGCAAGCGTCATCGGCATCGTGCACCACCACGGCCATCCGAAGATCGTGTTTCCTCCGACCGCCGAGGGTGAAGGCCACGTCTGACAGGTCCGGGGCATTCTCGCGGGACAGTTCCTTGGCCAGAGCCGAACGGAAGTCGGTCAATCCGTTCTCGGTACGGGCCGACAGCCGGAGAACCTGCGGTCCGGTATGAGCCGCACGTGCCGGCGAGCCGGGCGGTTCTTCGACGACGAGGTGAACGTTGGTTCCTCCTACCCCGAACGAGCTCACGCCGGCCCGCAAGGGTCCGTCCCACTCCCACGTGGTGGGGCTGCTCTGGACGAAGAAGGGACCGTCATCGAGGTTCAGAGCCGGGTTGGGGCTGGTGAAGTGCAGGGTGGGCGCGAGGGCGCGGTTCTGCACGGACAGGATGGTCTTGATGAGCCCCGCGATACCGGAGGCCTCGCCCAGGTGGCCGATGTTGGACTTGACCGAGCCCAGGGCGCAGGGGCCCGGGCGCGAAGTTCCTGACACGCTGAACGCCCTCCGCAGACCGGCGACCTCGATCGGATCACCGAGAGGTGTGGCAGTGCCGTGGGTTTCGACGTAGCTGATCGTCGAGGAGTCGACATCGGCCACCGCGTGCGCCTCCGCGATGACGTCCGCTTGCGCGTCACCATTGGGCGCCGCGTAGGTCATCTTCAACGATCCGTCGTTGTTGATCGCGGAACCGCGGATCACCGCGTGGATGCGATCGCCTTCCTCGATGGCCGCCTGCAGTGGCTTGAGCACCACGATCCCGCATCCGCTGGAGAACACGGTGCCATCGGCTCTCACGTCGAAAGGTCGGCAGTGTCCGTCGGCCGACACCATTGAACCCGGCTCGTGCCAGTATCCGGCATAGTGCGGGACGCGAATCGAAACTCCGCCGGCCAGAGCCACATCCGACTCACCACTCAACAGGCTCTGGCATGCCATGTGGACGGCAACCAGGGACGAGGAGCAGGCCGACTGGACGGTGATGCTGGGCCCGCGCAGGTTGAATTGATGCGAGATCCTCGTCGCCAGGTAATCCTTGTCGTTCCACAGGGACATGTTGATGAGATCGAACGACGCCCCCTGCCCCATGATCTGGTCCGGATCGTGGTGGGAGAGAAGGTTGTGCAGCATGTAGATGCTGGCGCCACTGGTGCCGAAGACGCCTATGGATCCGTCGAAATCGGCCGGATCGCAGCCGGCGTCCTCCAACGCGTGCCACGCGCATTGCAGGAACACACGCTGTTGCGGGTCCATCACGCGAGCCGTCTGAGGTGGAAAGCCGAAGAACCCGGGATCGAACTCGTCGAAACCGTCCAACAATGCCGCCCGCCGAACGTATGACGCGCTCCCCAGGGCCTTCTCGCCTATTCCGGCTGCGGCCAATCGCTCCTCGGGCAGCGTCACGATCGATTCCTCGCCGCGCATGAGGTTGTCCCAGAACGCCGACAGCGAGTCGGCTCCCGGCAGCCGGGCGGCCATTCCCACAACCGCGATCGCGTTGGGGGGTAGAGCGTCGAGGTCGCTGGCGAGGTTCATGCGCGTTGTCCTCTCTTTCGCCGTGTCGCGGCGAGTTGGCGTGCGGCGGCGCGCTGGTTGGCCCTGTCGCGGACTGCGTCGACGGCCGGGCTGTCGTGTCCGGCGAAACCGAGCTGCCGCAGGAGGTCGGCCGCCACGTCGTTCAGCGACGCGCCCTGCAACAGCAGCGCCACGGGTGGCTCGATGCCGAAGTCCGCCGAAGCGGCGCGTCGTATCCGCACCGCCATGAGCGAGTCCATCCCCATCGTGATCAGCGGCGCAGCGACGTCGAGAGCCGACTCATCGGCATAACCCATGATCGCCGCGACCCGCGAACGGACGCGGTCCGCGAGGATCCGCTCAGCCTCATCGGGACTCAGCTCGCGAAGCGCTTCCGGTCCCGCCCAGGTGTCCCCGCCGCCGGACACATCAAGTTCCTCGAGCAGATGGGCGAAGTATCCGAGTTCAAGGATCTCCGGGAAGGCCGTGAGCGCGCGTTCAGTGCGCAGGCGCGCCAACCCGGTGTTGGCACGGTCGGTCGCCAGCAGGACCTCGAGCGCTTCGGTTCCCTCGCTCGGCGTGATCGGATCGACCGCACTGTTCGCCAGTGACCGAGCCATTCCGACGTCTGACCACGGTCCCCAGTTGATCGCCGTCGCGGGCAGGCCGGCTGCCCGGCGCCACCTGACCAGGGCATCCACCCACGCATTCGCACTCGCATATGCCGACTGTCCGGGCGATCCCAGCAACGCCGACGTCGAGGAGAAGGCGAGCCACCAGTCGAGGCTGCGTTCGGCGGTGGCCCGGTGCAGCCTCAATGCGCCGGCAGTCTTGGCCGACCAGACCCGATCCAGACTCTCCCTGGTCATGGTCACCAGGAGGCTGTCGTCGAGCACCCCGGCCAGATGCGCGACACCGCACAGGTCGCGACCGGTCGCCTCGGCGGTGGCGACGAGCCGATCGGCGAGGTGCTGATCAGCGATATCCCCTCGCACGAGGACGATCTCCGCCCGTTCCTGTAGGTCGTCGATCACCTGTGCCCGCTCGTCCGACGGCTCGCTGCGCGAATTGAGCACGACACGTCCCGCACCGCGATCCACCAGCCACCGGGCGACCACGAGACCCAGTCCCCCGACCCCGCCGGTGACGATGTAGGCGCCCCCGGGACGGACGACCTTGTCCTTCACCGGCGAACCGAGGGTGGCTCGAGAGAGACGTTCGACGAATCTCTGCCCTTCGCGCCACGCGATGACGTCGTCTTTGCCCGCCACGCGCAACTCGGCATCCAGGACAGACGCCGCATCCTCCGCGCCCAGATCGACCAGCGTGGCACGCAACTCGGGATGTTCGTAGGCGAGGACCCGGATCAGCCCTCGCAGCGCACCGATGCCCGGATCGCCGGGCTCGTGCTCGCCGACGGCGAGGCCGCGGCGGGTCATCAGCCACAGGCGTGGGCTGCGCCCGTGCCAGCCCGCGAGGACCGTCCGGAGGACTGCCGCGATCGACCATATCGAGTCGCGCGCATGGTGCAGGGCGGCGTCCTGATCCTCACCTTCGAGCGCATGGTCTTCGAGGAACACGACCACGCCCACCGGTGGGTGGTCGGGATCGGAGGCCGTGTCGGCGAATGCGCCGGGCAGGGCGGAGTCGTCCGCGAGGTCGGCTGTGATCACCCGGTGAGACGGTGATCGCCATCCGTCGGCGAACGCGTCGGCCTGCGCGCGTCCAGCGGCACCGTCACCCAGAACCAGCCAGGTGCCGGAGGGCACGTCTGTCGTCGATTCCGCCGGAATCGGGTCTTCGATCCAGGTGGTTTCGAAGACCTTGTGCGACAGCGGAAGCGGTATCGCCGCGCGCTCGACCCGCCGGAGGCGGACATCGGTGATCTCGGCGGTCGATCTGCCGGTTCCGTCGGTCAGCGTGACCTTGCCCAGCCTGGTCGCTCCGTCCTCGTCCACCCCGACGATCTCCGAACGGCATCGCGCATGCCGGCCGGTCTCGCGGAAGAGTCGCAGGGTTCCAAACGATTCCGTCAGGTACGTCCCGGCCTCGGATGGCGTCGCGACGCCGTCGGGCATCGCGGCCAGAAGACTCTGCAGCGCTGCATCCAGCATGACGGGATGGATCGCGCATCCCGGATAGCCCGGTGCCTCATCCGGGAGGTCGATCTGCACTTCCGACACGCCTTTGTGCAGCCGGACGATCCGGGTGAGGGCCCTGAACGCGGTGCCCAGTTGATGGTTCGCGTAGAACTCGGCCGGTGAGAGGGCGGTGCCCAGCGATTCGAGCGGGGATGTGTCGAGCCGTTGGGTCACGGGATCGTCGGACCGCTTCTCAACGTGAGCGACCGCATGTCTACGCCATGTCCCGGTGGCGGAGCGTGAGTGGATCTCCACCCGGATCCGGTTGTCCGCGAGGGTCACCGATTGCGTGGTGACGGGTGTGTGTCCTTCGATCGGCAGCATCTGATCAACGGTGAGCTGATCGATGCACAACGTGTGGGCCGGCTGACCGAACGCTTCGGCGGCGGCCGCCAACACCATCTCGGCGAAGCCCGCCGTCGGCATGAGGACGTGATCGTGTACTCGATAGTCGGCGAGCCACGGCAGAACGTCCGAGCCCGCGTCGGCCTGCCAGACATGTCCGTCGCCCGTTGGTATCGCGATGTGCGCACCAAGTAGCGCATGTCTGTCACTGGGAGCAGAAGCGGCGGCGCGATCCGGCACCCAGTACTTCGTGTGCTCCCAGGGTGTCGTCGGGATGTCGACGAGGCCGCGGCTTCCGTTCTCCGGCGAAGCGATTCCGAGCGCCGCGAGTTGCGAATGAAAGAACAGGGTCTGGTCTTTCCCTCGGCTCATCGTCGCCGTCACGACGGGGCGTCGGGATGGCTGACAATGTTCCAGTGTCTCGGTGATGGCGTACGCCAGCGTCGGGTGCGGACTGACTTCGACGAAGGGCAAGCGCCTGTCCGCCGCGGCGGTGATCGCCTGACTCAACCGAACCGGCTCCCGCACGTTGGCCACCCAATACTCCGCGTCCAACACCGGCTGTGTCGTGTTCTGGACGGTCGAGATGAACGGGATGACGGGCGCGGTGGGTGTCAGATCGGCGAGGGCGCCGCGCAGTTCCGGCAGGATCGGATCCATCAACGCATTGTGCGAAGCGACCTGCATGTTGACCCGCTTGGCGAACCGGCCGCGGCCCTGCACCACCGCGATGAGTGTGTCGATGTCGGTCGGCGGTCCGGCGATCACCGTCTGCCTGGGCGAGGAGTACACGGCCAGACTCACCTGCGCGTGGTCGGCGATCAGCGCCGCCGTCTCGTCAGCATCCATCTCCAACAGAGCGACCGCACCCTGGCCGGCCAGCCGCTCCATCAACTGCGACCTGACGGCGATGACCCGCAGCCCCTGATCCGCTGTCAATGCACCGGCCACCACCGCGGCGGTCACCTCACCCATCGAATGACCCAGCACGGCACGGGGAGTCACACCGTAGGAACGCCACAGTTCCGTGAGCGCCAGCTGCAGACCCATGATCACCGGCTGAACCCGGGCGTCGCCATCGACGGCTTCACCACGTGCGATCACGTCCTGCAGCGAGAAACCGACTCGCGCAGAGAACGTGGGCTCCAACGCCGCAACGGCCGCCGCAAATGCCGGCTCGTCGGTGAGGAGTCGCTGTCCCATTCCGGCCCACTGCGAACCCTGGCCGGAGTACACGAACACCGCGCCGGAGTCACCGCTCGCGGCAACCGAACCATTGACCCCCTCGGCCGGCCTGCCGGCCGCCAACGCCTTGAGCCCGGCGATTGCCTGGGTCCGGTCACGGGCCGACACGGTGGCGTACTTCGTATGTCGCGCTCGATGGTGGTTCAGCGTGTGCGCCACGTCAGCCAGCGGAACCGACGTCCCGGCAGCGGACATCCAGTCGGCCAGCACACCGGCCATCGCACCGATTCGCTTGGGGGTCTTACCCGAAACGACCAGCGTGGTCACCCGCGGATCATCGACCGTGACGGCGGGTTCGGTGACCGGCGCCTGCTCGACCACCACGTGCGCATTGGTGCCGGCCAGCCCGAATGACGACACCCCGGCTCGGCGCAATCCGGCCTCGTCCGGCCACGGCCCCAGTCGGGATGGGAAGACGAAGCGGGTGGCCGAGGCGTCGATCGACGGATTGAGCCTGGTGAAATGCAGATTCGGGGGGATCTGCCCCCGCTGCACCGTCAGAACGGCCTTGATGAAACCCGCGACGCCCGCGGCCGCTTCGAGGTGACCCAGATTCGTCTTGACGGCTCCCAGGGCGCAGGAGCCCTGTCCCACCCCGTATGTGGTGGCCAGTGCCTCGAATTCGATCGGGTCACCAAGGATGGTTCCGGTGCCGTGGGCCTCCACGTAGTTCACCGACGCCGCCTCGAAGCCACCTGACCGCAGCGCGTCGTTGATGACGTCGCGCTGGGCCAGCGCGTTCGGTGCGGTGATCCCGTTCGACCGGCCGTCCTGATTGACCGCGGATCCCCGGACCACGGCGAGCACGCGGTTCCCGTCGCGAAGCGCGTCACTGAGCCGTTTGAGGACGACCACTCCGCAGCCCTCGCCCCGTACGAAACCGTCCGCGCGGGCATCGAAGGTCTTGCACCGACCTTCGGGCGACAGTGCCGACCACTTCGACAGGGCGATACTGGTGAAGGGCGAGAGGTTCAGTTGTGATCCTCCCGCGAGCACCATGTCGCTCTCCCCCAGCCGCAGGCTCTGGCACGCCAGGTGGATCGCCACCAGCGACGACGAGCAGGCGGTGTCGACGGCGACCGCCGGGCCACGCAGGCCCATCAGATAGGACAGTCTTCCGACTGCCGTGCTGTGCGGGATCCCGGTGCTCAGGTAGGCGTCGATCTGCGCGTGCCGCTCGATGTTGACGATGGCGTAGTCCCATGTCGACAGGCCGACCATCACACCGGTACGGGTACCGCTGAGGGAGTCCGGTCGAATCCCCGAGTGCTCCAGCGCCTCCCAGGCCACTTCCAGGAGCAATCGTTGCTGCGGATCCATCGCCTCGGCTTCGCGGGGGGCGATGCCGAAGAAGTCCGCGTCGAACCCGCCCGCATCGGAGATGAAACCACCCCACCGCGTCGTCATGCGTCCCGGCGCACCCGGGTCCGGGTCGTAGTAGGCGTCGACGTCCCACCGGTCGGCAGGAACCTCGGTGATCGCATCGACCCCGTTGGCGAGCAGCTGCCACAGACTCTCAGGACCGGCGACACCCCCAGGGAACCGGCATCCGATGCCCACGACGGCGATCGGCTCGACGGTTCCCGAATCGGTCGGCGGGGCGGTGCCCGCCCGGACCAGCTCCTGCATCAGCAGCTCGCGGGCCTTCGGCGACAGCTGGGATGCGAGCGCAGCCAGATTCGTCATGATTCAGCGGCTTCCATCGTGACCTCGGCTTCGCTGGCCGCGACGAGATCGGCCAGCAACTGCAGGTCGTCCTCGGCCAGTGCGGATTCCGGTTCGGGTATTTCCGGCGTCTGCTCGAAGCCCATGCGTTCATACAGGGCACCGGCGAGATCCGAGATCGTCGGGTAGGCCCAGACGAGCGCCGCGGGCAGCGTGATGCCGAGTCGCGATTCGAGTCTGTTCCGGAGTTCCAGTGCCATCAGCGAGTCGAGGCCCAACGACGTCATCGCCTCGCTGTGATCGATCGGATCGGTCGACCGCAGGACCGCGCAGATCTCGTCGGCGATCGTCGCCGCGACCCGAGCGGGGCGTTCGTTTTCCGGCATGTCGGCGAGCTCGGCCTGGAATCTGCCGTGACCCCGTCGCTCCACGGTGGTCGCATCCTGCAATTCACTGAACAGCGACGAATGGGCGGCCGCGGGGAACGATTGGAACCACTGCCGGGCGTCGAGCCCGAACACCCCGGTGGTGGCCCGGTCGGCGGCGAGCGCCCTCTCCATCGCCGCCATGCCCATTTCCGGCGTGATCATCGAGAAGCCGAGATTGGCGAAGGACTGGCCGCGTCCGACTTCCGCCCAAGGGCCCCAGTTGATCGCCACGGCGGGAAGTCCGCGGGACCGTCGATAGGCCACGAGGCCGTCGAGCCAGGCGTTGGCTGCCGCATACGCGCCCTGCCCGGGTGACCCGAGAAGCGATGCGGCGGAGGAGAACACCAGCCACCAGTCGAGATCGAGCTGGGCGGTGGCGGCGTGAAGCCGCCAGGCGCCCGCCACCTTCGGATGGAACACCCGCCCGACAGCCGACTCCGACATGTTGAGCACGATCTGGTCTTCGAGAACCGTCGCACTGTGCAGTACTCCGCGAAGCGGGAAGCCGGCATCCTGCACGGCGCTGACGAGACGTTCCGCGGTGCCCGGTATCGCGACGTCGCCGGTGACGACCTCGATCCGCACGCCCCTGGCCCGCAGTTCCGCCATCGCCGCCAGGGTGTCCGCGTCGGGACCCGAACGTCCGTTCACCACAACCATTCCGGCACCCTGTTCGGCCAGTCGACGCGCGGCGACGAAACCGACGCCACCCATGCCGCCCACGACGATGTACCCACCATCGGAGGTGACCAGCGGCTGCGGCGGCGCCGGCGCGATGGCACGGATGTCACCGTCGCTCGGCACGGAGACCAGGATCTTACCGATGTGGCCACCCGACGCCATGAGCCGGAAGGCGTCGATCACGTGGTCGAAGTCGAATGCCGTCACCGGCAGTGGCTGCAGGTCACCGCGAGCGGCACGCGCCAGGATGTCCTCGAGCATCCGCCGGTGACGTCGTGGGTGCAGTCGCAGGTTGAGATCGAGGTCGACCACCGAGAAGGAGGCGCTCTTGGCGAGCCCGGCCAGTCCCAGTGACGCGTCGGCGTAGACGTCCTTCTTACCGAGCTCCACGAAACGGCCACCGGGAGCGAGTATCTGAACACCACGCGTGATCGCCTCGCCGGCGAGCGAGTTCAGGATGACGTCGACGCCGACGCCGTCGGTGACCTCGAGGACCTCGTCGGCGAAGTCGACACTGCGCGAATCGCCGACGTATTCCGCGCCCAGCGTGGACAGCAGGTGCCGTTTGGCCTCTGTTCCGGCGGTGGCGTACACCCGCGCTCCGACCATCTTGGCGACGGCGACCGCGGCCAAGCCGACACCGCCTGTCGCGGAGTGGATCAGCACTCGCTCCCCC